>NZ_CP061725.1:1243622-1554528 GCF_014764405.1 Micromonospora craniellae | reverse complement strand
GCTGCGGGCGTGAGGTCGACGACCGGGATGCCGGTTTCCCGGAGTTGCTCGTAGTTCGCCACGTGGGCCCGCGCCGATGTCGCATCGAACACCACTGCGATCTCGGCCAGCTCCGGGATGCCCAGCAGGCCCCGTACGCCTTCTGCGGTGGTCGGCACGCCCAGCTTGTCAGCCCGCGCGAGGCCGTCGGACCGAGGATCGATGCCGACCATCGCACCCATGCTCAACACGTCCGAGCGCAGTACCTTCATCATGAGATCGGTGCCGATGTTGCCGGAACCGATCACGGCAACCTTGCGCGACCGCCCAGCGTCGCCGGGCCGCCCGATGCCGCTGCCGACGGGTGACGTCACGAGGATGCCCCTTCCGAGAAGCTGACGGTGACGGCCTCGGCGTCGCCGATCGTCGCGGCGAAAACATCGTGTGGTGTTACGGCGCACATCGGTCCGAGCGCCCCGCTGAGGACGATGTCACCGGCCTGGAGATGCTCACCCATCGCGATCATCGCTCGATGCGTTGTCGGCGATCGTGTCGACGATGGCGATGTCCCACCGCTCGATGCGGCTGTCGACGATCTCAAGGGCTGGGCGAGCGCAGCGGATCAGTGGTACGAGGCCCTCGGGGTCGTTCGGGACGCGGGTGATCGGTTCCGCGATCTCGAAGGCGACCTCAGCTTCGATCTTCGGCTGTAGCAGCTTCGTGCAGGCGACGGTACTGTGGTTCGGCACGCGCATGGAGCCCAACAGCGTGCCGAAATCGGGTTCGGTTACACCGAGTTGCTGCTGGACCGCGGCCGAAGTGAGTCCTATCTTGCGTCCCACGATCGTGTCGCCAGCCGCTACGAGTCTTTGGATGTTGTGGCGCTGCACGTCGTAGGCGGCCCGGATGTCCGCGGAACCGAGGGTCGTGCGGACCGCCGGAACCGGCGTCCGGGTCGTCGCCGCCCGGCGGAGGCTATGGGCCGCGTCATGCAGGCGGTCATGGACCGGTGAACGTGTGGACATGGCTCCACCTTGGCCGATTTGGGTCTTGACGTGGACCGTCTGTCCCGTGTCACGGAACGCGTACCGTCCCTGATCGGGGGTGTGCTGGCTTACGCCGGCTCATCTCGTCGTGCTCCTAAGCTGTCTGGTCAGTCCCAGCGTCGCCGTCTTAACGGCGGCGGCGAGCTGCGGAATCCGGTACTGCGCGATCGGCACGGAGATCGACATGGCGGCCACCGCCTCGCCCTGGACGATCACTGGCGCGGCGACACACGCCCGACCCAGCGTGGCCTCCTCGCTCTCGAACGCCAGTCCGGTGGCGCGGATCTCGGCCAGTTGCCGTCGGAGCCGTTCCGGGTCGATGACCGACTTGGTGGTGATACGGCGCAGGGGTTTGGCGAGCACCGCGGTGCGGATCTCGTCGGTGCTGAAGGCCAACAGAGCCTTCCCGACGGCGGTGCAGGTCAACGGCAGGCGTCCACCGACCCGTGATGGCAGCGCGAGATCGGAGTGTCCGTAGATCTTCTCCACATAGATCACGTCGGTGCCGTCACGGACGCCGAGGTGCACCGTCTCATGGGTGGCGAGGAAGAGATCCTGCATGAACGGCAGCGCGCTCTCGCGTAGTCGCTGCTTGAGCGGCACCAGGGCGCTCAGTTCGAACAGGCCGAGGCCGAGTTCGTAGCCGTCGGCGTCCCAGGCGAGGAGTTGGTGGTCGATGAGGGCCTGGCTGAGCCGATGCGCCGTCGACTTCGGCATCCCGGTGCGTTCGGCGATTTCACTCAGCCTCAGCTTGCGATCTCCCGACCGGAACGCCTGGAGGATCCGCATGCTCTTCTCGAGCATGTTCGCCTGATCGCGACTCCTCGTGTCCCGTGTCATGGGACTGCTCCTTACCGTCGGTCGGTGCCACCGAGTAGACATCCTCCTCACCACGGCCGGTGCTTCGATCCGTGCGAAGCCGGTGGCGGTGGCCGGGCTCGACAGGGGCGTGATCTCCGTCCGAACAGCCGCTTTTGTTACGTGACAAAGCCTGATCGATCGCGGTTTTGCCTCTTGACGAGATAGCCGTACATCGTACGATACAGAACACGAAACGCGTTGACCAGGAGATGTTCTGCCACCCGCAACCCGAGCTGCACAACTTACGGGAGTTGCTATGCCGCAGTCTGTGACGAGGGAGCCGAGCCTTGTGTCCCGGCCTCGCGTACCCCGCGTGCCGGTTCCGCCGGCGTGGGTCCGCTTCGTCCTTCGGCGGGTGCTGCGCGGCGTGCTGGTCCTGTTCGCGCTCTCCCTACTGGCCTTCGGGTTGGTGCACATGCTGCCCGGGAGTCCGGTCGACACACTGGCCGGTCCCTATAGCGACGCGGCCACGCGCGCCCGGCTCACGACCGACCTGGGGCTCGACAAGCCCCTCCCGGTTCAGTACGTGACGTGGCTGTCCAACACGCTGCGAGGTGACCTCGGCACCTCGGTCTTCAACGGCCTTCCGGTGCGCGAGATGATCGGCGAACGGCTGCCGAACACCCTGGAACTGGCGGTCTTCGCGACCATCATCTCGGTCGCATGGGGGGTTCCAGCCGGGGCGTTGTCCGCGATGCGCCGT
Organism: Micromonospora craniellae; assembly: GCF_014764405.1. NCBI lineage: Bacteria > Bacillati > Actinomycetota > Actinomycetes > Micromonosporales > Micromonosporaceae > Micromonospora > Micromonospora craniellae. Next base: position 1,551,939 of record NZ_CP061725.1, on the reverse strand, counting down.
GGTCGCGCCGTGGATGTGACGGCCCGGACCGTAACCTTCGTCGGCCTGGCCATCCCGGTGTTCGCCTTCGGCGTGGCGCTGGTCCTGCTCTTCTCGATCCTCTTTCCGGCTTGGCCGACCCTGGGATTCGTACCCTTCTCCGAGGATGCGGTCAGGAACCTGCAGAGCATGCTGTTACCCAGCATTGCGCTCGGGTTGCCACTCGGATCGACGCTATGCCGCTTCATGCGCTCGTCGATGCTCGAAGTCTACGAGCAGGACTTCATCCGGACCGCGCTCGCCACCGGCAGCACCCAACTGCAGGCGACGATGCGGCACGGACTACGCAACGCCGCCGCCCCCGTGGCGACAGTCGCGGGGCTGCAGATGGCCGGCATCGTCGGCAACTCGATCCTGATCGAGAACGTGTTCGCGATTCCAGGGATCGGACAACTCACGGTCACCGCGATCACGCACCTCGACATCGCGGTGGCGCAGGCCTGCATCCTCGTGCTGGGCGCTACCTATGTCGTGCTGAACCTCGCGGTTGACCTCCTCCTTCCACTCATCGACCCGCAGATCGGAAAAGATCGATGACGGCTGTAGCGCCAGGTCGGGCTGGCACCGCATCCCGTGGATGGTGGTCACCCGTACTGTCCGTGTTCCGTTCTCGGCGGGAAGCCGCCGTCGGGGTCGTCCTGTTGGTCACACTCGTCGTGCTGTCCATGACCGTCAGCCTGTGGACGAACTATTCACCGTCTGAAGTGGCTGGTGCGCCCTTCTCCGCCCCGAGCGGGGCACATCCGCTGGGCACAGACGACCTGGGGCGGGACTACCTGGTCCGGCTGCTGACAGCCGGCCAGACCTCGCTCGGTATCGCGTTCTTCGCGGCGGGTATCGCCCTGCTGGTCGGCTCGGCCATCGGGATCGCCGCCGGGCTCCGGGGTGGCTGGCTCGACTCGGTGCTCATGGCAGTCATCGACCTCGTCCTCTCCTTTCCCTCGTTGCTGCTCGCGCTGAGTGCGGTCACCGTCTTCAGCCCTACCAAGACCACTCTCGTGCTCGTCCTCGCCCTGATAGCCGTACCACAGTTCGCCCGTGTGGTCCGTTCACGATGCATGGAACTGAGGGAACGGGAATTCGTTCTCTCCGCCCGCGTCTCCGGTGTGCCGGATCCGATCATCGCGGTCAAGCATCTCGTGCCGAACGTGCTGCCGCTCATGACAGTCCAGTTCGCCAACACAGCGGCGATCGCCATTCTCGTCGAGTCCTCGCTGAGCTACCTCGGGCTCGGTGTGCAGCCCCCCGATCCGAGCTGGGGAAACATGATCTACGCCTCGCAGAACTACATGACCGACAGCCCGTGGCTGCCGCTCGGGCCGGCCGGGGTGCTTCTGCTCGCCTCGGTTGCCTGGGGCCTGATCGGCGAGGGCTTCAACAGCGGACGCCGCTCCCTGATCTGACCCTGGCACCAGCTTCCGTCCCCCAGCTGTGTCGGTCTTTCCGACAAGCTCCCGAAGAAAGGCGCAACCATGTCGCTTTTGCATGACGCCCGTCGTCTCGGGGCAATTGCCGCGTCGATAACCGCACTGTCAGTTGTGCTGACCGCCTGCGGTGGCTCGCCCAGTGACTCGAACCCCGGCACCGAAGGGGGCGAGCCGAAACGAGGCGGCACGCTGACCATCGGCGAGGACAGCCAACCGTTGAGCGGGTTTGACCCGATCATGGCCCAGTCCTTCAACTCCAAGCGGATGGTCTCGCAGTTCTACGAGGGCCTGCTGGCCCTCGACACCGACCTGGAGACGCTCAAGCCCGCGCTCGCCACAGAGTGGAAGGAGGTGTCGTCGACCGAGTACGAGTTCACTCTCCGGGAGGGCGTCAAGTTCCACAACGGGGAGACCCTGACCGTGGAAGACGTCGTGTTCAGCCTCAAGCGGATCACCGACCCGAACCAGCACTCGCCGTACTCCTCGCTCTACAACTTCGAGACCATCGAGGCCGTGGGCCCGAACACCGTCAAGATCACTCTTGATCGCCCGCAGGCATCCCTGTTGCACCTCCTCGCCCAGCCCTGGAGCGCCGGCATCGTCGACGAAAGCTGGATGCAGGGGAAGGACAAGGACGTACTCAAGACCCAGGCGAACGGTACCGGCCCGTTCAAGCTCCAGAGTTTCCAAGAGGGCTCCCTCATCAGCACCGTCCGGTTCGACGGGTACTGGGACAGCGAGCGACCCTACCTCGACCGGGTCGACTACCGGCTGATGGCGGACGAGTCCACCCGCCAGCAGGCGCTGTCCTCGGGTGCCGTCGACATGGTCCAGGTGCGGCTGCCCCGCAACGCCACAGCGCTGGGCGACCGCGGCATGAAGGTCGGCGACGGCTTCAACCTGACCTACTGGGTGGGCCTCGACGTGAGCCAGGGGCCGTTGGCCAACGACAAAGTCCGGCAGGCGATCAGTCTCGGGCTGGATCGCAAGCAGCTCATCGAGATCGGGTCCCAGGGCACCGGCGAGCTGGCGTACACCGTTCCGCCTGCCGACCCGCTCGGCGCCCCGGCGAGCGAGGACACCCCGTTCTACAAGCACGACCCGGAGCGGGCGAAGCAACTGCTGGCCGAGTCGGGCGTCACGAACGTCAAGCTCAAGCTCGCGATCCAGTCCGAAAACCAGCAGTCGCTGCCGACCGCCCAGCTGATGAGCGAGCAACTCAAGAAGATCGGCGTCGACCTGCAGGTGCAGCAGGTTCCGTTCGCGACGCTTGTCAGTAACCTGCTGTCCGGCAACTGGCAGGCAGACATGATCCAGCTCAACGCCGCTTTGAACGCGGACGCCAGCCAGTACCTCGCGCTCTGGTTCGCCAAGGGCATCCCGTCGACCAAGGTCGACGACCAGAAGCTGTGGGACATGATGGAGAACGCGATCTCTACCACCGACGGTATCGAGGCACGTCGGACGATGTACAAGGAGATCACCGACTACATCGCTACGAACGTCTACCAGATCGTGCCGTACGCCTCTCCGAGCCAGTTCGAGGTCTGGTCGCCCAAGGTGCAGGGCTACCAGGCGGATGCCAGCGGAACCCGGCTCTTCCTCAAGTACGCCTGGATGGGATGACCTGCCGTGATTGGTGCGACATCGTCAGCAGAGGCGTCGCGTCGCGACGGAGTCACCTCACCCGGGACGCCTCTGCTCGACATCCGGAACCTGACGGTCGCCTACGCGCAGGCGGCACCGAGTGTCCAGGACGTGACGCTACGGGTCGAACCAGGTGAGATTCTTGGGCTGATCGGGGAAAGCGGCAGCGGCAAGAGCACGGTCGCCATGGCCGCGCTGGGCCTGCTGCCCCGCGATGCCCGAGTGACGGCCGATCGGTTCGATGTCTGCGGTGTGGACCTCCTCTCGACCTCGTCGCGACAGCTGACCATGCTGCGTGGCAGCTCCATAGCGATGGTGTTCCAGGACGCCATGGGAGCCCTGGACCCGTGCATGCGAGTGGGCGCCCAGATCGCGGAGGTGGTGAAGCGCCATCAGCGTCTCAAGGGCGCGGCTTGTCGCCGCGAGGTCCTGGATCTGATGTCCCGGGTCGGCCTGCCAGATCCCGAGACCAGAGCCCGCCAGTACCCGCACCAGCTTTCGGGCGGGCTACGCCAGCGTGCCGCGATCGCGCTCGCTCTCGCCGGCAAGCCGAAGATCCTTCTCGCGGACGAGCCCACCACGGCACTTGATGTCACGGTGCAGGCCGGCATCCTTCGACTCTTCCGGCGAATCCGCGATGAGCTCGGGGTCGGCATCGTGCTCATCTCTCACGACATGGGAGTGATCGCCCAGACCGCTGACCGGGTCGCGGTGATGCTCGACGGCAAGGTGATCGAGCAGGGTACAGTCGAGAACGTCCTGCTCAGTCCGGAGACGCCCTACGCGCGCAAGCTGCTTGAATCCGCACCGACCCTGGACACGGCGAAGACCCGGACCGGCGCGGACACGTCGGACGCCGGTGTCCGGAACAGCCCACCTGACCGCGCCGACCTGATCACCGTGGCCGGTGCGACGCGATGCTTCCGATCGAAGGGCCGTCGCGTCACCGCCGTCGACGAGGTCTCCCTGACGGTCAAGCAGGGCGAGGTGCTGGGCGTCGTCGGCGAGTCCGGCTCGGGCAAGAGCACGCTGGCCAAGCTGCTCGTACACCTCGACACGCCAGATGAGGGCGCGTTGGCGATGGAGGGGATCGAGTACGCCAAGCTGGGATCACGAGCCCGCCGCTTCCGGGAAGCGGTACAAATGGTCTTCCAGCATCCGGCGGGCTCGCTGAATCCACGGCTCAAGGTCGGCACCTCGATCAGGGAGCCGATGCGTTCTGTGCGGGCGATGAATCGGGGCGAAGCCGGCGACCGGGTGCGAGAGCTCCTGCGTGAGGTGGGCCTGCCGGAGTCGAGCGAGCATCGGTTGCCGCACGAGTTCTCCGGTGGACAGAAACAGCGCATCGCGATCGCCCGAGCGCTGAGTTGCTCACCGAGGGTCGTCATCCTCGACGAGCCCACTTCGGCGCTCGACGTCTCGGTGCAGGCACAGGTGCTGGACCTTCTCGATCGGGTCCGGCGTCAGCACGATCTCACGTATGTGTTCATCTCCCACAATCTTGCCGTGGTCCGTGCGGTGAGCGACCGCGTCGCGGTCATGTACGCCGGTCGGGTGGTCGAGGTGGGCGACGGTGAGACCATCTTCGCGAACCCTCGGCACTGGTACACCCGTGCTCTCCTCGCGGCCGTCCCGTCGACGGACCCCCGCAACCGGGACGACCCCACGGACGAGGCGGCCGGCGTCGACGGTCGCGCGAGGACGCCGGCACCCGTGTCGGTCGACGCTGCCGCCTGTGCGTTCGCCACACGGTGTCCTCAGGCACAGCGACGGTGTTGGACCGAGGTGCCGTCGCTGACCGTCGTCCACGGCGGGCAGCAGGTGGCATGCCACTTCCCGCATTTGGAGAGCACCACCGAGCCCTTCGAGGACTCGACCACTGCGGGCGGCGATCGCACGGGGAGGGTGTCGTGGTGACCGAGCTCATGGATCTCGACGCGCTCGCGCAGGCACAGCTCGTCAAGCGGGGTGAGGTCTCCGCTGAGGAACTGGTGAGAGCCGCCATCGGTACGATCGAGGCACGCGACGGTGCGGTGAACGCGGTCGTCCATCAGCGGTTCGAGCAAGCGATCGACGAGGCCAGGCAGCCCAGGAGCGGTCCGTTCGCGGGGGTGCCGACGCTGGCGAAGGCGACCGATGGGCTCGCCGGTGCGCCGGCATACCTCGGCTCGCGTTATCTCCAGAAGTTGGGCAGGGTCTCGGTCGAGGACTCGGCAGTAGTTGGTCGGCTTCGCCAGGCCGGCTTCATCGTCCTGGGGCAGAGTGCCGCTCCGGAGTTCGGCCTTGTCTCGGTCAGCGAGACGGCGATCCACGGCATCACGCGTAACCCGTGGGACCTCACCAGAACCTCGGGCGGATCATCCGGCGGGGCGTCGGCGGCCGTCAGCGCGGGAATGGTGGCTGTCGGTCCGGGAGGTGACGGCGGTGGCTCGATCCGGATGCCGGCAGCGTTCTGCCACCTTGTAGGACTGAAGCCGAGCCACGGTCTGGTGCCGGGCCGGATCACCAAGGGAGACCGCTGGGGACACAGCGTCCCGGCCGCCGTCACCCGAAGTGTCCGGGACACGGCGGCCCTGATCGAGTTCCTGGCCGACCGGCCGCACCGGAGTCCACGGCTTCCGGCATTTGCACATGGTGACCTGAACGAGGCGGTTGCCGACATCGACTCGCAGCCCCTGCGCATCGGATTCGTCCAGAGCGCACCCGCCCACTGTGCCCAGGTCGATCCCGAGGTCCGAGGCGCGGTCGAGTCGATGGCCGTGCTGCTGGAGTCGATGGGCCACCGCGTGGAGGAGGCACACCCGGCTGGTCTCTTCGACCCGTACGTCCTTGAGGCGTTCTTCGACACCCTCAGCGTCACCGTCGCGCAGTCGGTGGAGGAGTTGGCGGCGGAGGTCGGAGCGCCTCCCGGTCTCAACGAGTTGGACCCGATCACCAGATACTGGGAAGAACGCGGCCGTCAGCTGAGCGGGCTGGAGTTGGCTGACGAGCTCTCCTGGCAGCAGGGGTACAGGGCCCAGATGGGCCACTGGTGGACAGACTTCGACCTGCTTCTCTGCCCGGTTTTCGCCACGCCGGCGCCGAAGGTGAGCTGGCCCTGGACCGAACCGGACGGCATCAAGAAGTCGGTCGACGTGCTGACCTTCACCGCACCGTTCAACACGACAGGGCAACCGGCGATATCGGTGCCAACCGCCCTGACGGAGAATGGGTTGCCACTCGGAGTTCAGTTCGTCGCCCAGTTCGGTCGGGAGGACGTGCTGCTCCGCGTGGCACGCCAAGTGGAAGTGGCCAGACCGTGGAACTCGATCGCGCCACGATTTCGGTGAGCCGGCCGGATCATGGGACTGCCACGGGGGCACCGAGACAGGCTGACGTGGCCGAGCGTCGGGTACGGAGAGGACAGAATCTGATGTCAGTCGTGAGAGGGGCGGCGGGTAGAGGACGGCTCCCGTCCAAGCGCGCGAAGCTGAGCAGGGAGGACATCATCGTCGCGGCGCTGGAGATGTCGGACGCCGCTCCTGACCTGGACGCAGTTACCATCCGCAGCCTCGCCCATCGCCTCAACGTCGGGACGATGACGCTCTACGGCTATTTCAGGAGCAAGGAGGACCTTCTCGACGCCGTCGCGGACCACGTGATGGGTACGCTCCGAATGCCTGACGTACCGGACGAATCGCCCGGAGAAGCGATCCGAGCCGTCGCCGATGCCTTCCTGGATCTCATGAGCGAACATCCGAGTGTCGTAGCCCTGCTCGCGACCAGGACGACCCGTAGTCGCGATTCCATGCGCGTGGCGATGGAGGCGGTGCTGCGCCGGCTCGTCTCGGCCGGGCTTCCGGCGCCGCTGGCCACTCAGTGTTACGGGTTTCTGATCCAGCACGCGATCGGCTATACGACATACCGCGCCCCGCGACCGTGGGGATGGGCGTCGACTCCCGAGGTGCAGGAGCTACGACGGCAGCAGGAACACTTCTACGCCGCACTGCCGGTCACGGACTTCCCACTGGTGGTGGAGTGGGCCAGCGAACTGGTTCTGCTTCCCGCCCAGGAGACCTACAACTTCGCAGTCGACGCTCTCGTCGCGCGGGTCAACCAACTCGTCGCACAAGAGATCTGACTTGCCTGTTGCCTCGCCAGTCAGCGCCCGGCCTGAGTTCCACTCGGTGAGCCAGTGGCAGTTCGACGCCACGACCGGCGAGTGGCGTGTCGGGCCGGCGAACAACTGAATCCTCGATTCCGCGGATCGCTCAGCGCCGCGCATGTGACGGCCACCGACGCCAGCGGCGGCACGGGCACGCTCAAACGTGCCCTCTTCGAGCGGGTGTACCCGGCGGGAGTTGGCCGGCATCCCGCTCTCCGCCGGCACCGCCACCGTCGTCACCATTCGGGCCGCGTCCGGCAACAGATACCTCGTCGTCGACGACCTCGCGCTCGTGCGGACGGACTCACCGCCGGTGACCCCGCCGCCCACCACCCCGCCGGGCCCGGCCTCGTGCGCGGTCAGCTACACCCAGACCGGGCAGTGGCAGGGCGGCTTCCAGGTGAGATCAGACCCATGCCCAGGTCGGCCGCGTTCGGAGGCATGGCCGACCACCCCTCCAGGCCGGGCGCCGCGGGGATGATGCCGCCGACCATGCCGCGTCCGGTGTCCCGGCCGGTGTAGTCGCCGAAGAGGACCTCGCCTTCGAGGTTCATCGGGATCGCCTCGGCTGGATACGCGTGGCCCGACCGGCGTGCCGAAGCCCGCTTCCTCGCTGCGGACGTGGCGAGCGAACCCGAATGAACCGTTACAACTTTCGATTGAGGCGTTGGTCGATGTCAAGTCGGATCCGGATGGGCTGCCGCGTCGCTGGCGACCCGCCCGGCAGCCTGTGCTGTCTGCGGGATGCGCAAGTCAGACGCCTTCAGGTCCTGCTTGACGGCACGGATGGCCGCGTGCGAGCCTAAGCCGTAAACGGAACGCATTCCATATTATGGAACGGCTTGGTGTTCATGATCGAGTACCCGGGATCCTGTGATGTACCGGCCGATGCCGCGTCGTCCGACGAGAGCTCGCGACTCGGGTGGTGGCCGAAGGTGGCAGCCATGCGAGTCGCCCAAGCCTGGGGAGATGGACGGTGACTCCGTCGGTGTCGGTTCGGATCCCACCCTGTGTGTCCGTGCCGGAACTGGGCCGGGTGGCTCAGAAGTGCGAGGCGCTTGGTTACACCGGCGTGTGGTTTCCTGATTCGCAGTTGCTGTGGCGGGACCCGTACCTCGCCGCGGCCCAGGCACTCCTGCAGACGAGCAGCCTGACCGTGGGCATCGCCGTCTCGACCGTCGCCACGCGGCACGTCTCTGTCGTGGCCGGTCTGCACCGGACTCTTGCCGAGTTGGCCCCCGACCGGTTCAGGCTCGGACTGGGGACTGGTAGTTCGGCGACCGGCACGGTGGGTCTGCCGCAGTCGCGTACCGCAGAGGTGCGCGCGGCAGTCGAGGCCATTCGTCGTCTGGGTGCGGGCGAGTCGCACGACTTCGGGGTCGGACCGGTGCGGCAGGTGGGCAACGTCCCGATCTCGGGGCTCTATCTCGCTGCGACGGGCCCCCGGAATCTTGCCCTGGCGGGTGAGTTGGCCGACGGGGTGCTGATGCTCAACGGCGCCGACCAGGCTGCCCTCCAGGCAAGCCTGCGCGCCGTCGAGGCGGGGGAGTCTCGACGCCCGGTGGGCCTTCGACCGCTACGACGCACGGTCACCTCGTTCTGCCTACCGACCGTGGCGCCGGAGCGGGATGCCCGCCGACTCAAGCCGCTCTGCGTGGCGATGGCCCAACAACTTGGCGGTGGGTCCGCTCTCGCATCGGCCGGCGTGCGGGTCTCCGACGAGCCGCCGTCCCGTCCGGTGTACCCGGACCTGGTCCATGCCGAGGACTGGGACTCTGCGGTGGAAGCGGTCGATCATCTGGTCAGCGATGAGGACGCACTCGTCTTCGCCCGGCGGTTCTGCTTCTTCGGCGGGCTCGACGAGATCAGGCAGCAGTTGCGGTCGTTACGCGATTGCGGGATCAGCGAAGTGATGCTTCAGCACGTGGGGAGCTTCCAGATCCCCTTCGAATGGCTCGAACAATGCGCCGAGCTCAACGACGATGCGAGGCGAGGATGACCAGCCCAGACAAGGTCGTCGTGCGGTCAGCAGCCGAACGACTGGCGTCGGCGATCGCCGACGGCCGCCCCTGCGCACCGGTACGTGACCTGATCGTCGCCGACGACACCACGGTCGCCGTGGAACTTGCCTATCGAGTGCAGCGGCGGATGGTGGAGCAGCGGGTGGCCGCAGGCGCGCACCTCGTCGGTCGCAAGATCGGACTGACCAATCCGAGAGTGCAGGCGCAACTCGGTGTCGACCAACCCGATTTCGGCGCGCTGTTCGACGACATGGTGTGTCCGCCGGACTCCACCGTCGATCTCGGCCGGCTGCTGCAGCCGAAGATCGAGGCTGAGATCGCGATCGTCCTCGGTGTCGATCTGGTGACGAGTCCGAGGTCGGCACCGATCAGTGCGGCCGACGTGGTCGCGGCGACCGACCACGTGCTTCCCGCCCTGGAAATCGTCGACAGCCGCATCGCCGGGTGGGACATCGGCATCGTGGACACCATCGCGGACAACGCCTCGTCAGGACTGTTCGTGTTGGGCCGCGACAAGGTCATGGTCGATTCCGTCGACCTGGCAGCAGTCGAGATGACGATGACGTCGGACGGTCGCGTCGTGTCGACCGGCTGCGGCGCGGACTGCCTCGGAAGCCCCTTGGCGGCGGTCGCCTGGCTGGCGAACGCGGTGGGCGATCTCGGCGAGCCGTTGCGAGCCGGCGAGGTGGTGCTCTCCGGCGCGCTCGGCCCGATGGTCCCCGTCACGCCGGGAGCGACCTTCAGCGCCGACATCACCGGGGTGGGTCAGGTCAGCGTCTCGTTCAGCGGTGACACGGAGCGGAGGACCAGGTAGTGGACAGAACCAAGGTGGCGATCATCGGATCGGGCAACATCGGTACCGATCTGATGATCAAAGTGATGCGATTGTCCGAGGTGCTGGAGGTCGCCGCGCTGGTCGGGATAGATCCGGAATCCGACGGTCTGGCCCGGGCCCGGAGGTGGGGAGTCCCCACCACGGACGAAGGCGCGGCAGGTCTCGTCCGCCTTCCCGGCTTCGATGACATCCAGATCGTCTTCGACGCCACGTCGGCGAAGGCCCACATCGCGAACGCGACGGTACTGGCGCCGTTCGGCAAACGTCTCGTCGATCTCACCCCTGCCGCCATCGGCCCGTACGTCGTGCCGGCAGTCAATCTGGCGGCGCACCTGGACGCGCCGAACGTCAACATGGTCACGTGTGGGGGGCAGGCGACGATTCCGATCGTGGCGGCCGTCTCCGCGATCGCGCCGGTGCACTACGCGGAGATCGTGGCCTCGATCGCGTCCAGGTCGGCCGGTCCCGGGACCCGCGCGAACATCGACGAGTTCACCGAGACCACCCGGTCGGCGATCGAGCAGGTCGGCGGCGCGGCCCGAGGTAAGGCGATCATCGTCCTCAACCCGGCCGAACCACCTCTGATCATGCGGGACACGGTCCTGTGCCTGACCGATCGACTGGACACCGCGACCCGCGACAAGGTGACCACGGCGGTCGAGCAGATGGTCGCCGACGTCGCGGCGTACGTACCGGGGTATCGGCTCAAGCAGGCGGTGCAGTTCCACGACCTCGACGCCGCCGCGGACGTACGCACCCTCAACCCGGACCTTCCGCCGGGGGACCGGACCCAGGTCAGCGTGTTCCTTGAGGTCGAGGGGGCCGGACACTACCTGCCTGCGTACGCCGGCAATCTCGACATCATGACGTCGGCCGCGCTGCGAGTGGGCGAACGGCTGGCCGACCCCGCCGGGCGGAGCGGGGCACAGCCCGTGGAGGTCCGATGAGTGACAGTCCCCTGACCCGCCCGCAGCCCGACCTCCGGTCGCCGAGGGTGTACCTGCAGGACGTGACGTTGCGCGACGGCATGCACGCCGTCCGGCACCGCTACACCCTCGACGAGGTCACCGCGATCGCCGCCGCGCTCGATGCGGCCGGCGTCGACGCGATCGAAGTCGCGCACGGCGACGGCCTGGCCGGCACCAGCCTCACCTACGGTCCGGGTGCGCACACCGATGAGGAATGGCTCGGCGCTGTCGGCGCGGTGGTGAAGAATGCCCGGCTGACGACGTTGCTGCTCCCCGGGATCGGCACCATCGAGCATCTCGAACGCGCCCACGAGCTCGGCGTGACCTCTGTTCGGGTGGCCACCCACGCCACCGAGGCGGACATCGCCGCCCAACACATCGGCAAGGCACGTGAGCTCGGCATGGACGTCGCCGGCTTCCTGATGATGAGCCATATGGCGCCGCCGGCGGAGTTGGCGAGGCAGGCCAGGTTGATGGAGTCCTACGGGGCCCATTGCGTCTACATCACCGACTCCGGCGGCCGGCTCACGATGAACGACGTGCGCGATCGGGTCCACGCGTACCGCGACCTCCTCGACGCCGCCACCGAGATCGGCATCCATGCCCATCAGAACCTGTCTCTCGCCGTCGCGAACAGCGTGGTCGCCGTCGAGAACGGCGTCACCCGCGTCGACGCGTCACTGGCCGGTATGGGTGCCGGTGCCGGCAACTGTCCCATCGAGCCGTTCGTCGCCGTGGCGACGATGCACGGATGGCGGCACAACTGTGACCTCTTCGCGTTGCAGGATGCCGCCGACGACCTCGTCCGGCCCCTGCAGGACCGTCCCGTCCAGGTCGACCGGGAGACCCTCACTCTCGGATACGCCGGTGTGTACTCCAGCTTCCTCCGCCATGCCGAACGCGCCGCCGCTGACTACGGCCTGGACACCCGCGACATCCTCGTGGAGATCGGTCGCCGCGGGCTGGTCGGCGGCCAGGAAGACATGATCGTCGACGTGGCGCTCGACCTGGGGGGAATCGGCAAGGAGCCGGCCCGAATTCGACCCGCACAAGCACCCCACGGCCAGGACCTGCCATGACAAACATCGACGGGAGCGCCAACACCGACATGTTCGATACTGACGTGCTCGTGGTCGGAACCGGACCAGCGGGTGCCACCTGTGCCCTCGCGCTGGCCACGTACGGCATCGGCGTCCGGGTCGCGACCAGGTGGAACTGGCTCGCCAACAGCCCTCGGGCGCACATCACCAATCAACGAGCGCTCGAAGTTCTTCGCGACCTGGGGGTGGAAGAGCAGGCGACGGCGGTCGCCACCCAGTGGAGTTCGATGGGCGAGATGGTGTTCGCCCCGAGCCTGACCGGACCGGAGATCGCCCGCCTGCGGACGTGGGGAACGGGGGAGAACCGGCTCAGCGACTACCTTCAGGGCAGTCCGTGCCCACTGCTGGACATTCCCCAACCGTATCTGGAGCCCGTGCTGGTCGAGAACGCGGCAGCCCGTGGTGCCCAGGTCATGTTCAACACCGAGTACCTGTCGCACCGCCAGGACGACACCGGGGTGACGTCGGTGCTGCGAGATCTGTTGACTGGGCACGAGTACACGGTGCGCAGCCGGTACCTGTTCGGTGCGGACGGGGCTCGCTCGACGATCGTGGACGAGTTGGGTCTACCCATCGAGGGAACGATGGGCCGTGCCGGGACGGTGTACGCGCGCTTCACGGCCGATCTGGCACGGTACGTCGCACATCGTCCGGGAATCCTGCACCGCATCATGATCCCGGCGTTCGGCGAGATCGGACTGAACACCCTGCGCGCCGTTCGACCGTGGCACGAATGGATCGCGGGTTGGGGCTATGACCTCGACGGCCCAGAGCCGGATCTCCGCCCAGCGGTGGTGCTCGACCGTATCCGATCCATGATCGGTGACCCGAACGTCGAAGTCACCATCACGGATGTCACCCGGTGGCAGGTCAATCAGGCATGGGCGACCCGCTACGACGAGGGGAGGGTGTTCTGCGGAGGGGACGCTGTGCACCGACATCCGCCATCGAGCGGACTCGGATCCAACACCTCGATCCAGGACGCGTTCAACCTCGCCTGGAAACTCGCCTACGTCGTCAAGGGCTGGGCCGACCCGGGACTTCTCGACACCTACTCGCCGGAGCGCGTGCCCATCGGTAAACAGGTCGTCGCACGCGCCAACCAGTCCCGGATGGACTACGGGTTGCTCAACGAGGTCATCGGATCACATGACAGCGGGTCTGCCCAGGCTCGCCTGCGGCTCCTGGAGGACCCCGGCCCGGACGGGGTCGCTGCCCGGGAGGCACTGGTGGCCGCGGTGGAACGCAAGAACGAGGAGTTCAACGCCCACGGCACAGAGCTCAACCAGCGGTACGAGTCCACAGCGGTACTGGTCGATCCGAACGCTCCGCAGGAGCAGTGGAGCCGAGACCGCGGACTCTACGTGCAGGCGACGACCCGCCCCGGGGCGAAGATCCCGCACGTGTGGCTCATCGACGAGACCGGTCACAAGCGCTCCACCCTCGACGTCGTCGGTAAAGGCTCGTTCACCGTCGTCACCGGGCTCGCCGGCCATGCCTGGGCCGCAGCCGTCCGTAAGCTCGCGCTGCCGTTCCTGCGTTCGGTCGTGGTCGGCGAGCCGCAGACCCGGGACTCCTACCATGACTGGTTCCGGGTGCGGGAGATCGCCGAAGCGGGCGTCCTGCTCGTGCGTCCCGACGGGTACGTCGCCTGGCGGCACGTGCGGCCGGCACAGGACGACGCAGAGGCCCTGATGTTGCTGGAACGGGCGTTGACGGCGGTGCTCGGTCAGTCGGCGGCACAGGACAGCTAGACCGCCGGACGGTGGCGTCGAGGCTTCCTCGGCGTAACGAAACGGAATCCTTGACGCCACTGACCTGCAATGACATGCTTCAGATCACAACGGAACGCGTTCCGCTATATGGAATGGAGGCGTCATGGCGCACCTCGTAGGTGGCGTGGCCGCTTCGCACAGCACCTTGATGAACACCGACTTCGACCGTGTCGTCGACAGGACCTCGGCCCAGGCGTTCCGGGACGCCCTCGGCAAGGGCCGCAGCTTCCTGACCGAGCTGAAGCCCGACGCGATCATCTACATCGGCTCCAACCACTTCCGCGGCTTTTTCCTGGACCTCCTGCCGGCATTCTCGATCGGCGTGGGGAAGGTCGCAGGTTCCGGCGAGAGCGGAACGCCGAAGGGCCAGTTGCCGACCGACCAGACCCTGGCGCGTCACCTCCTTGAAGGGCTCACCGCCCGCGACATCGACATGGCCTTCTCGATCGACATGACCATCGACCACGGCATCACCCACGCGGTGCAGCACCTGTCACCGTCGCCGGAGATTCCCGTCGTACCGATCGTGATCAACATTTTTGCTCCGCCGTTGCCGTCGATCACCCGATCCGCCGCACTCGGACGCGCAATCGGCGAAGTCGTCCGGGCACTGCCTGGTGATCAACGGGTCGCGGTGGTGGGCTCCGGCGGGTTGTCCCACACCCTGCCCTGGCCGGACTGGCGTCACCCGGCCACGGAGCAGGACCGATTCCTGGTCGAGGCGTGGCTCAACGGTCGCTCGGATTGGCAGCGGTACGAGGCGCAGCGTCGCGAACTGATCCGGTCCGCGGACGCTGTGATCAATCCCGAGTTCGACGCCCGCTTCCTGTCGGCTATTGCCGAGATGGAGGCGTCCGAACTCGCCGCGACGTTCGTCGATCTGGATGCCGAGGCCGGTAACGGCGGCGCCGAACTGCGCAACTGGATCGCCACCCGCACGGCGGTCGGGCCAGCCGACGTCGACGTGATCGGCTACTGGCCCATCGCGGAGTGGCTGACCGGAATGGGCGTCGTCACGTTCGCCAGCCGCTCCTCCTGATCTCGGCTATCCATCAGCGCCGAAAGGGAGGACGACACGGGCGTACCGGGCGCGGGTGACGCCTCCGCCGGTCACGACGGTCGGGACTGAGGCACGATCGGTTCCGGCCGGAGGGATTCGACTACGAGATGGGCGAAACGATGGACACGGCGATCGACAAGGCACTCATCATCCTGGAATCGCTTGAGACCGGGCGTAACCGCTGCTCCCTGGCCGAGATCGCGGCCCGTACCGGCATGCCCAAGCCGACCGTGCATCGGATCCTGGCCATCCTCGAACGGCGGGGTTACGTGCAGCAACTGTCGTCCCGGGAGTACACCCTCGGCCCGAAGATCATCGCCCTCGGCATCTTCGCGGGTGGCAAGGACGCCATGGTCAGCGCCGCCAGGCCGGTGCTGGACCGCCTCGTCCTCGCCTGCCGCGAGACCGTGCATCTCGGCGTGCTGTACCAGACCCAACTGCTCTATCTCGACCGCCGCGAACCGGAAGACACCGCCGTGCGTCTGGCCCGTCTCCCCTCGCCGCTCACCTCCCTGCACGCCAGCGCCAGCGGAAAGGTCCTGTTGGCGTTCGGCGAACCCGATCTGCTCGACCAGGTGGTGACGGCAGGACTCGTCGGTTACACCGAGAGGACGATCGTCGACGTCGACCGGCTGAGGGCTGAGCTGGAGCGGATCCGGGTCAACGGTTACGCCGTCTCCGAGCAGGAGCGCTACGAGGGAGTGCGTGCGGTCGGGGTTCCGGTGCGGCACAGGTCCGGTGCCGTGGTCGCGGCGCTCAGCGCCGCAGGCCCGGTGCAGCGCTTCGACCAGGCCCGCGTGGAGCACGTACGCACGCTGCTGACCAAGGCGGCGGATGAACTGTCGCTGTCGTTGCACTGACGGCCGGATACGAAACGGAAGGAGGCCGCCATGGAACTCGGCTTGGACGGGCAGGTCGCCGTGGTCGCTGGCGCGACCGGTGCCCTCGGCACCGCGATCGCCGAACGACTCGCGCGCGAAGGCTGCCGCCTCGTGTTGCTGGGCCGCAGCGAAGCCGCGCTGCGGGAGGTCGCCGCACAGATGTCCGTACGGACGACGCCGGTCGAGATCCGTCAGTGCGACCTCATGGATGACGCCGCGACGTTCTCCGCCCTCGATGCGATCACCGCCACGCTGGGCGGGATCGACGTGATCGTGAGCGCCGCCGGGTCGACCCGCCGGGTGCCGCCGGAGGCGCTCACCACGACGGACTTCGCCGACGCCATGACCAACAAGCTCCTCATCAACGTGGCCTTGATACTCGCCGGCGCACGGGTGATGCGGGGCCGAGGGGGCCGCATCGTGGTGGTGTCCGGTGTGGGTGGGGTCCAACCGATGGACGTCCACCTGCCGGGCGGCGCCGCCAACGCCGCACTCAACCTCTTCGCCAAGGGCTACGCCCGGCTCCTGGCCAACGACGGCGTCCTGGTCAACGTGGTCAACCCCGGCGCCATCGAAAGCACCCGCCTGGAGGGGCACCACGCGGCCCGTGCCGCCGCAGGTGGCATCTCCGTCGAACAGGCACGAGCCGAGCTCTTCGCCGATATCCCGCTCGGACGAGCCGCCCAGGTCGACGAGGTGGCGGACGTCGTGCTCTTCCTCGCCTCGCCCAGAGCGTCGTACCTGTCCGGCGCGCTGATCAACGTGGATGGCGGGCAGGTGAAGACCACATGACCGAGACGTCCGCAGCGGTGCTGGCCCACCTCGCCCACGCCGCCGCTTCGCGAGCCGGCGCGGCGACGCTCGACCGGGCGAGAGAACATGTGATCGACGCCCTCGCGTGCGCGACCGCTGCTGTCGACACGGAATCCGGCCGCCACCTGCTGCGGACGCTGCACGCGGCAGACACCGTACCGGGCGGGCGGTCCGACGCCTCGGTGGCATGCGTGGCCGCAGCGATCGGTTGCCTCACGCACGTCGAGGAGTTCGACGCGCTGCACGACGCGAGCGCGACATGTCCGGGGCTGTGTGTGGCACCCGCGGTGGCGCTCGGCATGGTCCGGCCCACCACGATCGAGCAGACCCTGCGCGCGGTCGTCGCCGGCTTCGAGGTTGCGGTCACCGCAGCGCACGCGGCCGACGGCCCCAGCCTGTACCAGGCGAGGCTCTGGCCCTCTTCCCTGTTCTGTCGGCTCGGCGCCGCAGCAACGTCCAGCCTTCTGCTCGGCCTCGACGTGCGAGACACCGCGCACGCGATCGCCGTCGCCGCCTCGACCGGGTTCACCCTGCTCCCGACGATCACGGACGCCCACTATCTCGTCGGCGGACTGAGTAGCCGACTCGGAATGGAAGCGGCCCTGGGCGCCGCGAACGGTGTGCACGGCCCGCTGGCCGTGCTCGACGGCGAGGGTGTCGCGCTCGACCGGACGGACATGGACGCCCGAATGGCCGTCGTGGACACCACCGACTGGATCCCCGCCGTCGACGAGACATCCTTCAAGCGCTACCCGTGTGCCCGTCCACTCCACGCCATGGTCGATGCGCTGATGGAACAGCCGGCACGGGCGACGGACGACGTGACGCAGGTGGAGGTGACGCTGCCGTCTCAGGTGCGTTCCTTCCTCAACCAGCAAGATACCCCGGACACCATCAGCGCCCGACGGTCGAGCGTTGTCTATGTCGCGCGACTCGCGCTGGCCGGGCTCGCCGCCACTCCGGCCGCGTACCGCCGGGTACCGGCCGATCTTCCTCAGCCCAGGGTGCTCCTGCAACCACCCGTCAGCTCGGTCGACCGGCTGTACCCGGCATCCTGGCCGGCGCTGGTCGCCGTCGAACGCCGCTGCGGGCGGGAGGAGACGTTCGTACCAGCGCCCGCAGGCGCCGTGGGACGACCGTTCTCCGACACCACGCTGGCGGTGAAGTGGGACTCGCTCCTGTCCAACGGCGACAGTTGGGCGGCCACGCTCCTGGCCATGCCACTGGATGCGCCCGCCGGAGCGCACCTGATGCCGTCGGCGCTGGCAGAGGCGGTGCTCCATGCCTGACCTCTGCCCACCCCGATCGGTTGTCTATCTGTGCCCGGGATCCCGCTGCGACATCGTCCCGTACACCTACTACCGGCACGCGCCACCCGGTCTGCTGCTCGATGTGCGGCATCAGCAGGTTGCCGGCTATCAACCGGAGATCGGTCGGGAGATCCTGCGCCACACCATGCGTGAGCTGTCCGTCGACCCGGACACCACCGCCGGCGTCGTGCTCGGTGGAAGCGCATTCAGTCTCTCGTACCGGTTCGACGATCTGAAAGCCGAACTGGCAACGATCAGCGCCCGGCTCGGCGTACCGGTGATCACGGACATGGTGGCCGTCATCGACCAACTACGTCGGCACACGACAGACCGAGTCGTGGTGGCCCACCGGCTGGCCGGAGTCTCCGACGATGCCCTCGTCACTTTCCTCGACTCCGCTGGCCTCACCTGCGTGGACGTGCTGGCACGACCCGCAAGCATGACCGACAACGCAGAGACAACTCTCGTCGACGGTGCCCGAACAGCCCGAGACCTGACGGCGACCGCGATCTCGCGGTTCCCGGACGAACGAGCCCTGCTACTCCTGGGCGGATCCTGGTGGGTCGAGCCGGCAGCGGAACTGGCCCAGCGAAACAAGTGGTGCTTCGTCAACAACGTGACCGCTGTCGCATCCGCCCCGGACTTCAACATGAGAGGCAACCAACAATGAGTATCTGGGCGACCATTGGTCGGATCCCCTTCGAATTGTCCTACGTAAACGTGGACGGTGTCCGGACACGGGTCCTCAAAGCAGGCTCCGGACCGGACGTGATCTGTCTGCACGGCACGAGTGGACACCTGGAGGCATTCACCCGGAACATCGAAGCCGCAGTGAACGCCGGCTTCACCGTCCACGCGCTGGACATGCTCGGACACGGCTACACCGACAAGCCCGATTTCGACTACACACCTCCCCAGCACGTCGATCACCTACGCGCCTACATCCGAACCCAGGGTCTGGATCGGCCCCACCTGATCGGGGAGTCACTCGGCGGATGGGTATCGGCCTGGCTGGCTGCCGACCATCCGGACGAGGTCGGACGACTCATCCTGGTGGCCCCGGGCGGCACCGCTGCCACGCCCGAGGTCATGGCCAAAATCAAGCAGAGTACCGAGGCGGCCGTGTTGAACGCCTCACTGGACCGCACCCGGCAACGACTCGAACTGCTCATGCACGACCCACGGCAGGTCACTGACGAACTGGTCCAGGTTCGCCATGCCATCTACACGCAGGACGACTTCCGTACCGCCCTTGCGCACATCCTCTGCCTGCAAGACCTTCCGACCCGCACGCGATACCTGCTCGACAAGGAGCGGTTGGGGCGTATCAGCACCCCGACGTTGCTCATCTGGGGGCGGCAGAACCCGTTCGGCAAGACGGCGGAAGCCTTCTTCATCCGTGACTCGATTCCCGGCTGTCGCCTGGAGCTCTTCGACGAGTGCGGCCACTGGCCGCAGTACGAGAAGGCTGACCAGTTCAACGACCTGGCGTGGCCGTTCCTGACGGGGGACGGGGGGCAGCACTAGTGGTGACACAGCTCGCCGAATCCCGCCCGGTGACTCCACCCTCCCGCTGGGCGACGGTACGGAACCAGCTGGTGCAGCGACAGCGGTTGGTGCTCGGTACCGCAAGCGTGATCGCCTTTCTCACCACGTGGCAGATCGCGGCCGACCAAGGCTGGGTCAACGTCCTGTTCACCAGCTCACCCCTGGCCATCGTGCAGGCCGGGCAGGACATCTGGTCCAACGGCCAACTGGCGCTCAACTTCAAGGCCAGCGCGGAGCTGTTCGTCCTGGGCTTCCTGCTCTCCGTGGCCATCGCGATTCCGCTCGGCATCGCGATGGGCTGGTACCGCTGGTTCGACGCGATCGTCGACCCGTTCGTGTCCATCCTCTACGCCACCCCACGGATCGCGCTGATCCCACTCGTCCTCGTGTGGGCGGGGATCGGATTCGAGTCACGACTCATCGTCGTCGTCCTGGCCGCCGTCTTTCCCCTCCTCATCAACACCATCGCAGGGGTCCGAGCGACCGACCCGCAACTCCTTCGCGTCTCACGCAGCTATCTCGGAAGCGACCTGGCCATCTTCCGTACGCTGGTGATCCCCAGCGCAATTCCCTACATCATCTCGGGCCTGCGCCACGCGATCAACCAGGCCCTGATCGGCGTGGTGGTCGCGGAGTTCTTCGGCGGCAACATCGGCCTCGGCGCGATGATCACCAGCGCCGGCCTGGAACTACGGACCGACATCGCCTTCGTGGGCGTGCTCATCATCGCCGGCAGCGCCCTCCTGCTGACGGCTCTTCTGCGCATCATCGAATCCCGTCTCACCGCGTGGCGCGAGTAACTACGCCACCCGGCCCCCATCCCCCAAGGGAGTTTCGTGACATGTTCGCTCAAAAGTTTCGCCGGTCCTCCATCGCCATGTCCGCCGCCGTCCTGCTCGCCCTCACCGCCTGTGGCGGCGACTCGGGTGACCAGCCAGCGGACGGTTCGCCGCTGAAGATCAAGATCGGTGTCGCCGCACCGACCGCGGAACAGTCCCTGCCAGCCGTGGCTCGCGATCTCGGCATCTTCACCAAGCACAACATCGACGCCGAGATCGAAATGATTCCCGGCGGGCCGCAGATCACCGCCGGCCTCGTCGGCGGAAGCCTCCAGTTCGGGGTCTACTCGGCACCGGCACCCGAGGTCGGGGCGGTGCAGGGCGCACCCATCAAGTACATCGGCACCTGGTCGCACCGGGCCAACCTGGGCCTGGTCGTCGCGCCCGGCATCAACAGCGTGCAGGACCTGGCCGGGAAGGCGGTCGCGGTCTCCTCACCCGGCACCACCACCGCCATCTACACCGACATGCTGCTGCGTGAAGCCGGTCTCGACCCCGCGACCGGCGTCGTACGTCGTAACGTCGGAGGGCAGAGCGCCGCCCTGAACGCGTTCGTGTCCGGACAGGTCAGCGCAGCGATCTTCGGCGCACCGGTCACCTACACGGCGCTGGCCAATCTGCCCGGAGCGAAACTGCTCATCGACTACGCGGAACAGGACTTCTCCTGGCCCTACGCCGGTGTGGTGGTCACCAACGACTACGCGGACCGCAACGAGACGACGGTGAGGGCCGTCATCGCAGCCCTCAAGGAAGCCGCCGCCGCATACCAGGACCCCGCCAACGAAGGCCGGATCATCGACATCATCGCCACCTTCACCGGCACCTCCGACAAGGAACTGGTCAAGCGGAGCTTCGACGTCGCCGTCGCCCAGATGGACCCGGCGCTGACACCGAGCCTCGCCGACCACAAGAACGTCATCGAGCAACTGGCCCACACCACACCACAGGCCTCGGGTTTCGA
Organism: Micromonospora craniellae; assembly: GCF_014764405.1. NCBI lineage: Bacteria > Bacillati > Actinomycetota > Actinomycetes > Micromonosporales > Micromonosporaceae > Micromonospora > Micromonospora craniellae. The sequence goes on along the minus strand of NZ_CP061725.1, from coordinate 1,530,571 downwards.
TCCCGCCAAGGTCTTCGACGTCACCTTCACGGAGTAGCCACCGATGCCCACCACCAGTGACAGTGACCTCCCCGCCGACCTCGCGCTCGATGTCCGAGATGCCACCAAAACCTTCCAGCAGCCCGGCGGCCAGCCGGTGCACGCACTGCAAGACGTCTCTCTCGCCGTGCGTCCCGGCGATTTCGTCACCCTCCTCGGCCCGTCCGGCTGCGGCAAGTCGACCCTGCTCAACGCTATCGCCGGACTGACGTCCCTCACCTCCGGAAAGATCGTCGTCGCCGGGCAGCCCGTACGCGGTCCAGGTCTCGACCGCAGCGTCGTGTTCCAACAGGCCTCGCTCCTACCCTGGCGCACCGTGCGCGGCAACATCGCCTACGGCATGGAACTACAGCGGGCCGTCAAGAAGAGCGAACAGACCGAGCGCACAGCTTGGGCGATGGACCTGGTCGGACTGACGGAGTTCGCCGACCGATTCCCGAGCCAACTCTCCGGAGGCATGCAGCAGCGTGTGAACCTGGCCCGGGCCCTCGCCACCCGGCCCAAGGTCCTGCTCATGGATGAGCCGTTCGGGGCGCTGGACGCGATGACCAAGGCGCGGCTGCAGATCGAGGTGTCCACAATCAGCAGGGACACCGGCGCCACGGTCCTGTTCGTCACCCACGACATCGACGAGGCTCTGCTGTTGGCTGACCGGGTGGTGGTCATGTCACGGCGGCCGGGGCGTATCTCCCGCGTATTCGAGGTGCCGGAGAAGCGCCCCCGCAACGAGGAGTTCCTGGAGACGAAGGCATTCGTCACCTTGCGCCGCGAACTACGACTATCCATCGAGGACAGCTTGGTCGAGCAGGATCGCGAGCCCTCGACACCGAGCGTGCGATCCTGAGAACACCGGTGGCGAACAGGGTCCGGAGCGGCTCAGGGCGGCCACGGATAGGCCGCCCTGAGCCAGCCGTGGGAAGGCGCGGCGACCGACCGATGACGGTGATCCCGGGAAGGACCACCTTCATGCCGGGGTTCTGCGTCATCTCGTTGCACCGCAACGGATCCGGGCGCGTCCGGACCATTTCGCCGCTGTACTGACCGACGTGGATGGTCGTTTCCTTGCTCACGTCGGATTCGGCGGTGTTGCCGACGTCGTACCACTGGCTGCTCATCACCGTGAACACGCCTTTTTCGCCCTCGGGAAACATGATCAAATATGGCCCGGGGGCGTCCTGGGCCTGAGCCGCCGTGACCGCCCGGTCGATCGAGATTGCCGTACCGCTGCCGGTGCTGGCGCCCTGGGGGTCACTTGCCGTGCAGGATGGGCAAGGGCCGGACCCGCAGCCAGTCCTCGGCCGACTACGACGATCGCTCCACTGGACAGGTCGTCGGCGACTGCGGCGAGGTTCGCCACCAGGATCGCGACGATTTGTGCGGCTCGACGACCGCTGATCCGCCGCACCAGCAACACGGACGGTTCGCTGGCCCCGGAGGAGGCCAGCAGAGTGCCGAAGTCGGTGTCTGCGGAGATCAACACTCGCTGTTCCTGGCGTGCCCGATCCAGCACAATCTCATCCGGCGCCGCTGCCAGGCCGTAGTCCCTGAGGTGCTCGGCATCATGCCCCTGAGCGCGCAGACCTGCGGCAACCGCTGGCGACAGGTTGTTGTCGATCAGGAATCTCATGCCGCGTGATGTAGCGGCAGCTCCCGCTCCCGGACAGCCTCGGCGGCGAAGCGCAGCGCTTCCCAGACGTCTTCAACGGTCAGGTCTGGCAGGTCTGACACGATCTCGTCTGCGCTCATGCCGTCCGCGATCATTGCCACGACCGTCGCGACCGGGATGCGTAGCCCACGGATGCACGGTGCACCGCCCATCTGGGCCGGGTTGACGGTGATCCGTTCGAAGTTCATGACGGCATGGTAACCCGTCGTGACCTTAGGGCAGTCCGGCGAGCGGGTTCCGCAACGTCGCCCTACAGCTTGGGTCCTCCGAGGCCTCGATGCTGGTCCGGACGCTCAACGAGCGGTGCAGAGGCCGGGTCGCGATACGGGTTCATTTTGGTCATAATTCCAACCGGTCGCTAAAATGGCTGCCATGGAGACCATTCCGATCACCGAAGCCAAGGCCCGGATCGCCGAGCTTGCCGACCGGGTCGCTCGGGAGCACGACCACTTCACGATCACCCGCAACGGACGTGCCGACGTGATGCTGATCTCGGTCGCCGAGTACGAGTCGATGCGAGAGACGCTCGACCTGCTCTCCGACGACGAGGCCCTCGCGGATCTGCGCCAGTCGCGGGAGGATTTCGCGGACGGCGACACGTTCTCGATGGACGAGGTTCGCGCCGAGCTGGAACGGCGTCGCGGTAGGGCGGCCTGATGCCTCCGCAGAGCGGGCGACGGGACGACACGCGCGAGGCGACCAGCCCGTACACGGTGATGTTCTCCCGGCAGGCCCGCCGCAACCTGCACGAGGAACTGCCGCTGGAGGTCGCGGTCGCGGCGACGGAGACCATGCAGCACGCGATCGCGGTGAACCCCTATCGGGCTGGTAAACCACTCGACGAGCCCTTCGACGGCTTTCACTCCGCCCGCCGCGGCACGTACCGGATCATCTACCGGATCAACGAAGCCAAACGCGTCGTGGAGATCCACTCGATCCGCCACCGACGCGACGCCTACCGCTTCTAGGCCACGGTTGGAATCGCGCTTCATCGGGCTGGCCTGCCCATTCGCAGCCGTAGCGGCCACCGGTGATGGTCACCGACTGGTTCGCATGGTGACGCCTCCGGCCCACGCGTGGTCGGACCGTGCCGCACCCTGTGAACCCATCCGCGATGCCACGTTGCCCTGCTTCAGGCGCGGATGGCGCCGCTGCAAGTAACTGAGCGAATACACTCAGCTACTTCTCAGGTGGGTCCGGTAGCTTGTGTCGCGGCACCATCCACTATGGACGGCGTTGGTCTCGTTGCGGCACAAGGGATTTCGGCGCCGGAGACTCTACTCCGAGCCGTGTGCCGCGCTTCCGGTCGGAACGTCCGATCGGTGGTTCTCGAAGGAGTGTGCATGCCCGCTACTGCCGATCTCACCAAGCTCGTCGACAAGGCCTACCAGGACAAGAACCTCACCGAGATCGTCGACGCCCCGGTGTCCGCTCTGGCCGGGGTCAGCGAAGGTGACGCCAAGCTGCTCAAGGAGGCATTCAACATCACCACCGTCGGCGATCTGGGACGCAACCCGTACTTCCGTACCGCTAGCGCCCTGGTCGCCCTCACCGGCGTGAAGTAGCGGCATCCAGCGGATGCCCGTCGGTCGGGCAGGGACCGACCTGTCGGGCATCCGCGCTCCTGCCCGCGTCGCCGGACGTGGGCCACCTGATCGATCGTCTCGTCACGCCGCCGTGAGTGCCGGAGATCGCCTGCGGGGCCTGCTCGACGGTGTCGTTGTCGCGGCGTAGCCGGACCCGGGTGATGGCGCGTCCGGTCACCTCGGTCACCTCGACAGACTATCTCGGCACCCGGACGATCTCGCCCGGTGCGGTGGGATGCGACCGAGGTGCGCCAGCATCAGGCCGGCCACCGTGGTGTAGTCGCCCGTCTCGGTGTGGGCGTCGAGGGGCCCCAGGATGTGGGTGCGCATCTTAAGATCATCGCCTGGTCTCGGAATCGGGGGGGATTCCGTGCGGCGAATCGCGGTCGTTGGTGCTGTTGCTGTGCTGCTGCTGGCGGGGTGCAGCGGATCGCCGGTGCAACCCTCGAGCAGTGGTGCGTCGATAGAAGTCTGCTGTGGTGGCCACGTCCTGTGCCGTCAGGACCGGGTAGAAGCTGGTGACGTTCATCGAAACCTCCTTTACGTACACTGTGCATGTAACACGGTGCACGATGCATACGCTGCGCACGTAAAGGAAGGTCCATGCCTCGCGCCTCTGCGGCTGCCGCCGCCCGGACCGCCCAGCAGGTCCTCGATTCGGCGATCGACCTCTTCGCTGCCAAGGGTTTCGCAGACGTCTCCCTCGACGACGTCGCGCGATCCGCAGGAGTGACGCGGGGCGCGGTCTATCACCACTACCGGAACAAGCCGGGGCTGTTCCGTGCTGCCGTGGCGCAGCTCCAGGCGCAGGTCGCCGAGAGGGTGGTGGGGGCGGCCGACCGGGCCGGTGATGACCCCGGTGAGCAGCTGCGGGCGGGTTCGCATGCGTTCCTCGACGCGATCACCGCCACGCATGCCGTCCGCATTCTGCTCGTCGACGGTCCAGCCGTGCTGGGGTGGGAGCACTGGCGCCTGCTCGACGCGGAGAACTCCGCCGCTCACCTGAGTGAGGCTCTCCGTGCGGCGGGCGTGCCGGACGGGCTCCTCGGCGCGTTGACGGCGCAGTTGTCCGGAGCGATGAACGAAGCCGCGCTCTGGATCGCGCGACACGACGATGCCTCGACGGCGCGCGAACAGGCGCACGCGGCCCTGGCCCGGCTCCTGACCGCCGCGCTCACGTGAGGGCGAGCGGCGACTCAAGCCAACGAGTAGTTCGGGAAGCAGACCTTTCGGAAGTGTGGACAGATAGATCCCTCAGCTGTGGAGATGATGATCCATGCACGTCGTTGACACTGATCCTCTAAATAAGTCAGACTTTTCGCGGGAGGTCGACATGAGTGAGCCTCGACGGCTGGCGGTCATCAACTCCGACGCAAAACGAGCCCCGGTGCTGCCCGATCCACCCGGTCTCGTCACCGACCTGGTGGGCCCGCGACTGCGCCGGTTCGCCCGTACCAAATACGATCATCTGCTCACCGAACTGGGCACAGTGGACGCGGCCGAGTCGGCGATCGCCGGCTGCGAGGTCTGCGCGGTCACCGCCGGGCCGTCGTCGTGACCCCGCTCTGCCGCCGCCTCGGGATCGACCTGCCGGTGCTGGCGTTCAGCCACTGCCGGGACGTGGTCGCGGCGGTCAGCCGGGCGGGCGGGTTGGGTGTACTCGGTGCCGCCTCGATGACCCCCGAGGACCTCGACCGGGACCTCACCTGGCTGGACCGGGAGTGCGCCGGGCGGCCGTACGGCGTGGATCTGCTCTTTCCGGCGAAGTCGGCCGGGGACGACCCGGCGGAGCTGGCCGGTCGGATCCCGGCCGACCACCGGGCGTTCGTGGACGCGCTGCGGACCCGGTGGGGGGTGCCGGTACGCCGCAGCGAGCCCGGCCACAACCGGCTCGGCGGCATGCCGACCGAGATCGACCACCTGATGACCCACGCCAACGCCCACGCCCTGTGGGAGGTCGCTCGGGCGCATCCCATCCGCCTGGTGGCCAGTGCTCTCGGCCCGCCGCCGGCCGAGGTGCGTGCCGAGACGACCCGACGCGGCATGCTGCTCGCCGGTCTGGTCGGCGATCCTCGGCACGTACGCCACCAACTGGCCGCCGGAGTGGACGTGCTGGTGGCGCAGGGCTACGAGGCGGCCGGGCACACCGGCGACATCACCACGATGGTGCTGGTGCCGCAGGTGGTGGCCGCCGCCGGTGACGTACCGGTGGTCGCCGCCGGTGGGATCGCCACCGGCCGGCAGGTGGTCGCCGCCCTCGCGTTGGGCGCCCAGGCGGTCTGGACCGGATCGGTCTGGCTCGCCACCGCCGAGAGCGACCTCGACCCGGTGGTCAAGGAGAAGATCGTCGCGGCGGCGGCGACCGACACCGAGAAGACCACCTCGTACACCGGCAAGCCGACCCGGCAGCTCACCACCGTCTGGACCGAGGCGTGGCGGACACCGGAGGCTCCGGCGCCGCTACCGTCGCCGGTCCAGCAGGTGTTGGCCCGGGACACCGTGGTCAGCGCGTTCGAGCACCAGGTGACCCCGGTGATGGGCTCGGCGGCCGGGCAGGCCGTCGGCCTGGTGACCGGGGTCCGTTCGGTCGCCGCCGTCCTGGACGACCTGCGGATGCAGATGGCCGACGCGGTCGAGGCGGTGACGAGGCTGGCCGACGACGCGGGCTGACCGACCGGGCCGTCCGGCCGTCGGGTCGGGCGGCCCCGGCTCACCGTGCCGACCGCCGGTCGCGGCGCGTCTGCACGGCCATCGCGACCAGGGTGTACGCCGCCAGCGCCGCGATGCCGCCGGTCGCCACCGCCATCACCGTGGTCAGGGCGACACCGCCCAGCGCGAGCCCACCGAGCAGCGAGGTGCCGCCCAGGGTGGCGAACGCGGCGACCATCCAGGCGGCGAAGACCTCGGCGCGGCGGTGTGTCGGCGCGGAGTCGCCGATCAGCCGGGTCGCGCCGAGCAGCACCAGGCCGCCACCGGTGCCGACCAGCGCCGTGCCGACGATCGTCATCGCGCCACTGTTCAGGTGCAGGGCGGCGGTGGTGGTGCCGGCGCCGGCGGCGATGACCAGGACGCCGAGGCCGACCGATCGGGCCGCCGGCACCCGGTTCGCCGTGAGCTGGGCGAGCAGGGTCATGGTGACCAGCAGGGTGAGCAGCCCACCGGTGCCGCCTGCGGTGCTGGTGCCGGCCCCCTCGGTGAGGATGCGCCCGCCGAAGGTGCCGAACAGGGCCATGCAGCTGTTGAGGGTCATCAGGGAGCAGGTGGCGATGCTGAACGGCAGCAGGATCGCCCGGGGTACGCGGACCGTGCGGACCAGCCGTACCCGGCCTGTCGCCCGGCGGTCGGCCGGGGCCCGGAGCAGCAGCACCAACGGCACCAGCGCGACCGCAGCGATGACGACGTACGGCAGCACCAACGGGTACGCGGTGTGGTCGGCGAGGAGACCGGCGACCAACGGGCCGAAGCCCATGCCGAGAGTGGTGCAGACCGCGTGGGTGAGGCTGCCGGCCCGGGTGCCCCGGGGGTGGAAGTCCAGCAGCGCGGCGGCGGTGGTGGCACTGACCATGCCGGTCGCCATGCCCTGCACGAACCGTCCGGCGACCAGCACCGGCAGGGTGGTGGCGGCAGCGGTCACCAGGCAGGCGAGCAGCACCAGCGCGACGCCGAGCAGCATCGTGACGCGTCGACCGATCAGGTCGGAGAGACCGCCGAGCAGCGTGACCACGACGATCACCCCGACCGGGTAGCCGGCGAACGCCAGGCTCACCTGCGCCGGGTCGAGGTCCCACCGCTGCGCGTAGACCGCGAACAGCGGGGACGCGGCGAAACTGCCGAGCACCGCCACCAGGACCAGCGCGCCGGAGGCGGCTGCCATCACCACCGAAGGTCGGTACGCCGGGGCGTCCGGCGGGCCGATGGCGGTGCCGTCGCGCACCTCAGGGGCTCCGGGGCAGAGAGGTAGACACTAGGCACCGCCTTCCGCCGAAAAGTCTGAGGAATCAACAGCGACAGTGTCAAGGTCTTGCCAGACTCGGTCCTCGGCCTGCACAGTGTGCACCTGAGCTGCTCAGGTGGGCGTTACGAGCCGGAAATGACGGGGCGCTTCACGACGTGCCAACGTCACCTTCCTGCTTAACACCTGACATATGCGTTTCAGAACCTGGAGAACACCCCACACCCGGCGAGAGGTGGAGGAACGCAGGTGACAGTGACGATCGTCGACTCCACGACGCTGCCGTGGGTCAACGGCCAGGACGTGTACGACTCGATGGAACCTGCCTTCCGGGACAACTTCGGAGGCGACCCGGAGCAGGTGCGTGACCTGCTGTCCCGGTACTGGATGCGGTCGTTGTGGCTGGACCGCGCGAGCACCCGACGCATCGACCACGTGCGGGCCGTGCCCGGATACCGCGACCTCAGCGAGGCCTACCACGACAGCGTCGAGGAGTCGTACTTCCTGGGCGGGGTCGCCGAGCTGAGCGCCGAGGGGCGGCTGGTCGAGGGCGACTACTTCTGGCGTCCGCCGGGCTGGGTGCACAAGGCGTGGAGCGACGAGGGCTTCGAGAACATCCTCTGCATGGAGGGGGAGGTCGCCAGCGAGCACAGTGGCCGGGTCTCCCGGGTGGTCTGCGCGGACGACCGGGCCGGCGCCCAGGCGCGCGACTCCGCGGACGGCGGCATCGGGCCACGGGGCTACCAGCGGCGGGTCGAGTCACGGTTCGTGCCCTGGACTCCCCTGGACGCGCCGTGGTCGGGGGTGGACGCCGTCGTGCTCGGCCTGCCGGCCGCGTCCGGCGGGGCGTGGTCCACCACCGGCGAGGCGGTTCCGCTCGGCAAACCGCTGAGCCACAACGTCGCCACCGGCGCCTGTAGCGCCCTGGTGCGCCTGCCGGCCGGATACACCGGGGCACCCACTCCGGTGCCCCGGGAGCGTTTCCTGGTCACCACCCGCGGCGACCTCGTGGTGGACGGGGTGACGCTCACCCCCTGCTCGCTGCTGCACGTACCCGCCGACGCCCCGGCACCGACGCTGACCGCGACGACCGACGTCGAGTTGTTCGTCAAGGTGGGGGAGCGGGCATGACGCGGGTACGGCACACCACGGACGACCAGGTGATGACCATCGTGCTGGACGGTCCGGACTCGATGAACAGCCTGACCCCGGCGGTGATCGCCGGGCTGGACACGGCGCTCGACGAGGCCGAGCAGGACCACGGCCTGCGGGCGGTGGTGGTGACCGGTGCCGGGGAGCGGGCCTTCAGCGTCGGCATGGACATCGACTTCCTGGAGTCGTGCTTCGCCGATCCACAACGGACCTTCCTGCCGTTCCTGCGGTCGTACCACGCGGTGCTGCGCCGGATCGAGCAGCTCGGCGTACCGGTGATCGCGCGGGTCAACGGCCTGGCCCGGGCCGGTGGCTTCGAATTGATCCTCGCCTGCGACTTCGTGATCACCGCCGACGAGGCCCGGGTCGGCGACATCCACCTGGAGTTCGGGATGCCGCCGGGCGCCGGGTCGAGCCAGCGTGCTCCGCGCAAGCTCGGCGACCAGCGGGCCAAGGCGCTGATGCTGACCCCTACGTGGTTGCGCGGCCCGGAGTTGGTGCAGTGGGGGGTCGCGCTGGCCAGCGCACCCCGGGCCGAGCTGGACGACGAGGTGGGCAGGCTGCTGGCGATGCTGCGCGGCCGGTCCCGGCCCGGGCTGGCGATCACCAAGCGGCTGCTCAACTCGGTGCACACGATGACCCTGGAGGAGGGCCTGCGCTACGAGCGCGAGATGTTCTCCCGGCTGCACGAGGAGGTCGACGAGGTGGCCGAGGGCTATCGCGCGTTCGTGGAGAAGCGCCGACCGGTCTGGGGGGACGTCGATGTCCGCAACCTCGCCTGAACCGACCGCGACCCCGCAGGTGCTCGTCGATGCGGATCTGGTCGACATGCTGATCAGCCGGGGCGGGTACACCCACCCGCTGTTCCAGCGGACGCCCGGCGGCGACGCCGACGGTCCGCCGTTGCCGGGTCAGGCGGTCGTGCTGCTCCTCGGCGGGCTGGTCGAACAGTCCGGTCTGCTCGACGACGCGATCGCACTGCTGGAACTGCGCCGGGCGCGGTTCCACCGGATGGTGAAGGCCGGCACGACCCTGCGGGTGCGGATCGAACGCGTCGCCAGCCGGGTCACCTCCCGTGGCACGCAGGTCGTGGACTTCCGCTGGACCGGGATCGACGCCGACGACGAGCCGGTCGCCGAGGTCGAGGCCGTGATGCTGATGAACGGAACAGGAAGGGAGGACACCAGGTGAGAGGTGTGCAGCTCAACATGGCGGCCGGCATCCGGGAGTTCGGCCGGGCCACGCCGCACCGGGTGGCGGTGGTCGACGGTGACCGCCAGATCTCCTTCGGCACGCTTGACGAGCGGTCCAGCCGCCTCGCCTCGGCCACTCTGGACCGAGGGCTGCGCCCCGGCGAGCGGATCGCGGTCCTGGCGAACAACCGCTACGAGTACTTCGAGATCTCGGCGGCGATGGCGAAGGCCGGCATCCCGACGGTGCCGCTGAACCCGCGCAACAACGTCGGCGACAACGCGTACGTCCTAGGCCACGCCGGGGTCCGGGGGATCGTCGTGGCGGACGAACTGGCCGACCGGGTCGACGGACTCGTCGACGACCTGCATCTGGTGCTCAGCTTCGACGGTGGGGTGGGCGAGCACTACGACTCCTTCGTCGCCGCCGGTCGCGCCGTCGATCCGGCGGTGCCGGTGGACGAGATGGATCCGTTCTGCATCACCTACACCTCGGGGACCACCGGGCGGCCCAAGGGCGTGCTGCTGACCCACCGGGGACGGGTGCTGACCGCCTTCGGGGTCGGGCTCGACTACGGGCTGGGGCCCAACAAGAGCACGATCGCGGTGGCGCCGATGTACCACGGCGCCGGTTTCGAGTTCGCGTACGCGGCTCCGATGCTCGGCGGCTCGTGCACGGTGCTGCCGAGCTGGGATCCGGAGCGACTGCTCGACCTGATGGTGAGCAGCCGGGCGGAGACGGTCTTCCTGGTGCCCACGCACGCCCAGCACGTCCGCCGGTTCTGCGAGGACCCGGCGGCCCGCTACGACCTGTCGGCGCTGAAGACCCTCTACTTCAACGCCGCCGCGTTGCCGGTGGCGCTCAAGGAGTGGGTGATCGCCGCGTTCCCCGGGGTCGCGATCCACGAGCTGTACGGGTCGACCGAGTGTTCGATCGTGACCAACCTGCGGCCGGAGTTCGCCCTGGCGCGGGCCGGCAGCGTCGGCCACCCCTGGTTCTGGAACGAGGTACGCCTGGTCGGCGAGGACGGTGCCGAGGTGGGGCCGGGCGAGCCGGGTGAGCTGTACGCGCGCTCCCCGCTGCTGCTCACCGGCTACCTCGACGACGAGGAGGCCACCCGGGCCGGGTACGACGCCGAGGGCTTCTTCTCGGTGGGTGACGTGGCGGTCCGCGACGAGGAGGGCTTCATCTCCATCGTGGACCGCAAGAAGGACATGATCATCGCGGGCGGCGTGAACATCTTCCCGCGTGAGATCGAGGAGGTCATCGCCCGGCACGAACCGGTCGACGACGTCGCGGTGATCGGGGTGCCGGACGAGGTGTACGGCGAGCGTGTCGCCGCGTTCGTGGTCGGCCGCCCAGGTCGGCAGGTGGACGTGACCGTGCTGGACGGGTACGTGCGGGAGCATGTCGCCCGGTACAAGGTCCCCCGGGAGTGGCATCTGGTGGACCGGTTGCCGCGCAATCCGAGCGGCAAGATCCTCAAGCGCACCATCCGGGACGAGTACGCCGGCCCGCCGGAGCAGAGCCAGACCCGTTAGGCCAAAAGTCTGACGTTCCGCGTGCCGGTTCACGAATCCCGGTTACGCGTCCAGGCCCAGGTGGCTCGCTGGGTCGACAAGTGCTGCCAGTCGTGTATCTGATCGATAGAGATGTCAGTACTGAAAAACCCTGACTTTTTATAGACTGCCTGCCTGGGGACCGTTATGGTCGCCGTAATCAGGTGTAGATGCGGCCCCCGGGCTTTCACGCCGGGCCGTACGGACTTCGCCATCAGGAGGCCATCGTGTCCCACCTCTATAGCCCCGGTGCCACCCTCTCCCGCCGTCGCCTGCTCACCGGTCTCGGGGGTGCCCTCGTCGGCAGCGCCCTGCTGACCGCCTGCGGCAGCGACGACGCCGACTCCGGCTCGAACGACGGGCGGACCACCATCCGCCTCGCCGGCATCCCCGCCTCCGCCCTCGCGGCCTTCAAGCTCGCCCTCCAGGAGGGCGCGTTCGAGGAGGCCGGCCTGGACATCAGGTACGAGGAGTACGCGGAGTCGGCCGCCGTCTACACCGCCTACCGCGCCGGCCAGGTCGACGGCGGCCTGGGCGGCATCCCCTCCACCGCCAACCTGGTCGCCACCGGTGTGGACCGCAAGGTGGTCTTCGCGCTCCAGCGCACCACCAACGGGATCCTGGTCCGCGCGGACAGTGGGATCCAGTCGCTCGCCGACCTCAAGGGCCGCAAGCTCGGCCTCTTCGGCAGCGCCATCGGCTCCTCCACCAACCAGTTCTTCGCGCTCTGCCGTGAATACCACGGGTTCAACCCGACGACCGACTGCGAGGTCCAGTACGGCGCGCCGAACCTGATGGCCGAACTGCTCGGGCAGGGCGACGTGGACATGGCCCTGGTGATCGACCCGGCCGGCGCGCCCGAGGTGGCCAGCGGGAGGTACCGCTCCCTCGGTGACCTCGGCGTCCTGCTGGAGGAGGCATCCGGGCTGCAGACGTTCACTGCCGGCTGGGACTTCGCCAGCGACTTCATCGAGAACAACCAGGAGGCGGTGCAGGCGTTCATCGACGTCAACCTGCGCTACCAGACCCGGTTCAACAACGACCAGTCGCTGTGGGACGCCGCGCTGCGCGAGCTCTACGACATCGACGACCAGGCGGTGCTGGACGTGATCTGGAACAGCCAGCGTGGCCGGTTGGTCGAGCAGTGGGGCGACGCCGAGAAGCAGCAGGCGGCCCAGTTGCTCACCTTCCTCAGCGAGAACGGCGAGCCCGAGTTCCTGCCCACGGTGCCCGACGGGCTCTTCGCCTGACCATCAGCCCGGCACGAGGAGAGGCACCGATGACCTTGTCCGAAACCACCAAGCCGGCGGCCGTGGCGGCTGGCACGGCGGACCGTGGCGCGCCGCCGGGACACGGCGGCGGGCCCGGCGGCCCCCGTAGTCTTCTGCGCAACGGAATCGTGCTGCGGGTGGCCTCCGTGTTCATCCTGCTCGTCATCTGGTGGCTGGGCTCACTCGTCGTCGGTGAGCGCATCCTGCCCACCCCCGGCACGACCGCCTCCGCGCTGGCCGACAGCATGCAGCAGCAGACCTTCTGGACCGACCTCCAGGTCACCATGGTCCGGATCCTGATCGGGTTCGCCGCGTCGATGGCGCTCGGTGTGCTCGTCGGCCTGCTGATGGGGCTGTCCCGGATCGCCGAGGGGCTGCTGGACATCTGGATCGCCGTCGGCCAGACCATCCCCAGCCTCTGCTGGGTGATCGTCGCGTTCATCATGTTCGGGCTCAACGACACCGCCACCGTCGTGGCGATCACGCTGACGTCGTTCCCGATCATCGCGATCAACATGTGGACCGGGGTGAAGGCGATCGATCCCCGGCTCGGGCAGATGGCCCGTACCCTCAACGCCTCGCGTGGCCTGCGGACCCGGGAGGTGACCCTGCCGCAGGTGCTGCCGGCGGTGATGGCGTCGGCCCGCTTCGGGTTCGGCATCGTCTGGAAGGTCGTGGTGATCGCCGAGTTGCTCGGGCGTACCGACGGCATCGGCTACCGGCTGAACTACTGGTTCCAGCTGTTCCGTATGGAGCAGGTCTTCGCCCTCACGCTCTTCTTCTCGATCCTGATGGTGGTGCTCGAACTCGCCGTCTTCAAACCGATCGAGGCGAAGCTGTTCCGCTGGCGTCCGGAGGGAGCCCGATGAGCACCGACGACCGGATCGTGATCAAGAACCTGGTGAAGGGGTTCCACACCCGGCACGGCTTCACCACGGTCATCGACGGGATGGACCTCACCATCGCCGACGGGGAGTTCGTCGCGCTGGTCGGCCCCTCCGGGTGCGGCAAGTCCACCGTGCTGAACATGCTCAGCGGGCTGGACACGGACTTCACCGGCACCGCCGAGATCCGCAGCCGGGCGCCCGGGGTGCACTTCAGCTACGTGTTCCAGGAGCCGAGGCTGCTGCCCTGGAAGACGGTGCGTCAGAACGTCGAGTTCGCCCTCAAGGCCACCGGGGTGGACCGGTCCCAGTGGGCCGACCGGGTGCTGCCGGTGCTGCGCCGGGTGGGGTTGGCCGGGTTCGAGAACCACTACCCGCACCAGATCTCCGGCGGCATGCAGCAGCGCACCGCGCTGGCCCGGGCGTTCGTGCTGGACGCGCCGGTGATGCTGATGGACGAGCCGTTCAGCGGGCTTGACGAGTTCACCGCCCGCAGTCTGCGCCAGCTCCTGCTGGAGCTGCGCAGCCAGGAGGAGAGCAAGGCGTTCGTCTTCGTCACACACAACGTGTTCGAGGCCGCCGTGCTCTCCGACCGGGTGGTGCTGATGTCCAACCGCCCTTCGACGATCCGTCGCGTGGTCGAGGTGGAGGTGCCACTGCCGCGCAGCTACGACGACCCCCGGCTGTTCGACGTCAGCCGTGAGCTGACCCACGAGATCATCTCGTCGATGGTCAGCACCGACGACGGCGGTCTGGTCGTCGGCGAAGAGCACGCCCGGCTGGCCGGGCCCCAGGCGGCGCGGTGAGCGCCCCGGTGGCCGGCCCGCCGTTGACCCCGCGGCTGCCCACGGCGTTCGCGACCGGTGCGGTGCTGCTGACCCCGGCCCGGACCCTGACCGACGGCGACTTCTCCACGATCGTCAACGTCTCGTGGGAGAACGGGCCGCTGCACACCGATGTCGAGTACATGGGCCGGACCGGCTTCGGTCGCCCGATCCTCGGCGGTCCGTGCCTGATCGCGATCGCCGCCGGGCTCACCTCCACCACCATGTACGCCGCCTGGAACGCGGCCGGACTGGATTGTCACGCCGCGCTCGGCATCGACGAGATCCGTTACCTCGGCCCGGTGTACGTCGGGGACACGCTGCGGGTACGGATCGAGGTGTCCCGCTTCGAACCGACCCGGGGCGGCCGGATGTACGTCGGCGCGGTCCACGACGACGTCCGCAACCAGCGTGACGAGACGGTGCTGCGGATGACCCGCTCCTACCTGCTGAGCCCGCTGCCGGCGGCCGAGCCGGGCGAGCCGGGATGAGCGGACTGCCCCGGACCACCACGCTCGGTCTGGCCCGCCACGACCGGGTGCTGCTGGTCACCCTGGACCGGCCGCACCGGCTCAACGCCTACGACCGGACCATGGTCGACGAGCTGCGCCGCACCTGGCAGGCGTTCGGCGCCGACGACGGGCTGCACGCGGCCGTGGTCACCGGTGCCGGCGAGCGCGGCTTCTGCACCGGCTTCGACGTCGACGACACCCTCGACGCCGGGGTCACCAGCCCGTCGCTGGATTACGCCGGTCGGGTCGCGTTGACCGCCCGCGACCTGGGGGTGTTCAAGCCGGTGGTGGCCGCGGTGAACGGGCACTGCTGTGCCGGCGGCTGGCACTTCGTCAACGACGCGGACGTGGTGCTCTGCGCCGAGCACGCCACGTTCTTCGACACCCACCACGACGTCGGCCTGGCGAACCCGGTCGAGGCGGTCGGCGCGCTGAGCCGGCTGCCGCTCGGCGAGGTGATGCGGATGGTGCTCACCGGGCGCAGCTACCGGATCGACGCCCGCCGGGCGCTCGAACTCGGCCTGGTCACCGAGGTGACCCCGGCGGAGACGCTGACCGACCGGGCGCTGGCGATCGCCACGGACATCGCCCGGCACCCGTTGGACGTGTTGACCACCACCGTGGAGACGGTCTGGACGGCGGTGCAGGCGCAGCGTGGCGCCGCCGAGGCGTTCGGGCTGGCGATGCTGGCCCGGTCGGACGCCTCGGCGCAGCACCGGGGAGAGACGATGCGGGAGTTCCGGCACGGCGGCGGGGAAGGGCTCTGATGCAGTACGGGATCTTCAGCCACATCGAGCAGATCGACGAGATCGAGCAGCTCCTGCACGGCGCGGAGGCCGACGGGATCGCCAGTGTCTGGTTGACCCAGGGGTTCGGGCACGACGCGCTGACCGTGATCGGGGCGGTCGGGCGCGGTCTGTCGCGGCTGCGGATCGGGACCGCCGTGGTGCCGGTGTACCCGCGCCACGCGATGGCGCTGGCCCAGCAGGCGCTCACCACCAACATGCTGATCGGCGGGCGGCTGGTGCTCGGCGTCGGCCCGTCGCACCCGCAGGTGGTCGAGCCCTGCTGGGGCATGTCGTACGCCCGGCCGGTCCGGTACATGCGGGAGTACCTGGCCGCGCTCAACGGGGCGTTGACCCAGCGGGTCCGGTTCTCCGGCGAGGTGGTCACCGCCCGGGGCGACCTGACGATCGCCGGTGACCCACCGGTGCCGGCGGTGATGGTCTCCGCGCTCGGCCCGAAGATGCTGGAACTCACCGGCGAGCTGGCCGCCGGCACGGTGACCTGGATGGTCGGCCCGCGTACCCTCGCGGAGCTGACCGTGCCGGCGATCACCGCGGCGGCGACCGGGGCGGGCCGGCCGGCACCCGAGGTGGTGGTGACCGCGGCGGTGTGCGTGACCGATGATCCCCGCCGCGCCCGTGCCGCCATCGACCCGGTGCTCGGCTGGTACGACGACAAGCCGTCGTACCGCGCGATGCTGGACCGGGAGGGCTTTTCGCGGGCCAACCAGATGGCGATCGTCGGCGACGCCGCCGAGGTGCGGGCGGAGATCGGACGCTACGAGGCGGCCGGGGCGACGACGTTCGCGGCACAGCTCTACGGCACGCCGCAGGAGCGGGCGGCGACCCGTGCCCTGGTCGGCGAGCTGGCCACGGCGTCGGCGTCGGCAGGCGCCACGGGCGCGGATCTTTGAGGTACCGGAGTCGGCCATGGGTGACGCTGCGCCGAGCATCGGATGGCCTACCGTGGTTGTTCGCGACGAAGCCGCACGCGAGGGTGCGGGGCCGAGGGGATGCGGAGCCGGAGTGACCATGGCCAAGGACGTGACGGGGGCCCAGACTGCCCGGCCGGAGCAGGTGATTCCGGCTGACCGCAAGGGCCCCGAGGTGCTCGGGGTCACCCGGGTGCGCCCGGCTTACCAGCAGGTTGCCGACCAGCTCCGGGAGCGGATCCTGGACGGCTCGTTGACGGCGGGTGACCGGCTGCCCACCGAGATCGAGCTGTCCGAGATCTTCGGGGTCAGCCGGAGCACGATCCGGGAGGCGCTGCGGGTGCTGGCCTCCAAGGACCTGATCCGCACCACCCGGGGCACCACCGGCGGGACGTTCGTGGCGCGGGTCCAGTTCGATCAGGTCAGCGAGTACCTGGAGATGAGTCTCGGGCTGATGTCCGGGGCGCGCGACATCACGCTGGACAATCTGCTGGAGGCGCGGGAGAGCTTGGAGGTGCCGGCTGCGGGGCTCGCCGCGCTGCGCCACGCCGACGAGCACCTGACGTTGATGCGCCAGGCGGTGGAGCGGGAGAAGCTGACCCGCGCCCGGGGCCGCAAGTTCCGGGAGCACGTGACGTTCCACGGGGTCCTGGTCGAGGCGACCGGCAACCAACTGCTCGGGGTGATGGTCGAGCCGGTGTTCCGGGTTTTGCAGGCACGGACTGCGGACCGGGACATGCCGGCGGAGTACTGGAGCCAGATCGACGCCGAGCACACCGAGATCTGCGGGTACGTGCAGGCCCGCGACGAGGCCGGTGCGCGCGAGGCGATGCGGGCTCATCTGGGCACCGTGCGGCGGGCGTACGAGCAGCGGTGAAAGAAGTGTCACCCTAAAGTTCTGAGTTTTCATCAAGGCGCCTTGCTGAGCGACGGCAGGGCGCCTTTTGTATGCCCATATTGGCAGTCCAGATCGCTTAGGGAGCCTTGACATGCAAAATGTCAGACAAATAAACTGGCCACAGTTCAGGGCTGTCGAAAGGATCGACCGATGACGGTGCGCCAAGGATGGACCGGGCGTTTCTTCGAGGACTTCCAGATCGGTGACGTCTACCAGCACCCGCTCGGGCGCACCGTCACCGAGACCGACAACACCTGGTTCACCCTGCTGACGATGAACACCAGTCAGATGCACTTCAACGCGGAGTACGCCGCCCGGTCCGAGTTCGGCAGACCGCTCGTCGTCTCGACCCTGACGCTGGCCATCGCGGTCGGGCAGAGCGTCACCGACCTCACCCAGAACGCCTTCGCCAACCTGGGCTGGGACGACATCAGCCTGCCGCACCCGGTGTTCGCCGGAGACACGCTCTACAGCGAGTCCCTGGTGCTGGAGAAGCGCGAGTCGGGCTCCCGGCCGTACGCCGGCCTCGTCACCGTCCGCACCCGCACGCTCAATCAGGACGGCAAGCAGGTGTGCGCCTTCAAGCGCACCTTCTACGTCTACAAGCGAGGCGCCGGACAGGTCGAGGGGATCTTCCCGGTCGCCGCCGTCCCACTGTCCCTTCCAGACGAGGCGGACGCATGACCCTGCGCCTGACGTACCAGCCGTGGGGCGAGACGCTCGCTGAGGTGGCCGACGCCGGTCGGCGGGCCGAGCGGGCCGGTGCCGAGATGCTCTGGGTTTCCGAGCTGCATCGCAGCGCCACCGGCACGGCCGCGGCGCTGGCCGCCGCCACCGAGACCGCCCGGATCGGTACGTCCATCGTGCTGGCCTTCACCCGCAGTCCCATGATCACCGCCCTGGAGGCGCTGGACCTGGACGAACTCTCCGGTGGACGGTTCGTGCTGGGTCTCGGCTCCGGCGTCCGGCGGCTCAACGAGGACTGGCACCACGTGGCGTTCGGCAAGCCCGTGCCGCACCTGCGGGAGACCGTCCGCAACATCCGGCACTTCTGGCGTCACTGCACCAGCGGTGAGCCGATGATGCTCGACGGCGAGTACGAGCCGATGCGGATCCGGGGCTACGAGCGCCCCTTCGCGGCGCCGGCCGAGGCGATCCCGGTCTACCTGGCCGCGATGGGGCCGCTGATGACCCGCCTGGCCGGTGAGATCGGCGACGGGTGGATCAGCCACGAACTCTGCTCGCCCCGCTACCTCGCCGAGCAGATCCTGCCCGACCTGACCGTCGGCATCGACCGCGTCGACGGCCGTACCCGCGCCGACCTCGACGTCGTCGTCTCGGCCTGCTGCTCGATCGCCGACGACCGGCAGGTGGCCCGCCGCCGCGCCGCCGGGCTGGTCGGCTTCTACGCCACCGTACGCACCTACGCCGACTTCTTCGCCTTCCACGACCTGGCCGAGGACCAGCAGCAGGTCGTCGACGCGTTCCGGGCCGGAGCCGGAGCCGACTACCTCGCCGACGCCGTCAGTGACCGGATGGTCGACGCGCTCACCCTGACCGGTACCCGCGCCGACGTCGCCGCCCGGATCGCCGCGTACGACGGGATCGCCGACTCGGTCAAGCTGAGCCCGCCCACCCACGGCCTGCCGGCCGCCGACACCCGAGCCGCCCAGGACGAGATCATCGCCCTGATCGCCGAGTTGACCGGAGCCGCCACATGAGACCCCTGGCCGACATCCGCATCATCGCGATCGAGCAGTACGGCGCCGGACCCTTCGGCACCGTGCACCTCGCCGACCTCGGCGCCGAGGTCATCAAGATCGAGGACCCGCGCGCCGGTGGCGACGTGGGCCGGTACGTCCCGCCGTACGCGCAGGACGAGGACTCGCTGTTCTTCGAGACGTTCAACCGCAACAAGCGCAGTCTCTCGCTGGACCTGAGCACCGACGCCGGGCGGGAGGTGTTCGAGAAGCTGGTCGCCGTCTCCGACGTGGTCTACTCCAACCTGCGCGGCGACGTGCCGGCGAAGATGCGCATCCGCTACGACGACCTCAAGCACCTCAACCCACGGATCGTCTGCGTCTCGCTGACCGGGTTCGGGATGACCGGGCCCCGCCACGCCGAGCCCGGCTACGACTACATCCTCCAGGGGCTGGCCGGCTGGATGGAGCTGACCGGCGAGCCGGACGGCCCGCCGACCAAGTCCGGGCTGTCGCTCGTCGACTTCTCCGGCGGGTTCGTCGCGGCCATCTCGCTGCTCGCCGGGGTGCACGCGGCCCGTCGCGACGGCGTCGGCATGGACTGCGACGTCAGCCTCTACGACACCGCGATCTCACTGCTCACCTACCCGGCCACCTGGCACCTCAACGCCGGGTTCGAGCCGGTGCGCACCCACCACTCGGCGCACCCGTCCCTGGTGCCCTTCCAGGTCTTCCAGGCCAAGGACGGCTGGATGGTGGTCGGCTGCGCCAAGGAGAAGTTCTGGGCCCGCCTGGCCACGCTCGTCGGCCACCCGGAGTGGGCCGCCGACGGGTCGCCGTACGCGACCTTCGGTGCCCGCCGGGACAACCGCGAGGAGTTGCTCGCCGCGCTGGCGGACATCTTCCGGCAACGGACCGTCGACGAGTGGCTGCCCGAGCTGTACGCCGCCGCGATCCCGTGCGGACCGATCAACGACGTGGGCGCCGCGCTGACCGAGGAGCACACCACCGCCCGCGACCTGATCGTCACCACCGACCATCCCCGCTTCGGCACCGTGCAGCAACTCGCCAGCCCGGTCCGGGTCGGCGGCGAAGCGCCCGCCTACCGGCGGGCACCGCTGCGCAACGAGGACTTCGCCACGGTCACCGGCGACCTGCTCGGACTCGACCCGCAGGCGGTCGCGGTGCTCGCCGAGGCGGGTGCGTTCGGACCGGCCGCCGACGGCGGCACGACCGGCGACGGCGGGTCGGCGGGCCCGCGTACCGCCGATCCCGGCACGGAGGCGGCCAGCCGATGATCGCGTCCGACCTGGCCGAGTGGGCGACCGGCACCGTCGAACTGCCGGAGGCGGTGCGGCACACCGCGCTGCGGCACCTGCTCGACGGCCTGGGCACCGCCCTGGCCGGTCGGCGCGCGGGCGTGGTCGATCCGGTGCTGGTGGTCGCCCGCGACCTCGGCGGCCCGGCGGAGGCGACCCCGCTCGGCGGCCGGGCCCGGATCGGTGCCCCGGCCGCCGCGTTGGCCAGCGGCGCCCTGGTGCACGCGCTGGACTTCGACGACACGCACGCCGCCGGTCTGGTGCACGCCACCGCCGTGGTGCTGCCCGCCGCGTTCGCCGTCGGCGAGCAGGTGCGGGCGACCGGGCGGCAGGTGCTGACCGCTGCCGTCGTCGGCTACGAGACGGTGTGCCGGGTGGCCGCCGCCGCCCCGCACGGCTTCCACACCCGTGGCCTGCACGCCACCATGGTCGCCGGGGTCTTCTCGTCCGCGCTGGTCACCGCCCGGCTGCTCGGGCTCGACGCGGCCCGGGCCACCGACGCCCTCGGCATCGCGGGCAGTCAGGCCGGCGGCCTGCTCGCCTTCCTGCACACCGGCGCGTCGACCAAGCAACTGCACCCCGGCTTCGCCTCGCACGCCGGTGTGCTCGCCGCCCGGCTCGCCGCCGCCGGCGCCTCCGGCCCGGCGAACGTCCTCGACGGCCCGCACGGCGTCTTCGACGCCCTGGCCGCCGGTCCCGTCGCGCCCGCGTCCATCGTGGACGGGCTCGGCGCCCGGTGGGAGACCACCCGGATCGGCATCAAGCCCTACCCGGCCTGCCAGCTCGCCCACGCCGCGGTCGACGCCGCCCGAGCGGCCCGCCGGCAACCCGGCTTCCCCACCGACCTGGCCGCCGTGACCCGCGTCGACGTCGACGTGCATCCCGACTCGGCCCCCACCGTCTGCGGGCCCGGCCGGGACCTGGCCCGACCGGCGACCCCGTACGCGGCGAAGTTCTCTTTACCGTGGAGCGTCGCCGCGATGCTGCTCGACGGCGATCTGACCACCGCCAGCTACCGGCCCGAGTCGATCGCCCGCCCCGACGTGGCGGCCCTCGCCGGGCGGGTGCGCTGGCGGATCGCCGACACCGGTGGCCACGCCGCCGACGCCCCCGGCACCGTCGTGCTCACCCTCGCCGACGGCACGACCGTACGCGGCACGGTGCCGCGCAGCGGCGGTGGACCCGACGCCCCGCTCGGCGACGACGAGCTGACCGCCAAGTTCCTCGGCAACGCCGGTGACGCCGGGGCGCCCGTCGTCGACCTGGTGCGCCGACTCGACGACCTCGACAGCCTCGACCCGATCGTGGCGGCCCTGGCCGCCGCCGGCGACTGACCCGGAGACCCACGTGCCGCTGTCCGCGATCCGCCCCGCCCATTTCCCCTGGTTCCCGTACGACGGGTTCACCTTCTGCCTCGGCCTGGCCGACGGCGACGCGGCCTGGACGTCGGGCCACACGGCCGCCGCGCTCGACCCCGCGCTGGGCAGGATGACCGTCGGCGGTGACATGGCCAGCCAGGCCCGTACCGCGTACCGGAAGGTGCTGGCCATCCTGGAGGCCGCCGGACACGGTCCGGCCGACGTCACCCGCGTCACCGAGAACATCACCGTCGCCGGCCTCGACGAGTACGCCGCCGCAGCGGCCGTCCGCGCCGAGGTGTTCGGCGACCACCAGCCGGTGGTCCGCACCGTGGTGGTGGAACGGTTGGTACGCCGGGCCGCGCTGATCGAGGTGGAACTGCACGCGGTGGCCGGTGGCGGGCAGACGCTCGCCGCCAGCGAACCCCGTGCCGCCGGGACCTGGGTGCCCTCACCGGTGCGCGACGGGCACGACGGCGCGGTCTACCTGCCGACCATGCTGCCGCTGGACGCCGCCGGCGAGGTAGTCCACCCCGGCGACTTCGTCAGCCAGTACGCGTACTGCCTGGACCGGGCGCAGGATCTGCTGACCGCCGTCGGGCTCTCCCTGGACGCCGCTGTCACCACCTACGACTACTCCACCCCGGCGACCCGCGACGTCTATCGCAGGACCCACCGGGTCCGCGCCGAACGCCTCGGCGGCGCCGGGGTGTACCCGGGGGCCGGCGGCATCCTGATGAGCCGGCTGCACCACCCCGACGTGCTGGTGGCCATCGACGTCACCGCGTCGCGGCACCCGCTCGAACTGGTCAACCCGGGCTGGTCGCGCTACGACTCGCTGACCTACGCGCCCGGGGTACGCGCCGGCCGGACGCTGTACATGTCCGGGTTCGCCGCCCTGGACATGCAGACCCAGCAGGCGCTGCACCCCGACGACATCGGCGCGCAGGCGGAGGTGACGTACGGCGCGATCCGGCACCTGCTGGAGTACGCCGGGCTGGGCCCGCAGGACCTGGTGGAGACCACCGAGTACTGCGTGGCGTCGGCGATCGGCGACTACCGGGCCGTCGCCGGGGTACGCGAGCGGTTGCTCGGACCGCCCTGGCCGGCGTCGACCGGGGCGATCTGCGCCGCGCTGCTGCGCCCGGAGTTCCTGCTGGAGGTCTTCCCGACCGCTGTCTACCCCGAGCATGCTGAGCCCGCCGAGAACGCCGGGGGGAGCCGATGAGCCTGCTGACCGACGAGGTGCGGGCGCTGCTGGGCAACCGTCGGGTCTACACCGCGCCGGAAGCCCTCGGCGCCGCCGCCTGCCGCTACTTCGCCCAGGCGGTCGGCGACGACAACCCGATCTACCGCGACGAGGCGTACGCCCGCGTGCACGGGCTGCCCGGGGTGACCGCGCCGCCGACGCTGATCTGCGAGACCGGCCAGTACACCGGGCTGCCGATGGACCGGGACGGCTACGCCGGGCACTCCTGGCACCTGCACGTGCCGGGCACCCGGCAGGTGCGCGGCGGCAACGCGTACACCTTCCACCGGCGGATCCGGCCGGAGGACGTGATCACCGCGACGTGGGAGATCCACGACCTGACCGAGAAGCGCACCCGCGACGGCAGGGACATGTTGATCGTCGGCTCCCGGGCCACCTACACGAACCAGGACGGCGACCTGCTCGCCGTCAACGAGGAGACGATCATCCTGGTCGCGATGGACGGTGAGGCCGGATGATCCCCCGCGTCGGCGACACCCTGCCGGAGCTGCGCCGCACCATCGCCCTGGTCGACATGATCGCGTACGCCGGTGCCACCTGGGACTGGTACCGCCTGCACTACGACCCGGAGTTCGTCGCCGCCGCCGGGGTGCCCGGTCCGGTAGTCGACGGGCAGGTCTTCGGCGCCCTCTTCGTGAAGTTGCTTCAGGACACCTTCGGCCCGGCCTGCTTCGTGCACCAGCTCTCCTTCACCTTCCGCAACCTGATGTTCGCCGGGGAGACGGTGCGGTGCACCGGCACCGTGGTCGGGGTCGCCGACGACCGGATCGAGGTCGAGTTGGACGCCACCATCCTGGCCAGCGACTACGGCCCCGAGCGCCCGGCGGCCCGGCCGGCGCGGGCGACCGTGCTGCTCGGCACCGCCGACGGGCCGGGCGCGCCCGCCGCCGTACCGTCGCCGGGCGGTGCGACGTGACCGGGCGCGACCGCGCGACGGTGGCGGTCGTGGGCACGGCCGAGTCCGATCTCGGCGTCACCACCGCCGGCACGCTCACGTTGCAGACCCAGGCGGTCACCCGGGCCCTCGCCGACGCCGGGCTGACCCTCGCGGACGTCGACGGGCTGGCCACCACCGGCGTCTCCCGCTTCTCCACCACCTCGCTGGCCGAGCACCTCGGCGTGCGGCCCCGCTGGGTCGACGCCAGCTTCGTCGGCGGCAGCGCCGCGGAGATGATGGTCGCCCGCGCGGTGCAGGCGATCGGCGCCGGTCAGGCCGACGTCGTGGTGGTCAGCTTCGCGTCCAACCAGCGGTCGGCGCGCTCCCGCAGCCTCGCCGGGGTGGTCGAGCAGCACACCCCGGAAGCCCAGTTCGAGACGCCGTACGCGCCGCTGTACCCGATCTCGTACTACGCGATGGCGGCGCAGGCGTACCTGCACCGGTACGGCGGCGGCACCCCGGACCAGCTCGCCGAGATCGCCGTCGCGGCGCGCGAGTGGGCCCGGCTCAATCCGGCCGCGTACCGCCACGACGCGCCCCCGCTGACCGTCGACGAGGTCCGGGCCGCGCCGATGGTCTCCACCCCGTTGACCGTCGCGGACTGCTGCCTGGTCACCGACGGCGGCGGTGCGATCGTGCTGACCAGCGCCGACCGGGCCCGCGACCTGCGGCACACCCCGGTGGCGGTGCTCGGCTACGGGGAACGCTCGACCACCGCCTCGATGACCGGTGCCGACGACATCCTCGACACCGGGGCCCGCCAGGCCGCCGCCGAGGCGTACGCGCGCGCCGGGATCACCCCGGCCGACGTGGACGTGGTGCAGGTGTACGACTCGTTCACCATCACCGCCGCGCTCAGCATCGAGGCGCTCGGCTTCTGCGGCGAGGGCGAGGTGCTCGACTTCATCGCCGACGGCCGGATCCGGCCGGGCGGCGCCCTGCCGCTGGACACCTCCGGCGGCGGCCTGTCCTACTGCCACCCCGGTCAGTTCGGGGTGCTGCTGCTGGTCGAGGCGGTACGCCAGTTGCGCGGCGAGGCCGGGGCCCGACAGGTGCCGGGTGCCCGGATCGCGGTGGCGCACGGCACCGGCGCGATCCTGTCCACCCACGCCACCGTCGTGCTGGGGGTGCGGTGATGGACCCGGTACCCGAGGTGCCGCCCGCCGACGACCTCACCGACGGCTGGTGGCAGGCGACCCGTGACCATCGGCTGGTGGTGCAGGCGTGCACCGGCTGCGGGCACCGCCAGCTCCCGCCCCGTGCGGTCTGTACCCGGTGCGGGGCGACCACCGGTCTGGGCTTCACCGAGGTCGGCGGCGACGGACGGGTCGACACGTACACGCATGTGCACCGTCCGCCCCGGCGGGACCTGGCCGCCCCGTACACGATCGCCCGGGTCCGGCTCGCCGAGGGCCCGCTGCTGCTCGCCCGGCTCGTCACCGACGATCCCGACGGCTGGCGGATCGGCGACCGGGTCCGGGTCGACTGGGTCGACCTGCCCGACGGCCGTGCCCTGCCGATCTTCCGCCGCGCACCCCGCTGACGTCACCCCCCAGGAGACACCGATGGACTTCACCCTCACCGAGGAGCAGCGCGAGTTCCAGCAGTTGCTGCGTTCCTTCGTGAACCGGGAGATCATCCCGGTGGCGCGGGAATGGGAGCAGACCGGCCGCTACCCGACGGAGATCGTGCGAGGGATGGCCGACATGGGGCTGTTCGGCATCACCGTCCCCGAGTCCTACGGCGGCCTCGACCTCGACCCGGTGTCGTTCGCCCTGGTCTTCGAGGAGATCTCGCGCGGCTGGATGGGTGTCGCCGGCATCCTCGGCAGCCACTCGCTGGCCTGCCGCATGATCGCCATGCACGGCACCGAGGAGCAGAAGCAGTCGTACCTGCCGGGGTTGGCCACCGGCGAGCGCCGCACCGGCATCGGGTTGACCGAGCCGGACGCGGGCACCGACCTCCAGGGCATCCGCACCACCGCCCGCCGCGACGGCGACCACTACGTGGTCAACGGCACCAAGATGTGGATCACCAACGCCCGGTACGCCGACCCGCTGCCGGTGCTGGTGAAGACCGACCCGACGGCCGTACCCGCGCACCGGGGCATGAGCATCCTCCTGGTCGACGCGGACCTGCCCGGTTTCACCGTCACCCGGGACATCCCGAAGCTCGGCTACAAGGGCACCGAGTCCTGCGAGGTGCTGCTCGACGACGTACGGGTGCCCGTCGACCGGCTGCTCGGCGGCGTCGAGGGCACCGGACTCAAGCAGGCGCTGTCCGCACTGGAGTGGGGCCGGGTCAACATCGCCGCCCGCTCGGTCGGCATCGCCCAGCGCGCCCACGAGGAGGCGCTCGGCTACGCCGGGCAGCGCAAGGCGTTCGGCAAGCACATCGCGGACTTCCAGGCCGTCCAGATCAAGCTCGCCACCATCGCCACCCAGGTGCAGGCGGCCCGGCTGATGGCGTACTGGTCGGCCGACGCGGTCCGTCGGGGGCGCGCCGACGCGCAGACCGGCATGGCGAAGATCTTCTGCTCGGAGGTGGCGCTGGAGGCCGCGATCGAGGCCATGAAGATCCACGGCGGGTACGGCTACTCCACCGAGTTCGAGGTCGAGCGGCTCTACCGTGACGCGATTCTGATGAGCATCGGCGAGGGCACCAACGACATCCTGCGTACCGTCGTCGCCAAGGCCCTGGTGCGCGGCGAGGTGACGATCTGATGGGCGCGCCCTTCCCGCCCCGCTCCTACCTGTACGTGCCCGGCAACGCCGCCGACAAGCTGGCCAAGGCGCCCCAGCGGGGTGCCGACGCGCTTATCGTCGACCTGGAGGACGCGGTGCCGCTGGCCGGCAAGGCCACCGCCCGCGACGCCGTGGTGGCGTGGCTCGCCGGCCGCCCGACCGAGCTGCCGATCTGGGTACGGGTCAACTCCGGCCCTCTCGCCGAGGCCGACCTGCGGGCGCTGGCCGGAGCGCCGGCCCTGACCGGGGTGGTGCTGGCCAAGGTGGACACCTCAGCCGACGTGACCGCCGCCGCCGAGCTGCTCGCCGCCGCCGGTGACCACGACACCCTGCTGATGCCGATGGTGGAGACCGCCGCCGCACTGCTCGACGTCCCCGCGCTCGCCCGGCAGGCGCGGGTTCACCAGCTCCAGATCGGCGAGGTCGACCTCGCGGGCGAACTCGGTCTCTCTCCCGGTGCCGACGACGCCGAACTGGCCCCGATCCGCAGCCGGGTGGTGGTGGCCAGCGCCGCCGCCCGCCTGCACCCGCCGGTCGGGCCGGTCTCCACGGTCACCGCTGATCCGGTGGCGCTGGCCGACTCGACGCGTCGGCTGCGCCGGCAGGGCTTCGCCGGACGCGCCTGCATCCACCCCCGTCAGCTACCGGTGGTGCACGAGGTGTACACCCCGACGGGGGCGGAGGTGACGGCGGCCCGCGCCGTCATCGCCCTGCTCGACCGGACCACCGCCGCCGGCAGCGGCGTGGTGCTCGACGAGTCGGGCCGACTCGTCGACCCGGCGGTGTTGCGCTCCGCCCGCCGTACGCTGGCCCTGGCCGATGCGGCGGGTGTCGAGTGAGCGGCACCGGCCCGGCCGGGCCCGCCGTCGGTCACGGCCGGACGCCCCGGCCCGAGCAGGTCGACCTGACCGCCTCCCGCCACCCGTGGCGGGAGGTGCCGATGCCCGGCGCCAACCTCGGCTTCTACCTGACCCGGCTGGCCTCCCGGTCCGGCGCGTTCGTGGTGCACGGCCGCTTCCCGGCCGGCTTCGCCCGCGACGTGGCCGGTGGTTACCTGGTCGACGAGGAGTTCGTCGTGCTCGACGGCGAGCTGCTGCTCGGCGACACCACATACCGCCGGGGTGACCTGACCTTCGTTCCGGCGGGCGCGGTCCGGACCCGGATGAGCGCTCCCGACGGCGCCACCGTGCTCGCCTGGTTCGGCGGGCCGGCGGAGTTCCACCCCGCCGACCGGCTGCCGGCCCCCGCCCTGCCGCTGGCCGAGACCGTCCACCTCGGACCGGACGCGACCTTGCCGGACCTGCCCGGCGCGCTCTGGCGGCGCGGCGCGGCGGTACCCCCCGACGCCACCGGCGACGTGCTGAACGCCGACCTGTCCGGCTGGCGGCGGCTGGGCAGCGGCGCGGCGCCGGGACCGCAGGACCTCGTCCGGCTGGAGAGGTAGCGGATGGGCTCACCGGTCTTCGCCCAACGGTGGCTCGGGATGCAGGGCATCTTCGGCGGGTTCGTGCTCGGTCGGATCGTGGACGCCGCCGACAGCGTCGACGGCTTCGCCCCGCAGGCCGTCACCATGCACTTCGTGGCGGGGGTACGCCCGGGTCCGGTGCAGGTGACCACGGAGACGCTGCACCGGGGACGGGCCACCGCCAGCCTGCGGATCACGCTCAGTCAGCAGGACCGGGCCCGGGTGCACGCGATGGCCTCGCTGGTGCCGGTCGGTCAGCGGTTCCGCTGGCGACGCCGGGAGGACCCGACGGCCTGGGGCGACCCGGAGACGCTGCCCGCGTACGAGCCCCGGCACCGGCCGCTGGCCTACAGCGCCCAGCTCGACGTGCGCACCGGCAGCCCGGCGAGCCTGGCCGACGGCACCTCCGCCTGGGTACGGATCGCACCCGAGGCCGAGCTGGGGGAGGCACTCGGCCCGCACGCCGTCGCCTCCATCTATCTCGACGCGCTGCCGCCCGGCCTGTTCAGCCTCGCCCCGCCACCGCACTTCGTGCCGTCGGTGGACTTCACCGTCCACTTCGCCCCCGATGTCGGCGACGTCGCGGGCGGCTGGCACCACGTGGTCAACCGGACGGTCTGGTCGACGGAGGACTTCTGCGTGGACGAGTCGACGCTGCACGACCGGGCCGGCAACCCGATCGCGCAACTGCGCCAGGGCCGGGCGATCCAGTGGCACGAACCCACCCGTACGCCCGGGGGCGGGTGACCGGGGTGGCCGACAACGGCGTCCTCGCCGCCCTCGACCTGGACCGGACGTTCCTTGCCGAGGAGCACCGGTCGCTGCGCGACCTGCTGCGGCTGGTGGTGGCCCGGGACGTGGTACCCGCCGCGCCTGAGTGGGAGCGGCAGCGGCGGGTACCACCCGGGGCGTTCACCCGCCTCGGTGACCTCGGACTGCTCGGCCTGTCGTTCCCTACCCGCCTCGGCGGCGGGGAGGCGGGCGTCCGGGGCGCCGTGGTGTTCCACGAGGAACTGGCCCGGTCCACCTTCGGCGGGGTGGCCAGCTCGGTCGGCACGCACACCGACTTCTCCGGGCTGCACCTGGCCCGGGCCGGCAGCGCCGCGCAGGTCGACCGGTGGCTGCCGGCGATCCTGGCCGGGCGGACCGTCGCCGCGCTGGCGGTGACCGAACCCGAGGCGAGTTCCGATCTCACCCGGCTCGGCCTGCGGGCCCGCCGCGACGGCGACGCGTACGTCCTGGACGGCACGAAGACCTTCATCACCAACGCCAACATCGCCGGTCTCTTCTTCGTGGTGGCCCGCACCGGCGGCGCGGGGCGGCACGGGCTGTCGTTGTTCGCCGTCGAGCGGGACGCTCCCGGCCTGGCGAACGGCCGTACCTTCGACAAGTCCGGCTGGCACTGCGCCGACACCGGCGAACTCGTCCTCACCGGGTGCCGGATCCCGGCGGCCTGCCGGATCGGTCCGGAGGGGGCGGGGTTCGCGCTGTTGATGCGCGGCCTAGACCACGAGCGGCTCTGCCTGGCGGCACAGGCGGTCGGGCTGGCCGAGGCGGCGCTCGCGGCCACCGTCGACTGGGCGCGGACCCGACCCGCGTACGGCGGGGTGCTCTGGGACAAGCAGGCGGTCCGGCACCGGGTCGCGGACCTGGTGGGGCGGCTCGCCGCCGGCAAGACGCTGCTCTACCACGCCGCCGCACAGCTCGACCGGGGCACCGACGGCCGGGTGTACGCGGCGCTGCTCAAGGCGCAGTTGCCGGAGTTGGCCAACGAGATCGCCTACACGGCGGTGCAGTTCCACGGCGGGGCCGGTTTCGTCCGGGAGGGCCCGGTGGAGCGGATCAGCCGGGACGTCCGCTTCCTCGCCATCGGCGGTGGCGCCACCGAGGTCATGCGCGACGAGGTCGCTCGCCTCATCTGAGTCCGCGACACACCGGCCGTGGCCCCGGCGACGATGTTCGCGGAAACTGTTATCTCGTCCCGGCCCCGCCGTCTCCTGTGGGGAGGCATCGGCCGGGGTGTCTCGTCCGCCCGGAGTGCGGTGCTGCCCGTCCCGCCCGGCACGGCCGAGAGCGTGCTGGCCCACCTGCCGCTGTCGCCCACCCTCACCCCGAACGTCGTGCCGGTCGCCGCCGCCGTCGCGGTGGCCGTCCTCGCCGTCGGGGCCATCGCGGTCGCGCAGCGGACCAGCCCGACGCCCGCACCGGCGGCACCACCACCGGTGGCGGCACCGGCATTCGAGGCGTCCTCGCCGTCGGCCTCCCCGGCCACACCGTCCGCAGCACCGACCACCCCGGCCGCCAGCACGTCACCGTCGGCGAGCCCGTCGGCGAGCCCGTCGTCCCGACCGGCACCCACGGCGGTACGCCCGGCTGCGCCGCCGCCCGCCGCCACCTCGGCGAAGAAGGGCGTCGGCGTCTGGACCTTCGACGGTGTCGACCGGGCGCTCGCCGACTCCGGAGCGAGTTGGTACTACACCTGGAACGTCGCGCATCCCGGCGTGACCGCTCCGCGCGTCAGCGAGTTCGTGCCGATGATCTGGGGCGCGGACAGCGTCACGGCCGCCAACCTGCGGCAGGCCAGGCAGAACGGGAAGTATCTGCTCGGGTTCAACGAGCCGGACCTGGGCGGCCAGGCGAACATGAGCGTGGAGCGGGCGCTGGACCTGTGGCCGCAGTTGGAGGCGACCGGCCTGCCACTGGGTAGCCCGGCGGTGGCCTGGGGCGGGGACCGGCCCGGCGAGTGGCTCGACCGCTTCATGGCTGGCGTGAAGGAACGCGGCCTACGGGTCGACTTCATCGCCCTGCACTGGTACGGCGGCGACTTCCGGACCGCCAATGCGGTGAGCCAGCTCCGCTCCTACCTCCAGGCGGTGCACGACCGGTACGGGCTGCCGATCTGGCTCACCGAGTTCGCGCTGATCGACTTCTCGAACGGGGTCCGCTTCCCGACCCAGGCACAGCAGGCGGCGTTCCTCACCGAGGCGACCCGGATGCTGCGCGGTTTGCCGTGGCTGCACCGGTACGCCTGGTTCGGGCTGCCCGCCAGCGACAGGGACCAGACCGGCCTCTACCGTCCCGGCGGCCAGGCCACCGAGGTCGGCCGCGCCTTCCGGGCCGCCCGCTGACGAGGGCGGGTGGGTTCGCTGCCGGGGCGGCGGTGGCCGCTCAGGGCAGGACGACGTCGAGTGTGGTGACCGCGCCGGCCGTGACGGTGGCGGCCTGCGGCTCGCTCATGCGGTCGCCGGTGTCCACGACGATCTCGTAGCGGCCCGGCGGGAGGCGCCACTCGTACCGGCCGGTGTCGCCGGTGAGGACGCCGATCTCACCGATCGCCGGTGCCGGGTCGTCGAGCGCCTCGACCAGCACGGCGGCGCCCCGCACCGGATCGCCGGCGGCGGTGGTGGCGGTGCCGGTCACGGTGCCGGTGGTGTCACTCCGGGGTGGGGGTGGTGATGGTCCGTCGTCCGAAACCGACCGGTCGCCGTGCCACACCAGCAGGCCGGCCCCGATCAGCAGCGGCGCGGTCACCAGCAGTGCGAGCGCCCCGAGGCGCCCCCTGCTCATACCGGAACCCCGCTTCGCTCGCGCATAACTGCTCCCTCGCTCATGGTGACGGACAGTTACTGGGACGTGTCGGAGTGGCCGGCGGTTCCGTGGGGTGGAGGTAGTTCACCCCCACCCCACGTCCGATTCCGGTCAGCCGTTTCGCCAGGTGATCAGGTTGTTGAAGACCGACTCGGTGATCCGGGTGCCGTGGTTGTTGGTCGAGTGCGGAGGGGATCCGTGCAGGCCGTACGCGTGGATGGCCATCACGCACTGGCCGGTGCAGAACGAACTGCCGGCCGCCCGGGTCTGGTAGACCGGGCTGCCGCTCTGGCAGCCGAAGGTGTCGTTCTGATAGAAGAGCTGCTGGTCGTGGGTGACCTGGATGGTCTGTCCGGCGTGCCGCCACTGCTGCCCGAAGGTCTTGTCGCACGGGTAGCCGCTGACGGTGCTGGCGGCGCCGGTCAGCGTGGCGCCCTGCCACCAGAAGCCGAACCAGCCGGTGGTGTCGCCGGCGGAGCAGTTGAGCCGGATAGCGCCGTAGTCGTTGGTCTCGTTGCCGTTCTGGGTCCAGCCGGTGACCGAGAGCAGTTGGGTCGCGGTGCAGGTGCCGTATGGCGTCGACGCCCCGTTGCGGCCGGGAATGATCTGGAAGTCGCCGCGCGGGTAGAAGCCGTTGCCGCCACCGCCGTTGGCGCCGCCACCCGGGTGGACGCAGTGCCCGGCGGTGGCCACGATGCTGGCTCCGTACAGCCAGCCGGTGCAGCCCCAGGTGGAGCCGCCGGTGGTCCGGACGATCTGCACGATCGCCCGGGACGGGAAGACCGTGGTCGGATTGACCCGGACCCGGTTGTCGGTGCCGATCACGCTGAACACGCCGGCCGAGGCCCCGCCGCCCGCTTTCAGGGACTGGCCACCGGCGTCGGAACGGAGCCCGCCGGGCTGGACGGCCCCGCTGCCGGCGGCACCGGCGCTGCCGGCACCCCGGGAGCCGTCGACGCCCCGCCGCACGCTGCTGGGCAGGGCGGCCAGGGTGGGTACGGTCCCGGAGTCGGCGACGGCGCCGTGCGCGCCGGACCGGGCGGGGGTGGTCGGCGCCGCAGCGGCCGGCGCGGCGGCGACCACCGACGCCAGCGCGGCGGTCAGGCCGACCGCGAGCATGATCCGCAGTCGAGCGGTGATGGACGGTGTGCGGGTCACGTGGGCCCTCCTCATCGAACAGTGACGCTGTCGATGGGGAAGCTATATCGGTCCGGTTGATCCAGACTCGCCTCTGTCTGTCCGTCGACACCGCTACGTTTGGTTTCGGACAGATGGCACACCGTGGCGGCGTGTCGCGTGACGCGCCGCCACGGTGTGTCTCCGCGCTACCGGCCGGGCACGCCCGCCGGTTCCAGATCCGGAGCGTGCGGCGGTGCCGTGTCCCGGCCGCTGGGCATCGGGTAGAGCAGTTGCAGTAGTGGGCCGGCCATAGCGGTCGTCACCAGCGCCATCACGACCATCGACGAGTAGAGCTGGCCGTCGAGCATGCCGAGTTCCAGGCCGACGGCGAGGATGATCAACTCGGTCAGGCCACGGGTGTTCATCAGGACGGCGAGTGCGCTCGCCGGTCGCGGGGCCACTCCGCCGAGGCGGGCGGCGGTGAAGGCGCCGACGAACTTGCCGCCCACCGCGACTGCCAGGATGAGCCCCAGTTCGACGGCGTCGCTGACGTCCATGGTGGACAGATCGACCTTCAACCCGGCGACCACGAAGAAGATCGGCAGCAGCAACCTGCTGTTCAGGTGGATGATGCGCTCGCTGACCTGCGCGGTGACGCCCTGCTCGGGCAGGACGGAGCGGGGCATCACCACGCCGAACAGGAAGGCGCCGAAGATGTAGTGCAGCCCGATCCAGTCGGTGAACGCCGCCGACAGCAGCAACCCGACCAGCGTGATCACCAGGGCCGACGGCCGGGGAGGGCCGCCCTCGGCACGTTCGGCCAGCAGCCGACGCAGCAGCGGCCGGACGACCAGGAACATGGCCAACACGTACGGCACGAACAGCAGCACCCAGACCGATCCGGCGCCGGCACCGGCGACCGCGACCACGACGGCGAGCAGCGACCAGGCGAGCACGTCGTCGATGGCGGCACAGGCCAGTGCCACACTGCCGAGCCAGGTGCGGCTCAGGCCCCGGTCGATGAGGATGCGGGCCAGCACCGGGAAGGCGGTCACCGACATGGCCGCACCCATGAACAGCACGAACCCCAGCTTGCTGTCGGTGGGGTGCCGGGGGAACAGGTAGAGGGCCAGCAGCGCGCCGAGGCCGAACGGCAGGGCGATGGAGCCGGCGGCGACCGTGCCGGCCACCACCCGATGCCCTCGCAGCAGGCCGGCGTTCAGCTCGGCCCCGACGGTGAACATGAACAGCACGACGCCGATCGTCGCCAGTGCGGTCAGGAACGGCCGGATGTCGGTCGGGAAGAGGGTGTCTGAGATGAGGCCGTTGAACAGCGTCGGGCCGAGCAGGATGCCCACCACCACCTCACCGACGACGGGAGGTTGCCGCAGCCGCCGGGCCACCGCGCCCGCCCCGAAGGCGAGTAGCGAGATCAGTGCCAACGCGAGGAGAAGTGGCGGAACCTGATACGAAGACATGGGTGTCTGTCTCCTGGTGAGAGCGGTGAGTTGTCGGCCGCCGGGGGCGTCGGTCCGGCCGTGGGGTGGTGGGCGCTGCCTAGCGGTCCGACGTCGGCGTGGTGACCGGCTTGGCGGTGGCGGCCAGCACCTCGCCGGGCGGCCCGTCGTCCGGCTGCCCGTCGGTGGGCTGCTCGCCCGAGTCGGTGGGCTGCTCGGGCCGGGTGACCAGGTAGACGGCGGAGACGGTGACGGCGGTGGCCACGATGCCCAGCAGCAGCCGGTAGTCGAGCAGGGCGATGAGGGCCGCGCCGACGGCGATCGACAGGGTCTGCGGCACGGTCACCGCGAACTCGAAGGCCGCCGACGCCCGGCCGAGCAGGTGCTCCGGCGTGCGGCGTTGCAGGGCGGTGGTGGCACCGACGACGAGCCACGGTACGCAGAGGCCGAGCAGGGCCATCGCGGCGATTGCCAGCGGCGTCATCTGGATCATCAGCAGCATGCTGGAGACGGCGACCATCGCCAGGCCGATGATCACCGTCATGCTCTCGCTGGTCCGGCGTAGGACCGCGCCTGCGGAGACCCCACCGATGATGGTCCCGATCGCCTGCGCCGCACCGAGTACGCCGAGGAACGTCGGCTCGCGGTCCAGCCCGGCGGTGACCACGGCCAGCCCGATCGCCTCGAAGAAGCCCAGCACGAGCATGGCCAGTCCACAGGAGATGACGAGCTGGCGCAGCGTGACGGTGCGGCCGATGAAGCGCAGGCCGGCGGTGATCTCGGTGCGCCAGGGCTCACCGGACGGGACCGGCTTCGCCTCGTCCACCTTGATCGCGAGCAGCGCGCCGGCGGCCAGGACGAACAACGCGGCGTCGATGAGGATGACCGCCTCCGGGCCGAGCCAGGCGAACAGGCCCGCGCCGACCACCGGTGCGAAGACCCGGATCAGGCCACGGACCGACTGGATGAGTCCGTTGGCGTCGCCCAGCAGATCCTTGGGCACCAGGGACGGCAGCAGGGCGAGCTGGGCGGGACCGGTCACGCTGCCCAGCGCGCCGTAGGCGAACATCACCACGTAGACGAGCCAGACGTGGTGGGCGCCGCCGACCAGGAGCAGCAGCAGGACGACCGTGGCGAGGGCGAGGTTCGCGCCGATGAGCAGGGGACGGCGGCGTACCCGGTCGGAGAGCAGCCCGGCAGCGGGCAGGAGAAGGCTGCCGGCGGCGAAGGAGAACATCACCAGGGCGGCGGCCGAGGTGCTTCCACTTATCGTCTTGACCCAGATCGTCATGGCGAGGAACAGCGCGAAGTCGCCGAGGTTGGACGCCGTGTCCGCCAATACGTAAAGCCGCATCCGTCGCGTGGCAAGAATCCGTGACATGTCCTTCTCCTTGATTAAGGGCGCCGACGCGGGTACGGCCTAAAGGCTGCCCCCAAGGGTCACACAAAAGACCAGTTGAAGGGGTGGATCCGTTTCCACTTGGCACAGTTCTGCCAGCGTGCCGCCAGCCGACCCCTTGGCGGGTGCGCGCCGGAACTAGGCAAAAACGGCCCGAAGATGGCACGTACGCCGGGGTATCTGACCCAATCTTCGGTGGCATGTCCGATTGGTTCCGCCCGGCTGTGCCCGTTGACACCCCGATCCGGTCACTCCTAGCGTGCTGCCTCGTAACTCGGCGGGAGGCGATCCAATTTCCGGACACGGACAGTAATTGAAGGATCACTCGTCCGACACGAATGGGGTGGGTGGCGAGGCGATGAATTGCTTCTCGCTGCCCTCGTCGGTATTAGGGAGTACGCGATGACGCGATCGCTGGTGGCTACCGGAAACGCCGCTGGGGCGAGTGCGTCGGTCAATGTCGAGACAGTCGCGGCGAGCCTGCTGGTGCTCGCGCACGCCGGCGCCGCGCAGACCGTCACCGGTGAGCTGACCGACCCGGCGACCGGGCGGTCGGTGACCGTGTCGGCGCCGTGGCGGGCCCGCCGGTCGGTCCTCGCCGCCGCCGTCGGCAAGCAGATGGCGCGCCTCGGCGCGGTCACCGCGATCCGGGTCGACCACGGCGACGGGCCGCACGTCCTGGTCACCGGAGCGGACGTCACTCCGTCGGCCGACGCGGCGCTGCTGGCCGGGCGGGTCGACCGTGCCCTCGGGGCAGCGGACAATGTGCCGGTCGGCGCGATCGACCTCCACGGCGAGGAGGACCTCCGGATCGTCGCGGCCGCCCATCGCCCGGGCCGCGCGCCGGGCGACAGCGTGCCGGCCCTCGTCCGCGCCCAGGCGCTCGCCCGGCCGCAGGCCACCGCGATCGAGGAGGCCACGCGCAGCGTCAGCTACGCCGACCTCGTCGCGGCGGCCGACCGGTACGCGGGTGTACTGCGGGCGGCGGGCGTGGCATCCGGCGACGTGGTCGCGGTCGGGCTGCCCCGCCGGGCCGAGCTGGTGGTCACGCTGCTGGCCGTGTGGTCGCTGCGGGCCGCGTTCCTGCCGGTCGATCCCGGGCATCCGCGCGCCCGGCTGGACACCCTGCTCGACACTGCGGACGCGCGGTTCGCGGTGCTGACCGATCCGCAGGCGGTGACCCGTCCGGGCTGCCGGGTCGTCGCGCCCCCGGACGGCGACCCGCTCCCGGCTGCGGCCCCGCTTCCCGTCGAGGCCACGTCAGCCGGTGACCCGCCGACCGGCGACGATCTCGCGTACGCGATGTCGACCTCCGGCTCGACCGGCCGTCCGAAGGTGGTCGGGGTGTCGCACGCCGCGCTGGCGCACTGCGTCGCCACCTTCGCCGACCTGCTGGCACCCGGGACGGTGGCCGGCACGACGGCACTGACCTTCGACATCTCGCTGCTCGAACTCTTCCTGCCGCTGGCCACCGGTGGTCGGCTGCTGCTCGTCGACGACGCGACCCGACGCGACCCGGCCCGGCTGGGCGGGTACCTGTCCGCAGCCCGGCCCGACCTGATCCAGGCGACACCGTCGGGCTGGCGGCTGCTCCTGCCGCACCTCTCGGGCGACCTCGCCGGGCGGACGCTGCTCTGCGGCGGCGAGGCGGTCACCGCCGACCTGGCCGCCCGCCTGGTGGACACCGGGGCCACCGTGTGGAACGTCTACGGGCCGACCGAGGCCACCATCTGGTGCACCGCCCAGCGGCTCGATCGGCCGGTGCCCGATCCGGTGCCGATCGGCGCACCGCTGCCGGGTACCGTCGCCGTGGTCCGGGGGCGCGACGGGCGGCCGGTGCCGGTCGGGCAGGTCGGTGAACTGCACGTGGGCGGTCCGCAGCTCGCCGTCGGGTACCTCGGCGACGCCGACCGCACCGCCGAGGTGTTCCGGGACGACGAGTACCGCACCGGTGACCTGTGCGCCTGGCGTCCGGACGGGACGCTGTCGTACCACGGGCGCGCCGACAACCAGGTCAAGATCCGGGGACACCGGATCGAGCTGGAAGAGATCGAGACGTACGCCGAGCGCCATCCGGCGGTGAACCAGGCGGCGGCGGTGGTGGTGAGCGCGGCCGAGGACGACCAACGGCTCGTGCTGTACGTGCGGACCGGCGGCGACGGACCGACGGTCACCGACGCGGCCCTCCGCGAGCACCTGGCGGCGTCGCTGCCCACCGCGTTGCTGCCGCAACGGATCGTCGCGCTACCGGAGCTGCCCCTCACGCCCAGCCAGAAGGTCGACCGGCGGGCGTTGCGGGAGGCGGCGACGGCACACATCCACCGTCGGGCCGGTTCCGAGGAGACGCCATCATGAGGGTTCTGGGCATCAGCGGACTGCACAACAGCGTCGACTTCAAACGCCGTGAGCTGCCGGACCTCAGTGCCCGCGAGTACCGGGTCGTGCAGGGCCTGGACTCGGCGGCGGCACTCGTCGTCGACGGTGCGGTGCGGGCCGCAGCGGCCGAGGAGCGGTACACCGCCGAGAAGGCGACCGGCAGCTTCCCGGCACACGCGATCCGCGACGCGCTCCGGCGGACCGGCGTCACCCCCGACGAGATCGACGTCGTCGCACACGGTTTCGCCCACCGGGCCGCCGACCTGGACCTGTCCGACCCCTACCTGGCCACCCGGTACGCCGAGGTCTACGACCCCGACGTGCAGTTGACCTGGCTGCGGCGGGAGTTCCCGGGCGTGGACTGGGCCGCGAAGCTGGCGCCGGTCCCGCACCACCTCGCCCACGCCGCGAGCGCCTACTACCCCAGCGGGTACGACGAGGCGCTGGTCCTGGTCGCGGACGGGATGGGGGAGACGGAGAGCCTGACCGTCGCGGCGGGCACCGGCGGCAAGCTGGAGGTCCTGCACCGCATTCCCGCGCTGCACTCGATCGGCACGCTCTACGGCGTCTTCACCATGTACCTCGGCTTCGACATGATGATGGACGAGTACAAGGTGATGGGCCTGGCCGCCTTCGGGGACCGGCGGGTCCACTTCGCCGAGATGTCGAAGCTGGTCAAGCTGCTCGACGGCGGCACGTTCACGGTGTCGGCGCTGGCCGCCGACCGTGACCTGCGGGAGCGGGAGACGCACCGGGGCGTGCTGGCCCTGCTCGCCGAGCGTTTCGGTCCGCCCCGGCAGCCGGGTACCCCGATCGAGCAGCGGCACCGGGACGTCGCCGCCGCCCTCCAGGCGGTGGTCGAACTCTGCCTGGTACACGTGCTGCGGCACTTCCGGCGCGAGACCGGGCTGCGGGACCTGTGCTACGCCGGTGGCGTCGCGCTGAACTGCTCCGCCAACG
Organism: Micromonospora craniellae; assembly: GCF_014764405.1. Lineage (NCBI taxonomy): Bacteria > Bacillati > Actinomycetota > Actinomycetes > Micromonosporales > Micromonosporaceae > Micromonospora > Micromonospora craniellae. Next base: position 1,491,628 of record NZ_CP061725.1, on the reverse strand, counting down.
GGGTGATCGCCCGCAGTCGACTGTTCGAGCGCATCTTCATCCCGCCGGGCGCGGGCGACGACGGGTCGGCCGTCGGTGCGGCCCTCTACGTGCAGGCCCAGCAGGAGCCGGCGACGCGGATCCCGGCGATGTCCATGCCGTACTGGGGCACCTCGTACACCGACGAGGAGATCGGCGCGGCCGTCGGGAGCCGGACCGACGTGGTGGTCCGGCACGTACCGGACCGGGCGCGGCTGCTCGCCGGGACCGCCGAGGCGCTGGAGGCCGGCGAGGTGGTCTCGTGGTTCCAGGGCGGGATGGAGTTCGGCCCCCGGGCGTTGGGCAACCGCAGCATCCTCGCCGACCCACGGGACGCGCGGATGCGCGACCACATCAACGCGTTGATCAAGCGCCGGGAGGACTTCCGTCCCTTCGCACCGGTGGTCACTGAAGAGGCGGCGTCGACGTACTTCGAGATCGAGCCGGGGGACGAGGAGCGCTTCCGGCACATGCTGTTCACCACCCGCACCAGGTCGGAACACCGGGACTCGTTGGGTGCGGTCACCCACTTCGACGGCACCGCCCGCGTGCAGGTCGTCACCCGCGAGGGCAACCCCCTGCTCTGGGAGCTGCTGACCGCGTTCGCCGACCGCACCGGCATCCCGGTCCTGCTGAACACCTCCTTCAACCTGCGCGGGCAGCCCATCGTGCGGAACCCGGAGATCGCCGTCGACACCCTGCTGCGCGGTGGACTGGACCGCCTGGTCATCGGGTCGTACACGGTCACGCCGCCGAGCGCCGGGAAGGACCGACCGTGACCGTCGAGGTCAGCCGGGGCCCCCTGGTGGCCGCGACCCTCGCCGCCGACGACGAGGTGATGCCCGGCCTGTCGTTCCGTCGCGGCGAGGCCACCCGCGCGCTCGACGTCACCGAGGCGGACCTGACCGTCCTCGCCGACAACCTCGGCACCACACCGGCGGCGGTGCTGGCCGCCGCGACGCAGGCCCTGGTGGCCGGCGACCGGGGTCGGACGTCCGCGACGACGACCGTGGTCGGCGTGATCGTCGCCGACACCGACGGCGTCGCCCTGCGCGCGGTGCACTGCGCGGTGGAACCGGAGCTGCCGTTGCGGCGGATGGCCGAGCGCGCCGCGACGGCGCTGCCGGCGGCGCGGCCGGCGACCGACGGCGAGGTACGCATCGCGGTGGTCCCGCTCGGCGCGCTCGGCGGCGGACTCGACCCCGGCGACGTCGCCGACCTCGAACACGAGATCGTCTGGTGCGACGCCGTCCTGGAGTTCACCGCCCGCGACGGTCGGCTGGTGGTGCGCTGCGACCACGACGAGGACCGGTACGGCCAGGTGAGCGTCGCCGCCCACCTGGACCGTCTCGACGAGATCCTGACCGCGCTGGTGGCGGGCACCGGGCACCTGCCGGGCGCGGGCGGGACCGATCCCGTGACAGTGGCCGTGGACAGCCTGCCCACCAGCGAACCTGTCGAGCCCGCCACCCCGACGGAGCGGCTGCTCGCCGCCGTCTGGGCCGACGTCCTGCACCTGGACCGGGTCGGCGCCGACGACAACTTCTTCGCCCTGGGCGGGCACTCCCTGCTGGCCGCCAAGGTCGTCGCCCGGACGACGGCCGAGCGCGGGGTGGCCCTCACCGTGGACCAGATCTTCGCCCATCCGGTCCTCGCCGACTTCGCCGCGCTGGTCGACGCCGGTGAGCCGGCGGTCGCGCTGCCCGCCCTCACCGCGCACACCGGCGATCCGGTGGTGTCGTTCGGGCAGGAGCGGCTCTGGTACCTGGACCGGCTGCGGGACGGCTCGGCCCTCTACAACGTCCCGGTGCTGGTGCGGCTGACCGGCACGGTCGACCCCGAGCGGCTGCACGACGCCGTCCGCGCGGTGGTGGCCGCCCACCCGGCGCTGCGTACGGCGCTGGCGACCGTCGACGGTCGTCCGGTCGCCCGCACGGCCGACCCGGCGGAGATCGACTGGACCGTCTCGGACGCCCGCGCCGGAGGTGAGCGGGAGGGGCGGCGACTGGCCGCCGCCGGTGTCGCCCGACCGTTCGACCTGGCGCAGGCCCCGCTGCTGCGGGGCGGACTGGTCCGGATCGCCGACGACCAGTGGCTGCTCTGGCTCTCCGTCCACCACGCCGCCTGCGACGGCTGGTCACTGGACATCCTGCTCGCCGAGATCTTCGGTAAGGAAGGGTCCCCTACTAACGCCTCGTGTAGTAAAAGGGACCCCTCCTCACTCGCGCCGACGTACGCCGACTACGCCGCCTGGCAGCGCGAGGTGCTCACCCCGCAGGTGATCGCCGACGAGGTCGCCTGGTGGCGGCAGCGACTGGCCGGTGCACCGCGCCTGCTGGAGTTGCCCGCCGACCGCCGTCGCCCGGCGGTGGCCAGCCACGCGGGCGCCACCCTGCGGCACCGGCTGCACCCCTCGACCGTGTCGGCGCTGCGTGCCGCCGCGAGAAGCCATTCGGTCACCGTCTTCGACCTGCTGGTGACCGCGTACCTGCTGCTTGTCGGTCGCTGGTCGGGTCGGACCGACGTGCTGGTGGCGACCCCGTCCGCCGGGCGTCCGCTGCCCGAACTCGACGACCTGGTCGGCTTCTTCGTCAACACCGTCGTGCTGCGGGCCGACCTGAGCGGCGCGCCCACCTTCAGGGACCTGGTCGACCGGGTACGCGCCGTGTCCGCCGCCGCGCAGGCCCACCAGCAGATCCCGTTCGCGTCCCTGGTGGACGCCCTCGATCCGGACCGTGACCAGGGCCGGGCCCCGCTCGCCCAGGTCGCCTTCGGGATGAACCAGCACGCCCGGGGCCGCTGGGAGTCCGACGGACTCGTCGCTGAACTCGACTCGGTCGACACCGGCACCGCGAAGTTCGACCTCACCCTGGCGGTGGTCGACACCGGCGGCCCGGATCTCGGCGTGGAGGTCGAGTACGCGACCGACCTGTTCGACGAGTCGACCGCCGACCGTTTCGCCGTGCAGTGGACGGTGCTGCTGGAGCGGCTGCTCGCCGATGTCGACGCCCCGATCACGTCGGTGTCCGCGTTGCCCGCCGAGGAGGAGCGTCGACTCCTGGACTGGGCCGGGCAGGCCCGCGACTATCCCGCCGAGTCGACCGTGGACGAGTTGGTGGCCGGGTGGGCGGTGTCGTCGCCGGATGCGGTGGCGGTGGTGGATGGGGACCTGTCGGTGTCGTACGGGTCGCTGGTGGCCCGGGCGGACGCGTTGGCGGCCCGGTTGGCGGGGCTGGGTGTGGGCCGGGGTTCGTTGGTGGGCCTGTGCTGCCGGCGGTCGGCCGATCTCGTCGTGGGGATGTTGGGGGTGTTGCGGGCCGGTGGCGCGTACGTGCCGTTGGACCCGGACTATCCGGCGCAGCGGTTGGAGTTCATGCTCACGGACACCGACGTGCGGGTGGTGGTGGGGCATCGCGATCCGCTCGACCGGTTCCCGCTCGGTGACCGGCACGCCGTCGCCCTGCCCGAGGCCGCCGGTGAGGTCGATCCGATCGCCCGTGCCGACCTCCGGTCGGCGCGCGGCGGTGACGACGCCGCCTACGTCATCTACACCTCCGGCTCGACCGGTGATCCGAAGGGCGTGGTGGTGCCGCATCGCGGCATCACCCGCCTGGTGGGGGGAGCCGACTACGTCGAGCTGACCCCACGGACCGTCCTCGCCCAGCTCGCCAACGCCAGCTTCGACGCCATCACCTTCGAGGTGTGGGGCGCGCTCGCCAACGGCGGGCAGGTGGTGATCGTGCCCACCGAGACGGTGCTCTCCCCGCCGGGTCTCGCCGCGCTGCTGCGTACCCGGTCGGTGACGACGGTCTTCATCACCACCGCGCTGTTCAACGCCACCGTCAACACGGTGCCCGACGCCTTCGCCACCGTGGACCAGCTCTACTTCGGTGGCGAGAGCCTCGATCCGGGGACGGTGGGCCGGGTCGTCGAGGGTGGACAGGGTCCGGCGCGGCTGCACAACATCTACGGCCCGACCGAGGTGACCACCTTCGCCACCTACACGCGCCTGACGGCGCGGCCCACCAGCACCGGCGCCATCGGTACGGCGATCGGGAACACCTGGGCGTACGTGGTGGACGACGGGGACGGCCTGGCCGGCGTCGGCGTACCCGGCGAACTGTGGCTGGGCGGCCCGGGCGTCGCCTGGGGGTACTGGGACCGGCCGGGGCTGACCGCCGACCGGTTCGTGCCGGACGGCTTCTCCGGTGTGCCGGGTGCCCGGCTGTACCGGACCGGGGACGTGGTTTTCCGGCGGCCAGACGGGTCGCTGGAGTTCGTCGGCCGCGCCGACCACCAGGTGAAGGTGCGGGGGTTCCGGGTCGAGCTGGGCGAGGTCGAGTCGGCGCTGCTGGCGTACCCGGCGGTGGCGTCGGCGGTGGTCGTCGCGGCGCGGTCCGACGGCGCTCCGGTGCGGCTGGTCGGCTACGTGGAGCCGGCGGCGGGTGCCCCGGTCAGCGTGGCGGGGCTGCGCGAGTTCCTGGCCGAACGGCTGCCGGAGCACGCGGTGCCGTCGGTGTTCGTGGTGATGGACGCGCTGCCGCTGACCCCGAACGGCAAGATCGATCGGGCGGCGCTGCCCGATCCGGACACCGACCAGCGAGTCGACCAGGTCGCCTTCCGGGCCCCGGCCGACCCGCTCGAACAGATCATCGCCGCGACCTGGGGCGAGGTGCTCGACGTCGCCGAGATCGGCCTCGACGACAACTTCTTCGGCCTCGGTGGGCACTCCCTGCACGCCGTGCAGGTCTGTGGCCGGCTGGAGCGCACGCTGCGTACCCCGGTCTCGGTGCGCCACCTCGTCGAACAACCCACCGTCGCCGACCTGGCCCGGCGCCTGCGCGCCGAGGGACCCGACGCCGGCCGGATCGACCAGATCGCCGCCGTCGTCGTGCAGGTCCGCCGACTCAGCCCCACCGAACGCGCCGCACGACTCGGCACCGCGTCCGCAGCAACGAAGGAGAACACTGGTGACGACCACTGATTCCGCCGGGTCGCTGGGGCCGACCGAGGACGAGCTCATCGACCACCTGCTCGCGCAGGCGGGGATCACCGACACCGTCGCCCGTCCGGTCATCGTCGCCACGGGCGTGCCGACGGTGCTGTCGCCGGGCCAGGAACGCCTGTGGTTCCTCGACCGCTGGCGGCCCGGTCTGCCGCTCTACAACGTGCCGGTCGCCTTCGCGCTGACCGGCGCGGTGGACCCCGACGCGCTGGGCGCCGCGGTGCAGCTCCTGGTCGACCGGCACGAGTCGCTGCGGACCGCCATCGACACCGAGCAGGGTCGGCCCCGGCTGCTCCGGGCCGAGGCGGGTACACCGGTGTCGTGGCGGGTCGACGACCTGCGCGCCGAGGGGACGGGAGCCGAGGCGGCGGCGCTGGACGCGGCGCGGGCCGCCGTCGCCGAACCGTTCGACCTGTCGCGGGCGCCACTGCTGCGCGGCGGACTGATCCGGCACGCCGACGACCGGTGGCTGCTCTGGCTGTCGATCCACCACGTCGCCTGTGACGGGCAGTCGCTGGAGATCCTGCTCGGTGAACTCGCCGAGGCGTACCGGGCGCTGGTCGCCGGTGTCCGGCCCCCGGCCCGGGACCGGTCCCTCGGCTACGGCGACTTCGCCGCCTGGCAGCGGGACCAGCTCACCGGTGACCGCGTGCGGGACGGCGTCGAGTGGTGGCGGCAGCAGCTCGACGACCTGCCGCCGGTGCTGGAACTGCCCGCCGACCGGGTCCGCCGCCCGGTGCAGAGCTACGCCGGGCAGACCCGGCACGCCGAGTTGGCGCCCGCAGTGGCCGACGCCGTCCGGTCGCTGGCCCGGCAGCGGTCCAGCACCGTCTTCGACGTCCTCTTCGCCGGCTTCGCCCTGCTGCTCGGGCGCTGGTCGCGCCGTACCGACGTGGTGGTGGCCACGCCGGTCGCCGGTCGGCCGGTGCCGGAGGTGGACGACCTGGTCGGGTTCTTCGTCAACACCCTCACCCTGCGGGTGGACACCTCCGGCGCACCGACCTTCGCCGACCTGGTCGGCCGGGTCCGCACCGCCTCGGCCGACGCCCAGGACCACCAGGACGTGCCGTTCGCGGCGCTGGTGGAGGCGCTCGCGCCGGAGCGCGAGCTGGCCTGGTCGCCGCTGGTGCAGGTGCAGTTCGTGCTGCAACGCCAGGACCCCGCCGGGTGGCGGCTCGGCGACGGCGTGACCGCCGACCCGGTCGGCATCGACACCGGCACCGCCAAGTTCGACCTCACCCTGCTGGTCTACGACACCGGCACCGGCGGCATGCGGGTGGAGCTGGAGTACGCCACCGACCTGTTCGACGCCACCACCATGGACCGCTTCGCCGCGCAGTGGTTCACCCTGGTGCAGCGGCTGGTCGCCGACGCGGACCGGTCCGTCGCCGAGGTCTGCGGTCTGCCGGAGCAGGAGCGCGCCACGATCGAGGGCTGGTCGGGCATCACCCGGACCTTCCCCGTCGACGCGCCCCTCGGTGACCTGGTCGCCCGGCACGCGCGGCAGCGCCCCGACCACGTCGCGGTGCTCGACGGCGAGACCCGCACGACGTACGCGGAGCTGCTGGCCGCCGCCGACGCGGTGGCCGCCACCCTGCGCCGGGCCGGGGTCGGCCGGGGCGACATGGTGGGCGTGTGCTGCCGACGCTCGACCGATCTGGTCGTCGGGATGCTCGGCGCGCTGCGGGCGGGCGCAGCCTACGTGCCGCTGGACCCCAACTACCCGGCCGACCGGCTCGACTTCATCGTGCGCGACAGCGGCCTGCGGGTCGTCGTGGCCCAGAGCGACGCGATTCCGTCCGACCTCACGCTGCCCGAGGACGTCCGCACCGTGGCGATCGAGGAGGCGGTACGCGCCGACACCACCGACGCACCGGACCTGGTTGCCCCGGCGGTCGACGACCCCGCGTACCTCATCTACACCTCCGGCTCGACCGGGCTGCCGAAGGCGGTCATGGTCTCGCACCGCAGCGTGCTGCGGCTGTTCGCGGCCACCGAGGAGCAGTTCCACTTCGGCCCGCAGGACGTGTTCAGCCTTTTCCACTCGGCCTCGTTCGACGTCTCCGTCTTCGAGGCGTGGGGCGCGCTGACCCACGGCGCCACGCTGGCGGTGGTGCGCTACTGGGAAAGCCGCGACCCGGAGGCGTTCTACGAGCTGGTGGAGCGCGCCGGGGTCACGGTGCTGAGCCAGGCGCCGGGGGCGTTCCGTCAGTTCGAGGCCGTCGACGAGCGGCGTCGGACGGGCCTGGCCGTCCGGGTGGTCATCTTCGCGGGTGAGGCGCTGGACCCCGACGCGGTGCGTCGCTGGTGGACCCGGCACCCGGAGACCGGCCCCGAGATGGTCAACATGTACGGCATCACCGAGACCACGGTGCACACCACGTACTGCCTGCTCACCGCCGATCTGCTGGCCGAGCGGCACAGCCCGATCGGGCGGCAGGTGGCCGACCTGAGTCTGCACGTGCTGGACGAGTACGGACGGCCCGCCCCGATCGGCGTACCCGGTGAGCTCTATGTCGGCGGCGACGGCGTGGCGCACGGCTACTGGCGTCGGCCGGAGCTGACCGCGCAGCGTTTCGTCGCCGACCCGGTGATCGCGGGCGGGCGGCGCTATCGCAGCGGCGACCTGGCGACCTGGCGTCCCGACGGCACGCTGGAGTACCTGGGCCGCCTCGACCACCAGGTCAAGATCCGGGGCTTCCGGATCGAGCCGGCCGAGGTCGAGGCCGCGCTGCTGGCCCACCCCGCGGTGAGCGCCTGCCTGGTGGTCGCGCACGGCGAGCCGGGCACCGAACGTCGGTTGGTCGCCTACCTGGTCGCCGAGGGCGACCTGACCGTCCCCGAGGTGCACGAGTTCCTCGAACCGACGCTGCCCAGCCACATGATCCCGTCGGTGGTGACGGTGCTCGACGCCTTCCCGCTGACCGCCAACGGCAAGATCGACCGGCGGCGGCTGCCGGAGCCCGGCGTCGACCGCCCGGCGTTGGCCCGGCCGTACGTGGCGCCCCGCAACGAGACCGAGCAGGCCCTCGCCGAGATCTGGGCGACCGTCCTGGAACTCGACCAGGTCAGCGTCGAGGACAACTTCTTCCACCTCGGCGGCGACTCGATCCGCAGCGTCCAGGTGATCGGCCTGGCCCGCGCGAGGGGACTCGACTTCTCGTTGCAGCACCTGTTCCAGCGCACCACCATCGCCGCGCTGGCCGGTGCGGTCACCACCGCGCAGGCTCCCGCCGCCGAGCGGCAGCCCTTCGCGCTGATCTCCGAGGCGGACCGGGAGCGGCTGCCCGAGGACGCGGTGGACGCGTACCCGATGGCGGCGCTCCAGGCCGGAATGATCTTCCACATGGAGGCCGACGAGGGACGTCGGCTGTACCAGAACGTCGACAGCTTCCACGTCCGCGCGCCGTTCGACGAGGCGCTGATCCGGCGGGCCATCGGGCAGATCGTCGACCGGCACGACATCCTGCGGACCTCGTTCCACCTCAGCGAGTACAGCGAGATGCTCCAGGTGGTGCACCGCGAGGCGGACCTGCCGATCGAGGTGTACGACGTCCGCGAACTGGACGAGCGGGAGCAGGACCGCCGCATCGTCGAGGTGATCGAGGGGCTGCGCGACGTCCCGTTCGACCTGGCCCGGCCGCCGTTGTGGCGCTTCGTCTTCCACTGGCGCAGCGCGGAGTCCTTCGAGTGGACCCTGGTCGAGCACCACGCCATCCTCGACGGCTGGAGCCTGCACTCCTCGATCACCGAGATCCTCCAGCGCTACATGGAGCTGATGCGGGACCCGTCGAGCAGCGCCGACCCGAAGCCCGCCTCGACCTACCGGGAGTTCGTCGAGGCCGAGCGGGAGGCGCTCGCCTCGGCGCAGGAGCGGGAGTTCTGGTCGGCGCGGGTCCGGCAGGCCAACCGCCTCCGGCTGCCGCGCTGGCCGCAGGGCGCCGAGGTGGAACCGCTGGCGCAGCCGGAGCCCGCCCCGGACGAGCAGCCGCTGCTGGAGTGGGAACTGCCGCCGGGACACTCCGACTTCTACCGCTGGCTGGAGACGAAGATCCCGGACGACCTCTGCGCCGGGTTGGAGCGGGTGGCCGCCGGTGTCGGCGTACCGCTGAAGAGCGTGCTGTTCGCCGCGCACATGCGGGTGCTGGCCCACCTGACCGGCAGCCGTGAGGTGTCCACCGGGATGGCCTTCAACGGCCGCCTGGAGGTGCTGGACGGCACCGAGTCGCGGGGCCTGTTCCTCAACTCGTTGCCGGTCACGGCGACCGTGGCCGGTGGCACCTGGGCGGACCTGATCCGGGCGATGCTCGACGAGGAGAACGAGCTGCTGCCGCACCGCCGCTTCCCGATGGCAGAGATCCAGCGCCTGGCCGGCGGGGAGTCGCTCTACGAGACGCACTTCGTCTACAACCACTTCCACGTCATGCGCGGCCTGGCCGACCGGGACGTCCGGATCGTCGACCCGAAGATCAACTCTTTCACCACGATGCGGGTCGAGCCGACCAACTACCCGTTCGTCTGCGGCTTCCTGCGCGACCCGGGCGCCAGCGGCCTGCTGATGGGGCTCGACTACCACACCACCGAGTTCCCGCCGGAGCAGATCCGGCGGGTACGCGGCTACTACCTGGCCGCGCTGCGCTCCATCGTGGCCGACCCGGACCGGTCGCTGGCCGAGGCGGACCTCACCTCGCCCGCCGAGCGCGCCCAGATCGACGGGTGGAACCGGACCGCCCGGGACCAGTCCCCGGAACTGACCGTGGACGCTCTGGTGGCCGGGTGGGCGCAGTCGTCGCCGGATGCGGTGGCGGTGGTCGACGGCGAGGTGTCGCTCTCGTACGCGTCGCTGGTGGCCCGCGCGGACGCGCTGGCCGCGCGGTTGGCGGAGTCGGGCGTGGGCCGGGGTTCGTTGGTGGGCCTGTGCTGCCGGCGGTCCGCCGATCTCGTCGTGGGAATGCTCGGCGTGCTGGGGGCCGGTGGCGCGTACGTGCCGTTGGACCCGGACTATCCGGCGCAGCGGTTGGAGTTCATGCTCACGGACACCGACGTGCGGGTGGTGGTGGGGCACCGGGACCTGCTCGACCAGCTCCCGCTGACCGGCCGCGAGACGGTCGACATCACCGACGTGACGCCGCTGCCGACCGGCCGGGACACCCCCACCGCCCCCGGCACCGTCGCCGAGGACGCCGCGACCCTCATCTACACCTCCGGCTCCACCGGCCGGCCCAAGGGCGCGATCGTGCCGCACCGCGGCATCATCCGCCTGCTCCGCGACACCGACCTGATCCGGCCCGAGGAACTGCGCGCCGTCGGTCAGGTCTCCAACGCCTCCTTCGACCCGCTGCTGTTCGAGGTCTGGGGGCCGCTGCTCAACGGCGGCCGGGTGGTGGTGGTCCCCACCGACGTGGCGCTCTCGCCGCCGCGCTTCGTCGAGCTGCTGCGCCGCGAGCAGGTCACCGCCGTCGCGATCGTCACCGCGCTGTTCAACTCCACGGTCAACGAGATCCCGGACGCGTTCACCACGCTCAAGCAGGTCTACATCGGCGGCGAGCGGATCAACCTCGGTGCGATCGCCGCCGCGGTGCGGGCGGGCGGGGCCCGGATGAACAACATCTACGGCCCGACCGAGGTCACCAGCATCTCGACCTGCAACCCGCTGTCCGAGGTGCCGGCCAGCTCCGGGGCGATCGGTGCGGCGATCACCAACACCACCACGTACGTGGTGGACGAGTGGGGCCGACCGGTCGGCGTGGGAATCCCCGGTGAGCTGTGGCTGGGCGGCCCCGGTGTGGCCTGGTGCTACTGGAACCGGCCGGGGTTGACCGCCGACCGGTTCGTGCCGGACGCCTTCTCCGGCGTACCCGGTGCCCGGCTCTACCGGACCGGGGACGTGGTGGCCTGGCGTGCCGACGGGACGCTGGAGTTCGTCGGCCGCGCCGACCACCAGGTCAAGGTCCGGGGTTTCCGGGTCGAGCTCGGCGAGGTCGAGTCGGTGCTGGTGGCGCACCCGACGGTGGCCTCCGGGGTGGTGCTGGCGCTGCGGTCCGGCACCGGCCCGGTACGCCTGGTCGGCTACGCGGAGCCGGCGGCCGGCGCGTCCGTGGACGTGGCGGAGTTGCGCGAGTTCATGGCCGAGCGCCTGCCGGAGTACGAGGTGCCGTCGGCGTTCGTGGTGATGGGCACGCTGCCGCTGACCCCGAACGGGAAGATCGACCGGGCGGCGCTGCCGGAGCCCGACCCCGAGCGGCCGGAGGCCGCAGGCGCCCACGTGGCGCCGCGCGACGCCCTGGAGCGGGAGGTGGCCGCCGTCTGGGCCGACATCCTCGGCGTCGAGCGGGTCGGCATCGGCGACAACTTCTTCGCCCTGGGCGGGCACTCGCTCCAGGCCGTGCAGGTGGCGTTCCGCATCCGCACCACGTTCGGGGTGGACCTGGAGCTGCGCCGGATCCTTGAGGCGCCGTACGTCGAGGACCTGGCCAAGGCCATCAACGAGGCGCTCGGCGAACAGGACGACCTCCTCGCCGAGGCGCTGGAGAGCGTCGAGTCGATGTCCGACGAGGACGTCCGGACGCTCCTGGCGAACTCCTAGCCGGCCACCGACGGCCCAGTTCCGAAGGGACCTCCATGTCTGACACCCTCGCCGAGCGGCTCGCCCAGCTCTCCCCGGAGCGACGGCGGCTGCTGCTGGAGCGGCTGGGCCGCGGTGACGCGCGTCCCACCGGCATCTCCCGCGCCCCGCGTGACGAGGCCCTGCCGCTGTCGTTCGCCCAGGAGCGGCTCTACTTCCTGTGGCGGCTGGCGCCGGCCTCGGCGGCGTACCACGCGCCGGTGGCGGTGCGCCTGACCGGGCGGGTGGACGTGGCGGCGCTGGGCACCGCGCTGTCGGCCGTGGTGGATCGGCACGAGGTGCTGCGGACCCGCTACGTCGACGGTGCGCAGGGCCCGGAGCAGGTGGTCGACCCGGCGTCCCCGGTGCCGCTGCCGGTGGTGGACGTGCCGGCCGGCGCCGGTGCCCAGGCGGCGCTGCGGGAGCTGATCGGCGCCGAGACGCTGCGGCCGTTCGACCTGGCCGAGGGTCCGGTCCTGCGGGCGACGCTGTTCCGGCGGACGCCCGAGGAACACGTGCTGCTGCTGGTGATGCACCACATCGCCTGCGACGGCTGGTCCCTGCCGATCATGTGGCGGGAGCTGTCCGCCGTCTACCGGGACGGTGTGGCGGCGGCGGAGCGGCTGCCCGCGCTGCCCGTGCAGGTCGCCGACGTCGCCTGGTGGCAGCGCCGCCGCCAGGCCGACGGTGGGTACGAGCCCGGCCTGCGGCACTGGCAGGAGCGGCTGACCGACGTGCCGGTGCTGGACCTGCCGGTCGCCCGGCCCCGGCCGGCCACCCCGACCTTTGCCGGTGACCGGGTGCCGGTCCGGCTGGACGTCCCAGTCGCCGACGGGCTGCGGGAACTCGGCCGGGCCACCGGCTGCACCCCGTTCGTCGTGTTGCTCGCCGCCTTCCAGGTGCTGCTGTCCCGGCTCTCCGGCCAGCCGGACATCGCCGTCGGCACGCCGGTGGCCGGACGGGACTCCGAGGCCGTCGCCGGACTGGTCGGTTTCTTCGCCAACACCGTCGTGCTGCGCGGCGACCTCTCCGGCGACCCCACCTTCACCGAACTGCTCGCCCGCGTCCGGGGCGTCGTGCTCGACGGCCTGGCCCACCAGGACGTGCCCTTCGACCAGGTCGTCGAGAGGATCAACCCGGCCCGCGACGCCAGCGCCACCCCGCTGTTCCAGGTCATGTTCACCACCGACGGTGACGCGGCCGGCGCCAACGACGCCTGGGACCTGGGCGACGTCGACGTGGAGCCGTACTCGGGGGCGGCCCAAGGGGCGCAGGTCGACCTCACGCTCGGCCTGCGGGAGAGCCCCGAGGGCCTGACCGGTGAACTTGAGTACAGCGTGGACCTCTTCGACGCCGACGCCGCCGAACGGATCGTGGAGCACCTGGAACAGCTGCTCACCGGCATCGCCGAGGCGCCGGACCGCCCGATCGGCGACTACCGCCTCTCCACCAGCCACGAGCGTCGCCTGGTGCGGGACTGGAACAGCACCCGGCTCAGCTACTCGCCGTCGATCTCCGTCGAGCAGCACTTCGAGGCGTACGCGGACGCCACCCCGGACGCGCCCGCGCTGGTCTGGGACGGGCGGACGCTCGACTACGCAGGCGTCGAGGAACGCGCGAACCGGATCGCGAACCTGCTGCGCGGGCACGGCGTCGGCATCGACGACCGGGTGGCGATCTGTGTCGGACGCGGTCACGACACCGTGGTCGCGCCGCTGGCCGTGCTCAAGGCCGACGCGGCGTTCCTGCCGGTGGACCCGGAGCAGCCCGCCGCCCGCATCGCCGTGCTGCTCGACGACGCCACGCCGACCGTGGTGCTCTGCGACGCCACCACCGCGCCCGACCTGCCCGCCGGTCCGTGGCGGCTGATCCGGCTCGACGACCCGGCCACGCTCGCCGACGTGTCGGCGGTCCGGCCGTCGCGCACCGCGCCGCCGTCCGCCCTCGCTTACGTGATCCACACCTCCGGTTCGACCGGTACGCCGAAGGGCGTGATGGTCACCCGGGGCGGCACGGCGAACCTGCGCGCGGCCTGGACCACCTGGGACCCGGGACCGCTACGTCGCTGGATGACGATCGCCAGCTCCGCCTTTGACGTCTTCGTCGGTGACGTGGTCCGGAGCCTGGCCTTCGGTAGCTGCCTGGTGCTCGGTCCCCGGTCGCTGGCCCGTGACCCGCAGGCGCTGGTGGACGCGCTGGCGGCGGAACGCGTCGACGCCTTCGACACGGTGCCCGCCGTGCTGACCGCGATCACCGCGCACCTGACCGAGAGCGGCCGGAGGCTGCCGGAGCTCAAGCTGCTGATGGTCGGTGCGGACAGCTTCGCGGTCAGCGACTACACGGCCGCGCTGGCGGTGCTGCCGGACGGGGTACGGATCGTCAACGCCTGGGGTGCCACCGAGACGTCGATCGACAGCACCATGTTCGCGGCCCGCCCCGGGGTGAGCACCGCCTCCGGCATCGTGCCGGTCGGCTCCCCGGTGGCCAACACCGCCGTCCACGTGCTCGACGAGCGGTTGCGTCCGGTACCGGTCGGGGTGGTCGGTGACCTCTACGTCGGCGGCCACGGGGTGACCCGGGGCTACCTGAACCGGCCCGGCCTCACCGCCGACCGGTTCCTGCCCGACCCGTACGGCAGCGACAGCGGCAGTCGGCTCTACCGGACCGGTGACCGAGGGCGGTGGCTCGCCGACGGGGTGGTCGAGTTCATCGGCCGCAGCGACGACCAGGTGCAGATCCGGGGCCACCGGGTCGAGCCGGGCGAGATCGAGGCGGTGCTGCGCGGGCACCACGCGGTCAGCGAGGCGTGCGTGGTGGCGGTCCGGGACGGGGTCTCCCACCACCGGCTGGTGGCGTACGTGGTGGCCGCGAACGGCACCGCGCCCACCGGCGGTGACCTCCGGGCGTACCTGGACGAACGCCTGCCGGCGCAGTTGCGGGTCTCGGCGTTCGTGCCGATCGACCGGTTGCCCCGCACGCTCAGTGGCAAGGTGGACAAGTCCCGGCTGCCGGCGGTGACGCCCGAGGACGGCGCGGTGGACCGGGTCGCCCCCCGCGACGACACCGAACGGGCTGTGGCGCAGGTGTGGCGGCAGGTGCTGGGCCGCGCCGAGCCGATCGGCGTGCACGACGACTTCTTCGAGATCGGCGGCCACTCGCTGCTGGCCACCCGGGTCGTCTTCGGCCTGCGCCAGGCGCTCGGGATCGAGTTGCCGGTGCAGGCGGTGTTCGACGCGCCCACGGTCGCCTCGATGGCCGCCCGGCTCGCCACCAGCGCGCACACCGCCGGTCCGGCACCGGCGCCGGTGCCCCGCCTGCCCGGCGGGATGCCGCTGTCGTACGCGCAGGAGCGGCTCTACTTCCTCTGGCAGTACGCGCCGGAGTCACCGGCGTACAACATGCCCGTCGCGGTGCGGCTGCACGGCGCGCTCGACGCGGACGCGCTGGCCGGCGCGCTCGGCGACGTGGTCGCCCGGCACGAGATCCTGCGGACCCATTACGTCGCCACCGACGACGGCCCGATGCAGGTGGTCGACGCGCCCTACCGCGTCGAGCTGCCCATGGTCACGGTCACCGGCCTCGCCGACGACCTGGTCACCCGGGTCCTGCACGACGAGTGGGCCCGCCCGTTCGACCTGGGCAGCGGCCCGGTGCTGCGCGGCTGCCTGCTGCGGGTCGGCGAGGACGACCACGTGCTGCTGGTGGTGCTGCACCACATCGCCTACGACGGCTGGTCCCACCAGGTGGTGTGGCGCGAGGTGACCGAGTGCTACCGGGCCCGGCGGGCCGGCACCGCACCCGATCTCGACCCGGTGACCCTGCACTACGCCGACTTCGCCTGGTGGCAGCGGGAGCGGCGGGACAGCGGCCGGTACGAGGAGGCGCTCGGCTACTGGCAGCGGCAACTCGCCGACCTGCCGGTGCTGCGCCTGCCGCTGGACCGGCCACGCCCGGCGACGCCCAGCTTCGCCGCCGACCGGGTGCGGCTGGAGGTGCCGGCCGAGACCGTCCGGCGGTTGCGGGACCTCTCCGCGGCACGTGGCGTCACGCCGTTCATGGTGCTGCTGACCGCGTTCCAGGTGCTCCTGGCCCGGGTGAGCGGCCAGCGCGACATCGCCGTGGGCACCCCGGTCACCGGCCGCGACCACCCCGAACTCGCCGACGTGGTCGGCTTCCTGGTCAACAGCGTCGTGGTCCGCACCGAGCTGGGCGACGGCCCGCACGGCCCGACCTTCGCCGAGCTGCTGGACCGGGTACGCGGCACGGTGCTCGGCGCGCTGAGCCACGCCGAGGTGCCCTTCGACCAGGTGGTGGAGCGGCTCAACCCGGTCCGGGACCAGAGCATGTCGCCGCTGTTCCAGGTGATGTTCACGCTGGCCGGCGCGGAGGACGAGCCCACCGGGCTGGCCGAGGTCGAGGTACGGACGCAGGACCTGGCGCTCTCGTCGCTCCAGTTCGACCTGGCGCTGATGATGCACCTGGTCGACGACCGGCTCACCGGCGAGGTCTACTTCGCCACCGACCTGTTCGACCACACCACCGTCGAGCTGCTGGCCGACCGGCTGGTGCGGCTGGTGGGCAACCTGGTGGCGGAGTCGACGGCACCGGTCTGCGCGGTGGAGATCCTGGCCGAGCGGGAACGGCGGGAGTTGCTCAGCACCTGGGCGGGCAGTGCCGGCACGGCGCCCACCCTGACCCTGCCGGAACTCTTCGAGGCGCAGGTGGCGGCCACCCCGTCGGCCCCCGCCGTCGAGGCGGACGGAGGCACGCTGCGCTACGCCGAACTCAACGAGCGGGCCAACCGGCTGGCCCGGGCCCTGGTGGCCCTAGGGGTGGGCCCGGAGCGGACGGTCGCGCTCGCGCTGCCCCGCTCGATCGACCTGATCGTCGCCATCGTCGCGGTCGCCAAGACCGGCGCGGCCTACCTCGCGGTGGACCTCACGTATCCCGCCGAGCGGCTTGCCTTCCTGCTCGACGACAGCGCCCCCACGGTGGTGCTCACCAGCCGGGCCGGGCTGGCCGTGGCACCGGTGGCGGGGGCGTCCGCGACGGTGGTGCTGGAGGAGATCGACCTGACGGCGGCCTCCCCGGCGAACCTGTCCGACACCGACCGGCTCGGCCCGCTGCGGGTCACCGACGCGGCGTACGTCATCTACACCTCGGGCTCCACCGGCGTGCCCAAGGGCGTCGAGGTGACCCACTCCGGCCTGGCCGGGCTGCTGGCCAACCAGATCGCCCGGCACGACGCCCGGCCCGGCGCGCGGGTGTCGCAGCTGGTGTCGCCGAGCTTCGACGTGATGGTGGCGGAGGTGTCGATGGCGCTGCTGGCCGGCGGCTGCCTCGTGGTGTCGCCGACCACCGTGGCGGGCGAGGAACTCCACGCCTACCTGGCCGAGCACCGGATCAGTCACGCGCACATCCCGCCGTCGGTGCTGGCCACCGTCCCGCAACGGGACCTGCCGCACCTGCGCACGATCATCACCGGTGGCGAGGGCTGCCCGCCCGACGTGGCCGCGTACTGGTCGACGGGCCGCCGCATGGTCATCGCGTACGGGCCGACCGAGGCCACCATCGACGTCAGCTCCCGGGTGTACGGAGCGGACAGCCTGCCCGACCCGCAGTCGGTCCGTGCCGACATCGGCCGCCCCATCGAGGGTGCCCGGGTCTACGTGCTGGACGAGGGGCTGCGCCTGGTGGCGCCCGGGGCGGCCGGCGAACTGTACGTGGCCGGTCCCGGGCTGGCCCGTGGCTACCGGGGACGGCCCGGCCTGACCGCCTCGCGGTTCGTCGCCGACCCGTACGGGCCGCCCGGCTCGCGCATGTACCGCACCGGCGACCTGGTGCGGTGGCGGCCGGACGGCGGGTTGAGCTTCCTCGGCCGCGCCGACGAGCAGGTCAAGGTCCGCGGGTTCCGGGTCGAGTTGGGCGAGATCGAGGCGGTGTTGGCGGCGGGCCCCGGAGTGGGCCAGGTCGCCGTGGTGGTACGCGAGGACCGGCCCGGCGACCAGCGACTGGTGGGCTACGTCTGCGCGGCGGACGGCGCGCGGGTCGACGTGGAGGAGCTGCGGGCCTCGGCTGCCGAACGGCTGCCCGGTTTCCTGGTGCCGTCGGCGATCGTGCGGTTGGCGGCGCTGCCGCTGACGCCCAACGGCAAGCTGGACCGGGCCGCGCTGCCGGCACCGACCCGCAACATCGGTGGCAGTCGACGCCCGGTCGGTCCCCGCGAATCGGTGCTGTGCGGGCTCTTCGCCGAGGTGCTGGGCGTCGACCGGGTCGGCGTGGACGACGGCTTCTTCGACCTGGGCGGGCACTCGCTGCTGGCCACTCGCCTGGTCTCCCGGGTGCGGTCGGTGCTGGGAACGGAGCTGACCATCCGGGCGCTGTTCGAGAACCCGACGGTGGCCGCGCTCGCCAAGGCCATCGACCCCACGGTGACCGCTCGGCCGGCGGTCCGCGCGGTGCCACGCGGCGAGCGGATCCCACTCTCCTTCGGCCAGCAGCGCCTGTGGTTCCTGGACCGGATGGACGGCACCGACACCGGCGCCCGCAACACCCCGATCGCGTTGCGGCTGGCCGGGCCGCTCGACGCCGACGCGCTCGCCGCTGCCGTCGCCGACCTGGTGGCACGGCACGAGCCGCTGCGCACCGTGTTCGGCGAGGAGGGCGGGGTGCCGTTCCAGACGGTGCTGCCGCCGACCCGGCCGCCGATGCCGGTGCGGGACATCACCGAGGCGGACCTCGCCGACGCGCTGGCCTCGGCCACAGCCCAGGGGTTCGACCTCGCCGCGCAGATCCCGCTGCGGGCGCAGGTGTTCCGGATCGATCCGGAACTGCACGTGCTGCTGCTGGTGATGCACCACATCGCGGTCGACGGTGCGTCGCTCGCGCCGCTGAGCCGGGACCTGGCCGACGCCTACTCGCTGCGCCGGCGGGGCCGGGCCCCGCAGTGGTCGCCGCTGCCGGTGCAGTACGCCGACTACGCGGTCTGGCAGCGGGAGATCCTCGGCGACGACGGCGACCGGGACAGCGAGGTCAACCGGCAGCTCGACTACTGGCGGGCCAACCTGGCCGGCTCACCGGAGGAGCTGTCGCTGCCCACCGACCGGGCCCGCCCGCCGGTGGCCAGCTACGCGGGGGACACCGTCGCGCTGCGGCTCGACGCCGACCAGCACGACGGGCTGCTGCGGCTGGCCCGCGACCGGCGGCTGAGCCTGTTCATGGTGGTGCAGGCGGGGCTCGCCGCGCTGCTGTCCCGGATGGGCGCGGGCGCCGACATCCCGATCGGCACCCCCTCGGCGGGCCGGGGCGACCCGGCGCTGGAGGCGATGGTCGGCTACTTCGTCAACACCCTGGTGCTGCGCACCGACGTCGGCGGCGACCCGACCTTCGCCGAGCTGCTCGACCGGGTACGCGACACCGACCTGGCCGCCTACGACCACCAGGACGTGCCCTTCGAGCGGGTCGTGGAGGCGGTCAGCCCGACCCGCTCGCTGGCCCGGTTCCCGCTGTTCCAGGTGCTGCTGGCGTTCCAGAACAACGCCTCGGCCGCGTTCGACTTCGCCGGTCTGCAGGTCAGCCACGAGGCGGTCCGGCACGGGGTGTCCGAGTACGACCTGACGCTCGACGTGTTCGAGGACCACGGCCCGGACGGCTCCCCGGCGGGTCTGCGCGGCTACCTGGAGTACTCGACCGACCTGTTCGACGAGCCGTCGGTGGCGGCCCTGGCCGAACGTCTGGTGCGGCTGCTGTCCGCCGCCGCCACCGACCCGCACCTGCCGGTCAGCGAGCTGGAGGTGATGTCGGCCGACGAGCGTCGGGCGCTCACCGTGGACTGGATGGGGTCGGTCCGGCCCGCGCCGCCGGTGCGGCTGATCGATCTGCTCGCCGAGCAGGTGGCCGCCACCGGGGACGAGGTGGCGGTGGTCCACGACGACACGCGGATGACCTTCGCCGAGCTGGACGGGCGGGCCAACCGGTTGGCGCGGCTGCTGGTCGACCGGGGCGTCGGCCCGGAACGCGTGGTCGCGCTGGCCGTACCGAGGTCGGCGGAGATGGTCGTGGCGCTGTTCGCGGTGCTCAAGGCCGGCGGTGCGTACCTGCCGCTGGACCTGGAGCATCCGGCGGACCGGCTGGCCTTCATGCTGGCCGACGCCGCACCGGTGGTCGTGCTCGGCACCGCCGCCGGCCTGGCGGCGCTGCCCCCGCTGACCACCCCCGTGGTCCAGCTCGACGACGAGACGGTACGCACCGAACTGGCCGCGCTCTCCGACGCGGAACTGGCCGACCCGGAACGGCTTGCGCCGCTGCGGCCGGAGAACCCCGCGTACGTCATCTACACCTCCGGGTCGACGGGCCGGCCGAAGGCGGTCGTCATCGAGCACCGGGGCATGGTCAACCTGTACTGGAGCCACCGCAACACGTTCTTCCGCCCCGAGGTGGCGGCGGCCGGCGGCGGCCGGTTGCGGATCGGCTTCACCGCTCCGCTGACGTTCGACACCTCGTGGGACTCCCTGCTGTGGATGCTCGACGGGCACGAGCTGCACGTGATCAACGACTTCGTCCGCCGCGACGCGGAGGCCTTCGTCGACTACATCGACCGGCAGCGCATCGGGTTCGTCGACCTGACGCCGTCGTTCATGCAGCAGCTCGTGGCGGCCGGCATGTTCGCCGACGGCCGGCACCACCCGACCGTGCTGATGGTCGGCGGCGAGGCCGTCACCGAGACGCTGTGGAACGCCATGCGGGCCACCCCAAACACGGCCAGCTACAACTTCTACGGCCAGACCGAGTGCTCGAACGACACCGCGTCGTACCGGGTCGCCGACGGGGACGTGCCGTTGATCGGCAAGCCGATCCTCAACTCCCGGCTGTACGTGCTGGACGAGGCCCTGCGGATGGTGGCCCCGGGTGCGGCGGGTGAGCTGTACGTGGCCGGCGCCGGGCTGGGCCGGGGGTACTGGGGACGGGCCGGACTGACCGCGACCCGGTTCGTCGCCGACCCGTTCGGCCCGCCCGGCTCGCGCATGTACCGCACCGGCGACGTGGTGCGCTGGGGGCTGGACGGCAACCTGAGCTTCGTCGGTCGCGCCGACGACCAGGTGAAGGTCCGCGGTTTCCGGGTGGAGCTCGGCGAGATCGAGGCCGTCCTGGCCGCCGACCCCGCCGTCGGCCAGGTCGCCGTGGTGGTACGCGAGGACCGCCCCGGCGACCAGCGGCTGGTCGCCTACGTCTGCCCGGTCGCCGGTGGCCGGGTCGACCTGGCTGCGCTGCGGGCGCAGGCCGGCGAACAACTGCCCGGCTTCATGGTGCCCTCGGCGCTGGTGCCGATGGACTCGCTGCCGCTGACCCCCAACGGCAAGCTGGACCGCGCGGCGCTGCCCGTACCGGAGTCGACCGGCGGCGCCGGTGGCCGGGGACCGGTGGGCCCCCGCGAGACCGTGCTGTGCGGCCTGTTCGCCGAGGTGCTGGGCCTGGACTCGGTCGGTGTCGACGACGGCTTCTTCGACCTGGGCGGCCATTCGCTGCTGGCGACCCGCCTGGTGTCCCGGGTGCGGACGGCGTTGGGCGTGGAGCTGACCATCCGGGCGCTGTTCGAGAACCCGACCGTGGCCAGCCTCGCCTCGGCCGTCGAGTCCGGGGTGGCCGCCGACCCGTTCGACGTGCTGATGCCGATGCGCGTGCACGGCGACGGCGAGCCGCTGTTCTGCGTACACCCGGTCGGTGGTCTGAGCTGGTGCTACTCGGGGCTGCTGCGGCAGGCGGGCATCGACCGGCCCATCTACGGGTTGCAGGCGCGCGGCGCGGACGGCGGCGAGGTGCTGGCCGGCAGCGTCGAGGAGATGGCCGACGACTACCTCGCCGAGATCCGGCGGGTGCAGCCGCGCGGCCCCTACCACCTGCTCGGCTGGTCCTTCGGCGGCCTGGTCGCGCACGCCATGGCCACCCGTCTGCAGGCCGACGGCGAGCGGGTCGCGGTGCTCACGCTGATCGACAGCTACCCGGCGATGGACGTGGAGGACGTGCGGGTGGAGACCGTGGCCCAGGCCCGCGCGCTGCTCTTCGACGCCCTCGGCCGGCCAGGGTCGGCCGGGGACCACGACCCGGCCTCCGGCGACGGGGCTCAGGCCGACCCCGATGACGAACTGCTCGACGCCAAGACCGTCGAGGCGCTGACCGGAGTGGTGCTGAACAACGCCCGCCTGATGGACGCGTTCACGCCCCGACGCTTCCACGGCGACGTGCAGTTGTTCGTGGCCACGCAGACCTGGGACCACCGCCTCGACCCGGCCACGGTCTGGCAGGCGTACGTCGACGGCCGGGTCGACGTGCTGCCCGTCGACTGCGAGCACGACCGGATGACGCAGGCACCGGCACTGGACACCATCGGCCCGGCGTTGGCCGACCGGTTGCGGCACGCCCACGGCCACGAGATCCCCACGGCATGAGAGGAACCACCGATGAAGCAGCCGGATGACGTCCGTTTCAAGGTCGTGGTCAACCACGAGGAGCAGTACTCGGTGTGGTGGTCGGACCGGTCCAACCCGCCGGGCTGGCAGGACGAGGGCACCGACGGCACCCGTCAGGAGTGCCTCGACCACATCGACCGGGTGTGGAAGGACATGCGGCCGCGCAGCGTGCGGACCGTTCGGGAAGCGATCCAGGGAGTGCAGGCATGATGATCCGCGACGTTGTCATCGTCGGTGGCGGGACCGCCGGCTGGATGACCGCCACCTACCTCAAGACCGCTTTCCAGGACCGGATCTCGGTGACCCTCGTGGAGTCGGCGGCGGTCGGCACGATCGGCGTCGGCGAGGCGACGTTCAGCACCATCCGGCACTTCTTCGACTACCTCGGCCTGGACGAGCGGGAGTGGATGCCGGAGTGCAGCGGCTCCTACAAGCTGGCCATCAAGTACGACAACTGGCGCGGTGACGGCAGCCACTTCTTCCACCCGTTCGAGCGGCTGCGTACCTCCGACGGGTTCACCGCGGCGGAGTGGAACCTGGCCCTCGGCGACCCGACCGAGAGCTTCGACCGGGGCTCGTTCATCACGCCGTACCTGTGTGAGGCGGAGCGCTCCCCGCGGATGCTCGACGGGACTCTCTTCACCGCCAGCCTGGACGGCGAGTTGGGCCGCTCCACCCTGGACGAGCAGCGGGCGCAGTTCCCGTACGCCTACCACTTCGACGCCGCGCTGATGGCCCGCTACCTGACCAAGCTCGGTGTCGCGCAGGGCGTCCGGCACGTGGTCGACGACGTGGTGGGTGTCGGGCAGGACGAGCGGGGCTGGATCACCCACGTCTCCACCCGGAACCAGGGCGACGTGACCGGTGACCTCTTCGTCGACTGCACCGGCTTCCGGGGCCTGCTGATCAACCAGACGCTGAAGGAGAAGTTCGTCTCCTTCACCGACGTGCTGCCGAACAACCGCGCGGTGGCGCTGCGGGTACCCCGGGACATGGCCGAGCACGGCATCGCGCCGTACACCAAGGCCACCGCCAAGGAGGCCGGCTGGATCTGGACCATCCCGCTGTACGGCCGGATCGGTACCGGCTACGTCTACTCCGACGAGTTCTGCGAGCCGGAGGAGGCGGAGCGCACGCTGCGCGAGTTCGCCGCCCCCGGGCAGGACGAGCTGGAGGCCAACCACATCCGGATGCGGATCGGCCGCAACGAGCGGTCCTGGGTGAACAACTGCGTGGCGGTCGGCCTGTCCAGCGGCTTCGTCGAGCCGCTGGAGTCCACCGGCATCTTCTTCATCCAGCACGCCATCGAGCAGTTGGTGAAGCACTTCCCGGACAACACCTGGGACCAGACGCTGATCCGGGGCTACAACGACAAGGTCGCGCGGGTGATCGACGGCGTCAAGGAGTTCCTGGTCCTGCACTACGTCGCCTCGCCCCGGCAGGACACCGACTACTGGCGGGAGACCAAGGTCCGCGCGATCCCGGACGGGCTGGCCGAGCGGCTGGAGACCGCCGCCGTGCGGCTCCTCGACGAGAGCACCATCTACCCGTACTACCACGGGTTCGAGGTGTACTCGTGGATCACCATCTGCCTCGGCATGGGCCTGGCGCCGAAGAGTCCCCGGCCGGCCCTGGCGCACATCGACCCGGTCCGCGCCTCGGCCGAGCTGGCCGGGATCCGGGCCGACGCCGAGCGCCTGGTGAAGACCCTGCCCAGCGCGTACGAGTACCTGAGCACCATCCAACCGGCGGCGGAGGGGTGATGACGGTCGTACCGATGCGTCCCGGGTCCGAGCCGTCGCTGGCCGACGGCTGCCGGACCTTCATGAGCGGCTTCCCGACCGGGGTGGCGGTGGTGACCAGCGTGGACGGCGAAGGGGCGCCGTGGGGACTGACCTGCTCGTCGCTGATGAGCGTCACGCTGGCGCCGCCGACCCTGCTGGTGAGCCTCCGGGTGGGCAGCCGCACGCTGGCCGCCATCGAGGACCGGGGGAGGTTCGCGGTCAACCTGCTGCACGCCCGGGGCCAGCGGGCGGCGGAGGTCTTCGCCACCGGCGCGGCGGACCGCTTCCACCAGGTGGTCTGGCAGCCCCAAGGAGACGACCGGCTGCCGTGGCTGGTGGAGGACGCCTGCGGGTTCGCCGCCTGCACGCTCTCCGACGTCCGGGTCGTCGGTGACCACGCGCTGGTGGTGGGACAGGTCTCCGACGTCCAGTACACCGCCGACACCCCACTGCTGTACGGGTTGCGCCAGTACTCGCGGTGGCAGCCCACGATCGTGGAAGGGTCCACGTGCGCCAGCTAGTCCTCGTCAACATGCCCTTCGCCGACCGGCGCCGACCGTCGTTCGCGCTCAGCCAGCTCTCCGCGTTGGTCCGCCGGGACTTCCCGGACGACTTCGACGTGCGGGTCTGCTACCTCAACCACGACTTCGTCCGCTACTTCGGTGCCGAGGAGTACGACGCCATCGCCGGGGACATGGACTTCCATGTGGCGGGGGTGGGGGACTGGATGTTCCGGCAGCTCGCCTTCCCGGAGCTACCGGACAACGTGGACGAGTACTTCAGTCGCTACCTTACCGGCCCGGCAAAGGCCGACCTGCGGCGTACGGTGCTGCGCCGCCGCGAGGGTCTCAAGGACTTCCTGCGCGGCATGGTGGAGAAGTACCGGCTCGACGAGGCGGACCTGCTCGGTTTCAGCTCGATGTTCACCCAGAACCTGCCCAGCCTCGCGGCGGCCCGGATGGTCAAGGACCGCAACCCGGCGGTGACCACGCTGATCGGCGGTGCCAACTGCGAGGCGCCGATGGGTGCGGCGGTGGCGCAGAACTGTTCGCAGCTCGACTTCGTCTTCTCCGGTCCCTCGCTGGTCACGTTCCCCGAGTTCCTGCGCAGCGTGCTCGACGACGACCTGGATCGGGCGCACCGGATCCGTGGGGTGGTGACTCGGCGCAACCAGATGGAGAGCCGCTACCGCAAGGGGACCGGCCCCAACGCCGACGGGCAGTGGAACACGGCGTGGGCGGCGGGCAGCGGCCCGGCACTGACGTTGACCCGGGGCGACGGTGGCACCACCGTCCGGGACACCCGCTCCAATGCGGAGCTGGTCTATCCGGTCGACGGCCTCGACACCGAGCTGCTGCTGCACCTCGACAAGCCGGTACGGGTGGACAAGCTGGGCTCCGAGTTGCCGCATCTGGCCGAGTTGCCGCATCTGGCCGAGGTGCTGGAGGAACGGCTGGCCGGGCTGCGGGATCGCGGGCTGCTCTTCTTCGAGGGGCACCGGGTGATGAGCGTCTGCGTCTCCGACAGCGACGTCGACCCGATGCCCCGCCCGCGCCGCACCGTGGTCGGCGGAACGAGGTCGCTGCCGCTGACGCCGACCCGTCCGGCCCGGGAAATCCGGGACCTGTCCCTTCCGGTGGCCTGACCCAGGATCGAAGGAGCCAGTCATGCCACTCGTCGTGGCCAACGGCACGAAGATCAGCTACGCCGAGCGTGGCACCGGGGAGCCGGTCGTCCTGGTGATGGGGACCGGCAGCCCGGGCAGCGTGTGGCAGCTGCATCAGGTGCCGGCGCTGGTGGCGGCCGGGTACCGGGTCGTCACCTTCGACAACCGTGGCGTCGCGCCGTTGCCGCCGGGCGCGGCCAAGCCGACCGTGGAGGACCTCGTCGGCGACGTCGTCGCTCTGGTCGAGCGCCTCTGCGGCGGCCGGGCCCGGCTGGTCGGCACGTCGATGGGCGCACACGTGGTGCAGGAGGTGATGGTCACCCGGCCGGACCTGGTGCAGCAGGCGGTGCTGATGGCGACGCGGGGCCGGACCGACACCTTCCGGGGTGCGCTCGCCACCGCTGAGGCGGCCATCGCGCTGGGGGAGGCGAAGCTGCCGCCGCAGGCGTACGCCGTGTGGCGGCTGATCCAGAGCCTGTCCCCGCACACGCTCAACGACGAGAAGCAGGCCCGCTACTGGCTGGACCTGATGGAGTTCTTCCCACCCTCCCTCGAGGTGGCCGAGGCCCAGACCGAACTGGAACGGATGGCCGACCGGCTCGACGCGTACCGGGCCGTCACGCCGCCGCCGGACGGCGCTCTGGTGGTCGGCTTCGCCGACGACCTGGTGACACCGCCGCATCTGGGCCGGGAGGTCGCCGAGGCGATTCCCGGTGCCCGGTTCGCCGAGGTCGCCCGGTGCGGGCACTTCGGCTATCTGGAACGGCCGGACGCCGTCAACGCACTGCTCGTCGAGTTCTTCCGGTCAACCGTGGGGTGACCGTGTTCCTGCCACATGTTCGACGCAATGGAAAGTGCGCTGTCCGCGCCGCGATCGGCGGCTCGGGCATGGGCGAAGACGGCGTAAGAGAAGCGAATAGGAGGTAACTGTGGAAGCTTCTGTGGTGGATCCCCTCGCGAGACTCGCGGCGCACGAGGTCAGCTCGGCGCAGCTGACCGAGGCACGTGAGCACCTCGCGAAGTACGGTTTCACAAAACTGTCCTTTATCGTTCCGGAGGAGTTGAAGGAGGCCGTCGCGGCCGAGGTGTTGAACCTGGTCGGCGAGGCCGGGGTCCGCCGTGACCTGCGGTTCGCGGCGACCGGCAACACCCTGCGCCGGATGCGCAACGTGCGACGGGACGAGGTGGTCGAGCGCAGCACGGTCATCCCGGCGGTGTACGAGTCCGAAGCCCTGCTCGCGCTGCTGTCCAAGGTGGCCGGCGAGGCGGTGCTGCCCTGTCCGTACGAGCCGGAGCAGTACGTGATCACCCGGCTCGAGGAGAGCGGCGACACGCACGGCTGGCACTGGGACGACTACGCCTTCGCGCTGGTCTGGATCATCGAGTGCCCGGCGGTCGAGCACGGCGGCTTCGTGCAGTGCGTGCCGGGGACGACGTGGAACAAGGAGAATCCAGAGATCCACCGGGCATTTCTGGCCGGGCCGACCTATTCGGCCTCCTTCGTGCCCGGTGACCTCTATCTGATGCGCACCGACACCACCTTGCACAGGGTCTATCCGATCACCGGGGGCGTCCGGACGATCATCAACATGGGTTACGCCGCCACCACCGATCTGGATCGGCACATCTCACACGAGACGATGGACGCGTTGTGGGCTGAGTCGGCTCCGGCGGCGCCGCACATCCGCTAAAGGAGGAAACAATGACCGACACATTCGTCGAGACATACCCGGCGGAAACTCCCCCGTACACGGTCGGAGCGGCCGCCAGCCTCTTCTCGTCCTACGTGGTCACCTCGGCGATCTCCGCCAGCCACCAGATCGGCCTGCTCGACCTGCTGCACGCCGAGGGCGGCACGGACGTGGCCACGGCCGCCGGCGGCCGCCTCGACCACGGCGTGGTCCGTGGGTTGCTGGACACCCTGGTCTGGGCGAAGGTGGTCCAGCCCGACGGGGACCGGTACACGGTCGGGCCGGGCTTCGCCGACGTCTACGCCGCCCGGGGCTACTTCTACTGGTTGGTCAAGGGGTGCGGGGAACTGTTCTCCATCGCACCCGACGTCGCCGTGCCCGAGCAGCGGGTGGGCGACTTCTACCATCGCGACATGCGGGCTGTGGCGATCGGCTCCCGCCTGATCGGCGACAGCGAGGTGGAGCCGCTCTTCGACGAGATCGTCACCGGGCTCGACTTCGCCGTGATCGCCGACCTGGGCTGCGGCTCCGGGCAGCGCCTGATCCGGATCGCCGAGCGGGACCCGTCGGTGAGCGCGGTCGGCGTCGACATCGCCCGGGGCTCGGTGGAACTGGCCGAGAAGTCGGTAGCCGACGCGGGCCTGGAAGGCCGCGTCCACATCGTGCAGGGCGACGTGCTGGCCCTGGAGCCCACCGAGATCTTCGCCGACGTGGAGGTGGTGACCTGCGTCTTCATGGGTCACGACTTCTGGCCGATGCAGCGCTGCGTCGACGGGCTGGCGAATTTGCGTCGGGCGTTCCCGAACGTCAAGCGCCTGCTGCTCTGCGACGTGGTCCGCACCCCGGGGCCGGCCAGCCCGGAGACGACCACCATCTTCACCATCGGCTTCGAGTTGATCCACGCCCTGATGGGCGTCTACATCCCCAGTCGGAGGGAGTGGTTGGAGGCGTTCGAGGCGGCTGGGTGGGACCTGGTCCGCGAGCGCCACGTGGCCGCTCCGCCGTCCGGGATTCTCTTCGAGCTGGTTCCGTCGGCCCCCAGGAGCGCCTGAGATGTCGAACCCGTTCGACCGGCCCGACGGCACGTACCTGGTGCTGGTCAACGCCGAAGCGCAGTACTCCCTGTGGCCCGAGTCGAACCCGGTGCCCGACGGCTGGTCGGTGGCGCACGGCCCGGCCGGGCGTGCCGACTGCCTCGCCTTCGTCGAGTTCACCTGGACGGACATGCGGCCGGCGAGCCTCGCCCGGGCGATGGCGGCGGACTCCGGAGCGTCCCGGTGACCACCGACTGGCCCCGATACCAGCTCAGCGACGCCGATCTCATCGCGTTGCGCGCGATCGGCGAGACCGTACGGTCGACTCCCGACGTGGACCCCCGGCAGCCGGACTTCTACGACCGCCACCGGTCCGCGGTGCGGCGCCTGCCGGCGGGGCTGTGGGAGTTTCTGGACGAGTTCCGGCACGGCGAACCGGCGGCGGCCTGCTCGGTGCTCGGCTTCCCGGTCGACGACCGGCAGGTCGGGCCGACACCGACGCACTGGGACGCCGAGCGGCGGGGCAGCCACGTCACCGAGGTCGAGGTGTGCATGGCGCTGTGCGGCATGGCGTTGGGGGACCCGTTCACCTGGGCCACGCTCCAGGGCGGCCGGCTCGTCCAGAACATCGTGCCGATCGCGGGCGACGAGGCGCGGCAGAACGGTCACGGCAGCGAGGCGTTGCTGGAGTTCCACACCGAGGACGCCTTCCACCCGAGCCGCTGCGACTACCTGCTGCTCTTCGGCGTCCGCAACGAGGACAAGGTGGCCACCACGGTGGCGTCGGTCCGGGAACTGGACCTGGACCCGGCCGACGTCGAGGTGCTCCGGCAGCCGCGCTACCACATCCTCCCCGACGACGAGCACATCCGTCAGCTCACCCTGAGCCAGCCGGACCATCCGGCCCTCAAGCTGGTCGAGCGGATGCGGGACGATCCCGAGCCGGTGGCCGTGCTGTCCGGTGATCCGTCCCGGCCGTACCTGCGGATCGACCTGCCGTTCATGCGGTGCGTGGGTGGTGACGACGACGCGGTCGCCCGGCGGGCGCTGAACGCCCTGCACTCGCAGTTGCTCGCGCACCAGCACGACGTGGTGGTGGAGCGCGGCACGCTGCTCATCGTCGACAACTACCAGGCGGTGCACGGCCGCAAGTCGTTCCGGGCCCGGTACGACGGGACCGATCGGTGGCTCAAGAAGCTGACGGTCAGCCGCAACCTGCGGTCGGGCAGCGGGGTACCGGCGGGCAGCAGGGTGCTGGTCTGACCGGGAATACCGGTGGTGGGCGCGGCCACCGCGCCCACCACGACCCACACGAGAACTGGGAGAGTTCGATGCGGACGGTAATCATCTCCGGTGCCTCCAGCGGCATCGGCTGGGCCACGGCCCAACGGTTCGCCGCGGGCGGGGACCGGGTGTTCAACCTGGACGTGCGGCCCTCCGCCGATCCGCAGAACCCGGCGGTCACGTGGATCGAGACCGACGTCGCGGACTGGTCTGCGGTCCGCGACGCGGTGGCGCAGGTCGCCGAGATCGGCCCGATCGACGTCGTGATCGCCAATGCCGGCATCAGCGTCCGGCACGGGGTGCTGGAACTGACCGAGGCCGACGCGCGCCGCGTGGTCGACGTCAACCTGCTGGGCGTACTCGGGCTGTGGCAGGCGGCGGCCCGGGTGATGGTGCGGCAGCGGGCTGGCGTCCTGCTGGCCACCGCGTCGGTCAACGGCCTGCGGGGCTACCCGCTCTACGCCGACTACAACGCGACCAAGGCCGGCATCGTGGCGCTCTGCCGCACGTTCGCCCTGGAGTTGAGCCCGTGGATCCGGGTGGCCTGCGTCAGTCCGGGTGCGGTGCTGACGCCGATGCAACTGGCCGAGTACACGCCGGCCATGCTCGACGAGGTGAACGCGAAGATTCCCGCCGGACGGCACGCGTCACCGGAGGAGATCGCGGCGGCGTTCCACTACCTGGCCTCTCCGGAGGCGAGCTTCCTCACCGGGCAGGAGCTGGTCATCGACGGCGCGGAGACCGCCGGCGCGACCACCGCCGTGTTCGGAGCCGACACGAGCGAACGGAGTGAGCAGATCATCGAGGCGGACGCCCTCCAGGGCGGCACGGAGCAGAGCGGAGTGCCGGCATGAGGAAGCAGGAGTCGGCGCAGACCAGGAGGACGGTGTTGCTGGTGGTGGTCGGTGCGGTCGTGTTGCTGGTGCTCGCCGGGGCGGGCTCGGCCGTGTTCCTGACGGCACGCAGTGGCGGTGTCGCCAAGGACGTGGTGGACGACTACTACCGCGCGCTGGAGGAGCGGCGCTTCGACGACGCGTACGGTTCGCTCTGCGCCGAGGTACGCGCCGACCAGTCCCGGGAGGCGTTCACCTCGGCGGCCGAGGCGCGGCTGCCCAGTTCCCACGAGATGACCGGTGAGCTGCGGGTCAACGGCCTGCCGTGGAAGACCACCGGCACGGTCGGGGTCAGCGTCAGCTACGCCGACGGCACCACGCAGGCGCGGATGGTGTCGATGCTCCGCGAGGACGGCGACTGGCTCATCTGCGAGCCGTCGGTGTGACCCGCCGCGCCTCGCCCCGACGCGGAAGTCTCCGGGGCGAGGCGCGGGCCGGATCACAGCCAGCGTTGCCGTACGGCGTTGGCACCGGCCTGGAAGCGGCTCTCCGCGCCGAGCCGGGTGGTCAGGTCGGACATCATCCGTTGCACGGTACGCACCGACAGGCCGAGCTTGCGGGCGGTGGCCTCGTCGGTGTTGCCGTCGCCGAGCAGTTGGAGCAACTGCCGCTCGGTCGGTTCCAGGCCGTTCTCGTCGGCGGTGGCGGCGGAGCCGAACGGTGTCGCCGTGGACCAGGCGTGGTCGAACAGGGTGCTGAGCGCCGCGATGATCCCCGCGTTGTGAATCTCGATGGCGCCCTTGCGGGCGTCGGTGGGGTCGACCGGCAACAGCGCGATCCGACGATCGACGATGATCATCTGGAACAGGACCACCGGAACGCAGCGGGTCTCGCCGCCCAGGCTGTTGAACCAGCGGGCGTAGGCAAGCGTGTCCGGGTCGTTACGGAAGCTATCCTGATAGATCGACTTGATGGTCACGCCCCGTTCCAGGGCCTCCTGGTTGACGGGCTTGCTGGCGGCCATCGCGTCCGGCCGGTGCGCGCCGCCGGGGTTGAAGGAGAGGCACTCCACCTGCGTCATCCGGGCGAGTTGCTGGAGGCGCTGGCGTACCGAGTCGAGCTGGGCGATCTGGACCAGTTGGTCCGACTGGTCCGACTGGTCGACGTGGTGGGCCTCGGAGAGGGCGTCGATGGCCGCCTGGGTCGCCTCGATCTCGTACTGCTGCTGGGCGATGTCCGCCTTGGCGCGGGCGAGCAGCGCCGCGAGGCCGACCTTGGGGCTGGTCGGTGTGAGGTTGCCGGGGCGGACGGGTGACTCGCGGACCAGCGCGAGTTCGATCAGCTCGTCGAGTGCGTCGTGCACCTGCCCCGCGTCGATCCCCAAAGACTCGGCGATCTCGGCGACCCCCCAGGTCGACTGGCGCAACATGGTCATGTAGACGGCCTCTGCGGTGGTCGATATGCCCAGGGTGCTGAACACTCTGCTCCTCCCACTAGTGCTCGTGCCCGACCGGGTGGCGTGCCGGGAAAGAGATTGTCAGACGGCAAAGACGGCTGGCAAGATCCTGCCGCTCTGACGTGAACCCGCCTGGCGCGATCCCGTCACTTGGATCTTGTTGACCGTATCCGGGCATCGCAAGAGACTGGCATCGCCGACGCGGTGCAATGGGGGAACCGTTAGGCAGGTTGCCTGATTCGGGAAGGAAAGCGGCTATATGTCTCGTCGCCTGAAGATCGCCCTTGCCGCCCTGGCTTTCGTGGTCAGCGCTGCCACTCCGCTGCACGGCGAGCGGGTTCCCCTGAACAAGAAGCAGCGGCCGACCGCCGGGTTCTCCTGGGGAATGCCGCTGCGCTAGGTCGCGGGTGCCGTTCGCTGAGCGTGGGGGTGTGTTGGCGGGGGGATTTACTACGACACATTGGATGGAAACGTGCAGCTGTCAGCCGTAACGCTCATTCCGGTGACGACGGCACGGACGCCGCTGACGCCCGAACGGCTAAGGGACCTGATTCTCGGCTGTCGTGTGGATGGCGACCGAGTCGAACACGTCAAGGTGATAGAACGGGCGGGGTTGATGTGGATAGGGGCCTATGTCGCTATCTGTGACATGAGATCCGCCGAACTGACTCTGGCTGATCTCTGTGTACGGGCTGCCGAACGGCTCGACGGCTGGGAAGTGATCCGGCAGTGGGAGCTGTGATCGGCGTCCGACACCCGCTCTAATGGGCGCGGAGAGGCGAATGCTGACTCTCCGTGGTCCGGTGGAAATTGTAGGAGGACCGTGCCGGCCAGTGGCTGGTCGGTGACGCGTGCCGTTATCGATGGGCATAAAAGGTGATATACGATAGCCCAGGCTCTATGCCAGTCCGTTCCACCATAACTGACAGAAACCTCGTGCAGCGGGCCGCCTATCAGGACCGGCGAGTGCTCAGCGCCGACCTCAGCGCCCTCCTGCTCAGCGCCGAGCTGACCGACCTGACCCGCACCGAACTCCTGGTCGTGGCGCCGATACCCGGTCAGATGCCGCTACCTGCGGAGGTGTTCGGCGAGCTGCGGGCCCGCAACCTGACGGTCCGCCTGCTCTTCACGCCCGGCCGGGAGCCGCTGGCCGAACCGGTGGCCGCCCTCGCCCGGGACGGGATCGCGCTGCGGTCCCCGGTGGACCTGCCCTACTTCCTCGTGGTGCGGGACCGGGCCGTGGTCTACCTGCCCCACCAGGATCCGGTGAACCCGGGCAACGGCCGGCTGACGCGGATCCGCAGCGTGGTGATGGGTGACTCGCTGGCGACGGTGTTCGGCCTCATGTGGGACACCGCAGTGCAGCACACCCGGGCCGTCCGGGCGGCCCCCCGGGTCGACGAGGGCGAGGAACTGGTCCGCGCGCTCGGCGAGGGCCTGACCGACGACCAGGCTGCGGCGACGCTGCACATGAGCCGGCGTACCTTCGCGCGGCGGGTGTCCGACATGATGCACCGGCTCGACGCCAGCACCCGATTCCAGGCCGGTGTCCAAGCCGCGCGACGCGGCCTGGTCTGATCAGACCGCCAGGTATGGCACCGGCCAGTGCCGCATCCGGAACGGGAGTACGAGCGTGCGACCATCGGCTTCGACGGCCAGGCATGCCTCGACCGCGTCATCGACCAGCTCCGCGTCGTCGGCCCCCGGGCGGCCGTCCGCCGACTCGGCGAGATGCTCGAACCGGTCGGCACCGTCCTCGATGACCATCTGCGAGGCCGGCTGGCCGGGTCGGACGTCTTTGATCGTCACGATCCCCCGGCCCTCGGCGGTAGTAGAACGACCCGTAGCGGTAGTCCCGCGCCCGGGCCACCGTGTGGGTGACGTCGTCCAGCTCCACGCCCAGGCACGGCGGCAGCAGGTGCGAGTAGGTGTGCAGCGGGAACGACGGGCGGCCACTGAGCGTCCACCGTAGCCTTACCGCGTGGCTGGTGACCGCGCGGAGCAGCCGCAGCAGGTCGAGGTCCTGCGCCGGGGACTGCCCGAACCGTAACGGCTCGGGCAGCTCGACCGCGAGCAGGCTGTACGCCGCCGGGTCCGCGCGCAGCGCGTCGAAGTCGATCACCGTGCAGTTCCTGGTCGGCCAGGCCGTGCTCGGCGACCCGGGCGGCCAGGGCCTTCGCGGTCCGCCCGCTCCCCAGCTCGCGGTACGCGGCCACGAAACCGGCCCCGGTGATCCGGTGGTCCTGCTCCGACCAGCCGACCCGCCGGTCCTCGATCACGATCTCTTCGTCGTCGGAGCTCAGGATCCGCAGCGAGCTGGACGGGTACGCGTCGATCCAGACGCCGGTGAGCTTGTGCAGCCCCTCGGCGTCGGCGTCGGAGAGCCCGGGTCGGTGTCGAACTTCGGCTCAGCCAGATCCCCGGCCTGGTCGTTGCCGTACCCGGCTCGCCGAACGCCGTCGGCGGGCTGCTGCGGACCGCGTTGCGTCACCCCGACCCGCTCGTCCTGCTGGAGTCCCCGCGCCTGTTCACCCCCACCTGGACCGACCTGCCCGAGCCGTCCGCCGCCCCGCTGCCGTTCGGCGTCGCCGGGCTGGCCCGCCCCGGTGACGACCTGACGCTGGTCGGGATCGGCAACACGGTCATCGAGAGCATGCTGGCCGCGCGGCGGCTGGCGGAGCACGGCGTCCAGGCCCGGGTGGTCGACCTGCGGACCGCAGCGCCGCTGGACCGGGACGGGGTCGCCGCGATGGTGGTACCCGACCGGCCGGTGATCCTGGTGGGCGAACAGCCCCGGGCCGGGTCCGTGCTGACCGACCTGGCCTATCACCTGGTACGCACCGGTGCTGCCCGGCCCGAGCACGTCGAGCTGCTCACCGGCGCTCCGGTTCCCGCGCCGGTGAGCCCGGCACTGCTCGACGGTCTGCTAGCCGACGCGGACCGCATCGTCCGCGCGGCGCTCGACACCTCGGCCCCCTCACCCCGCGGAGATGACCATGAACAGCGAGTACGCGGTCTGGCACGGCCTCACGCCGATGGGCCCGCACCTGCGGGAGAACGGCCCCGACCTGTTCCTGGTCAGCGGTGCCGGCAGCCACCTGCAGGACGCCGCCGGACGGCGCTACCTGGACGCCCGCTCGTCGATGTGGAACGTCACGCTGGGCTACTCCCTGCGATTCGGTGAAGCAGGCGATGACCCGTCAGCTCGACGTGCTGCCCTCCGGCACCGTGATGCGCTACGAGCATCCGCCGCAGGTCACCGTCGACTACGCCGCCGCACTCGTGGCGCTCCTGCCGGCGCCGCTGCGACACGTACGGTTCGGCAACACCGGCAGCCAGATGACCGAGTCGGCGGCGATGCTGTCCCGGTTCTACCGCCGGATGACCGGTGAGACGGACCGGCACACCGTCATCGCCCTGCACGAGGCGTGCCACGGGACCGGGCCGCTGGCCACCGCGCTGACCGACGAGCCGATCCTGCACGACTACTCCGCCCCGATCGACGGGCACGTGGTGCACGTGTCGACCCCGCCGCCGGTGACCTGCGACCCCGGCGCGTGCACCGGCGAGTGCGATCGCCGATGAGGTGACCACCGGCGCCGGTCGGGTCGCCGCGATGACGTACATCGAGCGGCTCTCCGAGGTGCCCGACATGCTGGTGCTCGGCAAGGGCCTGAGCGCCGGCTATTTCCCGCTCGCCGCACTGGTCGTGGCGAGCGACGTCTACGACGCCCTCGCCGACCCGCCGATCCGGCTCGGCTTCCCCAACGGCTCGACCACCGACGGCCACCCGATCGGGGCGGCGGCCGGCCTGGCGGTGCTCGACATCCTCACCACCGACGGCTTCCTCCCTGCGGTGCGCCGACGCGGTGCCGAACTGGTCGAGATGCTGGACGCGGCGTCGCAGGTGGATCCCCGCATCGGCGCGGTCCGCGGTGTCGGCATGATGCTCGGCGTCGAGCTGCGCGACGCCGACGGCGAACTCTGGTCGTTGCGCGACGTCCACGACCTGCGTGGGGTGTGCCGTGAGCACGGGCTGCTGACCAGCTACGCGAGCGGCGTGATGCCACTGCTGCCGCACCTGACCGTCTCCACCGACGACTGCCGCGAACTGGTGGAACGGTTCGCCAAGGCGGTGGCCGCGTACCGCTCCTGACGCCGGTCGATCGGGCCGCCCGCCAATCCGGGCCGGAGAGATCGAACTCTCGACGCCTCCGGCCCGTACTGGTGCGTGGGAGGTCCACAATCATGGCCGTACGTCGAGTTGTCGTCGTCGCGTTGGTCGCTCTCGTCGGGACGACGGCCGGTGCGCTGCCCGCCGCCGCGCAGGGTGCCCCGACGTACCCGGTCAGCCGTTCGGCCGGCTGCGCGCCGGACGGTCCGCACGTGGGCACGTCGGCCTGCCTGGCGGCGGAGAAGGAGGGCGCCGCGCTACGCGAGTGGGACAACGTCCGGGTGTACGGCGTCGACGGCCGGGACCGGGAGACGATCCCCGACGGGGAGCTGTGCAGCGGCGGCCTGTCCGCGTACCGGGGGCTGGACCTGCCGCGCACCGACTGGCCGGCGACGCCGCTGACCGCCGGCGCGGAGTTCGCCTTCCAGTACCGCGCCACCGCCGCCCAGAAGGGCACCTTCCGGCTCTATCTGACCCGGCCGGGCTACACCCCGTCGAGGGCGTTGACCTGGGCGGACCTGGACAGGCTGCCCTTCCTGCGGATCACCGACCCGCCGCTGCGGGACGGGACGTACCTGATGTCCGGCCGGCTGCCGACGGACCGCAGCGGCCGGCACGTGATTTACACGATCTGGCAGCACTCGGATTCCGCCGACACCTACTACTCCTGCTCGGACGTGGACATCGTGGCGGTCGACGCGTTACGGCCGGGCGGCATCACGCCGGCAGGCTCCGCCGGTGGCACTCCGGAGGCCGAGAACGGGCTGCCGGGCGTCGGTGCCGACGCGACCACCGAGGTCGCCGACAACGTACCGGTCGCCGCGGTCACCTACCTGGACGGCCGCCGCTGGCCGCTGGTCGCGGGCGGCCTGCTGGTCACGTTGCTGCTCGTGTCGCTCGCCCTGCGGCTGCGCGGCTCGCGCAGCGGGCCACCGAAGGGGCCCGCCTGCACCGTCCGCAACCACCGGGCCAACCCGCGCCCCTGGTGACCGCCCGGTGCGGCCTCGCGCGCCGGACCGGCGGCCGGGGCACAGCGCGGCGGGTACGGTCGACGTCATGCGCTACGTGCAGCTCGACACCCCGAAGCCCCTGTCCAAGATCGGTCTCGGCACCTGGCAGTTCGGCTCGCGGGAGTGGGGCTACGGCCCCGACTACGAACGGTTGGCGGCGGACATCGTCCGGCGCGCCGTCGAGTTGGGGGTGACCGTCTTCGACACCGCCGAGATCTACGGCCTCGGTCGCAGCGAGCGGATCCTCGGCACCGCGCTGGCCGGCGACCGGGAGAAGGTCACCGTGGCCACCAAGATCTTTCCGGTGTTGCCGGTGGCGGCGGTGGTGCAGCAGCGGGCGGTCGCCTCGGCGGCCCGGCTCGGTGTCAGCAGCATCGACCTCTATCAGGTGCACTCGCCCAACCCGCTCGTCGCGGACGGCACCACCATGCGGGGCATGCGCGCGTTGCAGGACGTCGGCCTGGTCGGCGAGGTCGGGGTGAGCAACTACAGCCTGCGCCGCTGGCAGGTGGCCGAGACCGTGCTGGGCCGGCGGGTGCTCAGCAACCAGGTCCGCTACAGCATGCTGGACCGCAAGCCGGAGCAGGACCTGCTGCCGTACGCGGCGCAGGCGGGCCGGGTCGTCATCGCGTACAGCCCGTTGGCGCAGGGCTTCCTCTCCGGCCGGTACGACGCACATCACCCGCCGGTCGGCGCGATCCGCCGCGCCAACCCGTACTTCCTGCCGGAGAACCTGGCCCGGGGCACCGCGTTGATCGAGACGCTGCGCCAGGTGGCCGCCGCCCACGACGCCACGCCGAGCCAGATCGCCCTGGCGTACGTGCTGCGGCACCCGAACGTGGTGGCCATTCCGGGCGCGTCCAGCGTGGAGCAGATGGAGCGCAACGCCGCCGCCGCCGAGATCGACCTGACCGACGACGAGTACGCCGCACTGGTCAACGCGGCCCGGGCGTTCCGCCCGCTGACCGGCCTGGCCGCCGTACCGCGCATGATCAAAACCCGCGCCGGCCGCTGACCCGCTCCATCCAACGGCCGCCCGGCGCGCTGCCGCGCCCGGTGCCCTGCTCCGCCTCGACCCGCGCCTTGTCCTGCTCCGCCTGGCGTCCTGCTGCGCTTCGACCGCTCTGCCCTGCATCGCCCGGTGCTCCGGCTGCCGACCTCAGCCCTACCGTGCCCTTTGCTCTGCTTCAACGGGCGCGGCAGTCACCCTCAGTGGTTGTTGGTTGTCTTTCCGGTTCAGCCGGGGATCCGACCGGGAGAGCTGAAAGCCACCCGAGCGCGCTAGCGTTGGGCGGGTGACTGCACCGACCTCGACGACCCCGGTCCCACCGGCCGACCTGCCCGGCACGCTCGGTGCGCTTCGCGCCGCCGGCCACCGGTACCGCAGCGTCAAGCAGGAACTGCGGGACAACCTGTTGGCCCGGATGCGCAGCGGCGCGCCACGCTTTCCCGGCATCGTCGGGTACGACGACACGGTGTTGCCGGAGGTGGAGCGGGCGCTGCTGGCCGGGCACGACATGGTGCTGCTCGGCGAGCGGGGCCAGGGCAAGACCCGGCTCATCCGGTCGCTGGTGACGCTGCTGGACGAGTGGACCCCGGTGATCCCCGGGTCGGTGCTGAACGAGCACCCGCTGCACCCGGTCACCCCGGCGTCGCGGACGCTGGTCGCCGAGTCCGGCGACGACCTGCCGATCGGCTGGTTGCACCGCTCGATGCGGTACGGCGAGAAACTGGCCACCCCGGACACCAGCGTCGGTGACCTGATCGGCGACGTCGACCCGATCCGGCTCGCCCAGGGCCGTACGCTCGGCGACCCCGAGACGATCCACTTCGGGCTCGTACCGCGGACCAACCGGGGCATCTTCGCCGTCAACGAACTGCCGGACCTGGCCGAACGCATCCAGGTGGCGATGCTCAACGTGCTGGAGGAGCGGGACATCCAGGTCCGGGGCCACCAGCTCCGACTCCCCCTGGACCTGCTCCTGGTGGCCAGCGCCAACCCGGAGGACTACACCAACCGGGGACGGATCA
Source organism: Micromonospora craniellae (assembly GCF_014764405.1). Lineage (NCBI taxonomy): Bacteria > Bacillati > Actinomycetota > Actinomycetes > Micromonosporales > Micromonosporaceae > Micromonospora > Micromonospora craniellae. The sequence goes on along the minus strand of NZ_CP061725.1, from coordinate 1,452,572 downwards.
TCACCCCGCTCAAGGACCGGTTCGGCGCCGAGGTCCGTACCCACTACCCGACCGACCTGGAGCGGGAGCTGGAACTCATCCGGCAGGAGGCCGACCTGGTCGCCGAGGTGCCGGAGCATGTGCTGGAAGTCCTCGCCCGGTTCGCCCGCGCGGTCCGCGAGTCGCCCTCGGTCGACCCGCGCTCCGGTGTCTCCGCCCGGTTCGCCGTCGCCGCCGCCGAGACGGTCGCCGCCGTCGCGCTGCGCCGGGCCGGCCTGCTGGCCGCCGCGTCTGCCGTGCCGGGCGCGTCTGCGGCTCGGGGCGAGGTGTTAGCAGGGGACCCTTCCTCTACCGCAGACGTTAATAGGGGGCCCTTCCTTTCACTCGACGCGGTGGCGCGGGTGGGCGACGCCGTGTCGGTGACCTCCACCCTGCGCGGCAAGGTCGAGTTCGAGAGCGGCGAGGAGGGCCGCGAGATCGAGATCCTCGGCCACCTGCTGCGCACCGCCACCGCCGACACGTTCCGGGCCCGGTTGGCCGGGCTCGACCTGTCCGGGTTCACCACGCTGGTCGAGGAGGGCGAGACCGTCGAGACCGGGGAACTGGTGTCGGCGGCCGACCTGCTGCGCCAGGTGGGCACGGTGCCGGGGCTGGCCAAGGTGCTCGACCGGCTCGGCGTCGGTGACGCGCCCAGCCCCGGGCAGGCCGCTGCGGCGGTCGAGTTCGTGCTGGAAGGGCTGCACCTGAGTCGACGGTTGGGCAAGGACGTGACCGACTCGGGACGGACCCGCTACGGCGGCCGGGACTGACCATGGCGGGCAACCGGTTCCGGTACGGGCAGTGGCGGGGTGGCCCCGACCCGCTGGCACCGCCGTACGACGTGCAGGCCGCGGTGGACCAGGTCGGCCAGGAGGTGCTGGCCGGCGGCAGCCTGCGGGACGCGCTGCGGGAGCTGCTGCGCCGAGGGCCGCAGGAGCGGGGTGGGCTGGACGCGCTGACCGCCCGGGCCCGCCGGCTGCGGCGGGAGGCGTTGCGCCGGGGTGACCTGGACGGCGCGGTGACCCGGGCACAGGCCCTGCTGGACCAGGCGCTCGCCGCCGAGCGGGACGAGTTGTCCGGCCGCCCGGACGAGGCGGCCCGGTTCGCCGAGGCGATGCTGGACAACCTGCCCCGATCCACCGCCCAGGCGGTGCGGGAACTCGCCGACTACCGGTGGGCCAGCGAGGAGGCCCGGCAGGCGTACCAGCGGATCCTCGACGGGTTGCGGAACGACGTGCTCGGCCAGCGTTTCGCCGGACTGCGTTCCTCCGCCCGGGCTGCGGCCGACCCGGCCGTGCAGGAGCGGCTGGCCGCGATGATGCGGGACCTGAACGCCCTGTTGGCCCGGCACGCCCGCGCGGAGGACACCACCGACGCGTTCGCCGAGTTCATGCGCCGGCACGGCGACTTCTTCCCCGAACGGCCTACCGACGTCGACGAGCTGATCGACCTGCTGGCCCGCCGGGCGGCGGCCGGGCAACGGCTGATGAACTCGCTCTCCGACCGGCAGCGGGAGGAACTCGCCGGCCTGATGCGCCAGTCGCTCGGCGACCGGCTGGCCGGGGAGTTGGCCGACCTGGAGAGCAACCTGCGGGCGCTGCGCCCCGACCTGCGTTGGGGCCGGGGCGAGCGGATGCGGGGCGAGCAACCGCTCGGCTACGGCGAGGCGACCGGGGCGCTGGACGAGATCGCCGAGCTGGACGACCTGCTGGACCAGTTGGGTCAGGAGTACCCGGGGGCGACCCTGGACGACATCGACGTCGAGTCGGTGGCCCGTACCCTCGGCCGGGACGCCGCCGACGACGTACGCCGGCTCCGGGAACTGGAGCGGGAGCTGCGTCGGCAGGGCTGGGTGACCCGCGACGCGGAGGGGCTGACGCTGAGCCCGAAGGCGCTTCGCCGCCTCGGCGGCACCGCACTGCGGCAGGTTTTCGCCGAGTTGACCGCCGGTCCCCGGGGGCAGCACGACCTGCGGTCGGCCGGTGCGGCCGGCGAGGTGACCGGTGCGTCCCGGCCCTGGGAGTACGGCGACGAGCAGCCCATCGACGTGGTGCGGACGCTGACCCGCGCGGTGCGCCGGGCCGGGCCCGGCGTGCCGGTGCAACTGGCCGTCGAGGACTTCGAGGTGGTCGAGACCGAGCGGCGGGCCTCGGCGGCGGTGGCGCTCTGCGTGGACCTGTCGTACTCGATGATCTCGCAGGGCCGATGGGGCCCGATGAAGCAGACCGGCCTGGCCCTGGCCCACCTGATGGCGACCCGGTTCCCGCAGGACGCCCTCCAGATCATCGGGTTCGGCCGCCGGGCGGCGACGTTGACGCAGCAGGAGTTGGCCGCAGTCGAGCCGGACCTGACCCAGGGCACCAACCTGCAACACGCCCTGCGGCTCGCCGGCCGGCACCTGCGCCGTTATCCGGACGCCGAACCTGTGGTGCTGGTGGTCACCGACGGCGAGCCCACCGCCCACCTGGACCCGGCCGACGGCGAGGCGGTGTTCCACTGGCCGTCGTTGCCGGAGACCGTCGAGGCGACCATCCGCGAGGTGGACCGGCTCGGCCGGTACGGGGCGACGCTGAACCTGTTCATGCTCGGTGACGATCCGGGGCTGCGCCGCTTCGTCGACGCGGTGGCCCGCCGCAGCGGCGGCCGGGTCTTCACCCCGGACACCGAGGACCTCGGCGAGTACGTGGTCAGCGACTACCTGCGGTCACGGCGCGGTCGCCGCTAGGCTCGGTCGGGTGGAGGCCGACGGGCTGCGGCGGGCGTACGACACGCTGCTGGCCGAGGTCGACGCGGGCGGGTTCGGGCCGCTGCCACCCGGGCGCTACAGCGCCGAGCAGATCGTGGCGCACCTGCTCACCAGCGACGAGTTGATGAGCGAGGCCACCGAGGCAATGCTGGCCGGCTCCCCGTACGCCTTCTACGAGCTGGACGAGATCCACCGGCCGGAACTGGACGCGCTGACCGCCGAGGCCGGTGGCCTGGACGGGCTGGCCGTCCGGCTCCGGCTCAGCAGCGACCGCCTGCTCGCCCTGGTCGCCCGGCTCGGCGCGGGAGCCGACACACCGGTGGAGACGCACCTGCGCGAGGGCTTCGACCTCGTCGTCGACGAGCCGTTGCCGTGGGGCCGCATCATCGACCTGCACACCCGCGTCCACCTGCCCCGACACCTGGCCGAGTTGCGGGCGCTGCATACCTGACGCCCTGCCCGCACCCGCCGCCCGGCACCCGCTGTCCGGCACCCGCCGCCCGGCACCCGCTGTCCGGGAACTGTTAGAGACCGTCGGGTAACCGGCTCGGGGCGTTGTGTGACGGCGAGACACGTCGATGCGGGACGCTCGACAAATAGGTCATCCCCGCCATGATCGGGTTGTGTGTGCAACGTAGACCTTGGCGGGGATGACGCCCGCTCATGCTATCCGTCGAGCTTGACCGACGCGATGTGGGCGATCCTGGCCCCTCTCATGCCGGTGCGTGACCTGCGTAGAGGCGGCCGGCCCCGTAAGTGGGACGACCGGCTGATCCTCGACTCGATCTTCTACGTGCTGCGGTCGGGCTGTGCGTGGCGAATGATGCCGCGTGATCTGGCGCCGCCGGATGCGGCGCATCGCTGGTTCACCGCTTGGCGTAGAAACGGGACGTGGGATGCGATCCACGACGAGCTTCGCCGGCAGGTACGGGTGGCGGCGGGTCGTGGGCCGGAGCCGACCGCGGCGGTGTTGGACGCCCAGTCGATCAAATCCAGCGAGGGTGGCGAATGCCGTGGGTTCGATATGGGCAAGAAGACGACAGGCCGTAAGCGGCATCTGGTTGTCGACACGATGGGGTTGATCCTGGTGGTGATGGTCACCTCCGCCTCCGTCAACGACCGTCCTGGAGGCCGGCGGATCCTGCAACGACTGGCCGAGGCATTCGCCACCGTCGCGCTGGTGTGGGCCGACGGCGGCTACGCCAACAGCATCGACTCCAGCCTGTTGAGCTGGGCAAAGGACAAGCTCGGAATCCTGCTGGAGATCGTCGAGCGCACCGACGATGTCAAGGGCTTCAAGGTCCTGCCGCGTAGGTGGGTGGTGGAGAGGACGTTCGGCTGGCTGGTACGTAATCGGCGTCTGGCCCGGGACTACGAGCGGTTGACCGTCAACTCTGAGGCCATGATCAAGGTAGCGATGATTCGACTCATGACGATACGTCTGGCCGGGCAGGCGGTCCGGTGGAGCAACACTACCGAACGCGAAGCCGCCCGACGTATCAACGCTGAACGACTTATCGCCACGTAGTCACCTGGTTACCCGACGGTCTCTTAGCAGGGGACCCCTGCTATACCGCAGGCGTTAGCAGGGGGCCCTTCCTTTCACTGCGGCGCCCAGCGCTGCGCCGGGTTGCCGTCGCACGGGGCCTGGACGACGTCGGTGCCGGCCTCGCCGCCACCGTCGCGGACCTGGGCGCACTTGCCGCTGTGTACGGCCACCACCAGTACGGTGCCGTCGCCGGTGGGCTGGAGACGCCACTGCTGGTTGTCCTCGCCGTGGCAGCCGAACTGCTGCAACCGGGCACCGTCGTCGCCGCTGCGGCCCTCCACGTCGAGACACTGGTTGTGGGCGCCGTTGGTCAGTGTCACCGTGTCCGGGCCGAACGGGTTGACCACCCACTGCTGCTCCGGTCCGCCGGTGCAGCCGGCCAGCTTCGCCACCGCACGCTCGCCGTCGCCGTCCAGCCCGAGGCAGAGGCCGGAGCCGACGCCCCGGAGCACCTTCGGCCCGGTGTTCGGGTCGGGCTCGGCGGGCGTGGGCGACGGGGTCGGCGTCGACGTCGGTTCGGGGCTCTCGACGGTCTGTGGCGTGAAGCTCTCGCTCGGGCTCGGCGCGGCCGACGTCGGGCTGCCGGCGACCGGGGTCGGTGGCGGATCGTCACCGCCACCGAGCAGGCCGGTGGCGAACAGCACCCCGGCCAGTACGCCGGCCAGCCCGACCGCAGCGGCGACCAGCAGCACCGGGTCCCGGGGCGGTCCGGAACGGCGGGTGCCGTAGACGGTGCCCGATCCATCGGTTTCCGACATGCCGGCATCCTGGCCCACCCCCGGCCGGTACGCCATCGCAGGTGCGGTAACTCTCGCGTGGACGGCCCGCCGGTGGCACCGCCGACGCGTAAAGTGACCACATGCTCGCTTTGCGTGATCATGACGTGGCGGTGGCTCAGCTGCGACGGTCGTACGCGGCGGTGCCACCGGGTCGGCCGGTGCGGCTGGCCAAGCGGACCTCCAACCTGTTCCGCCCGCGCAACGTCCCGCGCGCGCCGGGCCTGGACGTCAGTGGGCTCGGTGGCGTTCTGCACGTCGACCCGGCCGCCCGCACCGCCGACGTGCAGGGCATGTGCACCTATGAGCGGCTGGTCGAGGCGACCCTGCCGTACGCCCTGATGCCGCTGGTGGTGCCGCAGCTACGCACCATCACCCTCGGCGGGGCGGTAACCGGGCTCGGCATCGAGTCGACGTCGTTCCGCAACGGCCTGCCGCACGAGTCGGTGACCGAGATGGACGTGTTCACCGGGGCCGGCGAACTGGTCACCGCCCGGCCGGAGGGCGAGCACGCCGACCTCTTCGCCGCCTTCCCCAACTCGCTGGGCAGCCTCGGCTACGCCACCCGGCTGCGCATCGCGCTGCAACCGGTCCGGCGGCACGTGGCGCTGCGCAACGTGCGGTTCACCGACCTGACCGCGTTGACCGAGGCGATCGGCGAGATCACCGCCGCCCGCGCCTGGGCGGGGGAGGGCGTCGACGCGATGGACGGGGTGATGTTCAGCCCCGGCGAGGCGTACCTGGTGCTGGCCCGTTTCACCGACGACGCGCGCCGGGCCTCCGACTACACCGGCCAGGACATCTACTACCGGTCGCTGCGCCGGCTCCCGCACGACACGCTGACCACCCACGACTACCTGTGGCGCTGGGACACCGACTGGTTCTGGTGCTCGGCGGCGTTCGGCGCACAGCATCCGCTGGTGCGACGGGTGTGGCCGGCCCGGTGGCGGCGCAGCGACGTCTACCACCGCATCGTGCGGCTGGAGTACCGGCACCAGGTGGCAGCCCGGATCGACAGGTGGCGCGGCCAGCCGGCCCGGGAACGCGTGGTGCAGGACGTGGAGATCCCGCTGGAGCGCACCGCCGACTTCCTGCGCTGGTTCGCCCGTCGGGTGGGGATGACGCCGGTGTGGTTGTGCCCGCTGCGGCTGCGTGAGCCGGCGGGCAGGGGATCCGCCCGGTCCTGGCCGCTGTACCCGCTCCGGCCGGGGCAGGACTACGTCAACATCGGGTTCTGGGGGAGCGTGCCGATCGCCGAGGGTGCCGCCGACGGCGACGTCAACCGGGAGATCGAGCGCGCGGTGTCGGAGGCGGGCGGGCACAAGTCGCTCTACTCCGACGCGTACTACGACCGGGATTCGTTCGACCGGCTCTACGGCGGCGACACGTGGCGCGTCGTGCGGGACCGGTACGACCCGGAGCATCGGCTCACCGGACTGTACGAGAAGGCGGTAGCGCGCGCATGAGCGAGCGAAGCGGAGTGCTGGCATGAGCCTCATCGATCGAGAGCAGGGAGCGGCCGGCGCTTCCGCCTCACCGCCCCCCGGGAACGGGCGACGTGCGCCGAGCGTCGCGGACGTGGTCCGGGCGCTCACCGCAGGACCGCTGCCGGTCCGGGTCACCGGGTACGACGGCAGTCGACTCGGTCCGGCCGACGCCGGGATCACCCTGTCGATCCGATCCGAGCGGGGACTGTCGTACCTGCTCACGGCCCCCGGCGACCTGGGCATGGCACGGGCGTACGTCAGCGGGGACCTGGCTCTGGAGGGGGTGCACCCGGGCGACCCGTACGACGCGTTGCGGGTGCTCAAGGACGAGCTGCGGGTACGCACACCCACGGTGGCCGAGGGGCTGGCGCTGGCGCGCGGGCTGGGCTGGGAGCGGCTGCTGCCGCCACCGGCGCCGCCGCAGGAGGCGCTGCCCCGCTGGAAGCGGGTCGTGGGCGGCCTGCGGCACTCCCGGGTGCGGGACAGCACTGCGATCAGCCACCATTACGACGTCTCCAACGCCTTCTACGAGAAGGTGCTGGGGCCGTCGATGACGTACACCTGCGCGGTCTTCCGCAGCCCCGACGACAGCCTGGAGCAGGCCCAGGCGAGCAAGTACGACCTGGTCGCCGCCAAGCTCGCGCTGCGTCCGGGGATGCGGCTGCTGGACGTGGGCTGCGGCTGGGGCGGCATGGTGCGGCACGCGGCCCGCGAGTACGGCGTCAAGGCCCTCGGGGTGACCCTGTCCCGGGCGCAGGCGCAGTGGGCGCAGGCGGCGATCGCGCGCGAGGGGCTGACCGGGCTGGCCGAGGTGCGACACCTGGACTACCGTGACGCACCCCGGCAGGAGTTCGACGCGGTCTCCTCGATCGGTTTGACCGAGCACATCGGGGTGCGCAACTACCCGGTGTACTTCGCCTTCCTGCGGGACCGGCTGCGACCGCAGGGGCGGCTGCTCAACCACTGCATCACCCGGGCCGACAACCGGGCGCCGCACCGCTCGGGCGCCTTCATCGACCGGTACGTCTTCCCGGACGGCGAACTGGCCGGTCCCGGGCGGGTGATCAGCGAGTTGCACGACGTGGGGCTGGAGGTGCACCACGAGGAGAACCTGCGCCAGCACTACGCGCTGACGCTGGCGGCGTGGTGCCGCAACCTGGTGGAGCACTGGGACTTCTGCGTCGGTGAGGTGGGCGGCGGCACGGCCCGGGTGTGGGGGCTCTACATGGCCGGCTCGCGGCTCGCGTTCGAGCGCAACGGTATCCAGCTGCATCAGGTACTGGCCACGCGCAACGGCCCGGACGCGGTCAACGGCTACCCGCTGCGCCCGGACTGGCTGCCGTAGCCCGCAAGACCCGCTCGCCCGACCGTGGTCGGCTCAGGGCCGGGCGAGTGCGTCGAGTCGCGCGAGCAGGGTGACGGTGGCCGGGTGATCGGGAACGAGCGCTTCGAGACCTGCGCCGAGGGCCCGCCAGCTATCCAGGTGGCGGTAGCGCCACAGCATGCTCAGCATCCCGATCAGCTCCAACCGGGCCACCGGGCTGCGCGGCAACTGCTCCTGCACCGGCCCGGGCAACAGCGTGTAGAGCTGCTGGCGGAACGACGGATCGTGGATGTGTGGCAGGTCGAGCAGCAGCCGGACCAGCTCGGCGTACTCGTCGCCGGTCGGCTCCGCCTTCGGGCCGGCGGCCTGTTCCGGCTTTGCCGGGCGGCCGGCGACCGTCTGGCCTCCGGCCGACGACACCGTGGCCGGTGGCGGTGTGACGGGGGCCGGTGGCGACAAGCTCGTCGTGGCGGCTGGGGCGTCCGCGGTGGCATCGGCGGGGAGCGCGGGATCGTCGAGAGCGAGCAGAGCCCGTCGTAGCACCACATAGGAGCGATGTTCGAGGGAATCCGGCTGGATGATGGAGAAGTGGTCGCCGGGCAGCACACCCGCGTCCGGGAAGACGCTGCGGGCCGATGCGGGCGGGACCACGCCGTCGCTGGCGCCGGCGTAGACCTTGACCCGGATGGTCGGCTGCGGCGCGTGGACGATCTGGCGGAGCACCACCCGTTGGGCGTCCAACACGGTGGCGCGCAACGGACGCAGGTCCGCCTCCTGGGGGTGCCGGCGCAGGAAGGTGCGGCGCAACGGCAGGGCCAGGTCCGAACCGGCGTTCGGGCAGGCGTACATGAGCACCAGGCGGAGGCGGTCGAGTTCGCCGGGGTTGTCGGCGAGCATCCGGGCCAGTGCCCGCTGGACCACCAGCCCGCCCTGGCTGTGCGAGACGAGCGCCAGGCGGGAGTGGTCGGCCAGGTCCTGGGACAGGTAGGTGCGTAGGTCGTCGGCGATGTCGTCGATGTGCGGTATCCGGCGCAGCGGATTGAGCGAGACCAACGGCGATTCGTACCCGAAGGTGTGCACGTGAAGGCCGGTCAGATCGTCGTCCTGGGCGGCAAGTCGGACGAATGCCGCCCAGGTGTCGGCTGAGGACAGGAAACCGTGTACGAACACGACGGCTGTTTCGGACACGGGACGACGTTACCTCACGGCGCGAAGACCTCGTTCAGGTCGCCGTACAGCCCTCGAAGAAGGTCCTCCGGCTCACCGATACGTTTGATGATCTGGTGGCCGATGAAGGAGTCCAGCAGTCCTGGAACCTCGGCCATGGCGCTGGTGGCCGGCGACATGATCAGCCCGCCTTGAGATCGCAGCCCACGACCGTCGCGCCCTCCCGCGCGAACAGGAGGGCCGCCGTCCGGCCTTGACCGCCGCCGGTCCCGGTGATCACAGCTACCTTTTCTGCCAGCTTGCCCGTCATAGCTCGGATGTTAGGGCACCTGGATGACCTGAACAGTGACTTCTGTCCGCGACAACCGAACCGGTGGCGAGGGGCCCTGCGGTGTCGGCCAACCGGCGGTCCATCACCGTCGCCGGGCGCGGAGTGTGGTAAGAGGTATGCCGTGAATCAACCGTTCGCTGTCGAGGTCGACTCAGAACTCGTCGACCTCGCGGATGTGTCTCTTGATCTCCTGGTCGACTACGACCAGGAGATTCTCGGCCCGATCATGCGGCGACTCCTCCGTCGTGTCGACGATCCCGAAAGTATCACCAGTGGCTACAATCCCCAGCGTCTCGACTGACGGGGCCGGCCTTCCTTGGAGAAGTTGTGACCGCTCAACATCTGGCGGCGGAGCCGGTCGGTCGGCCCGCCCGCCATCGCCTGGACCCGCACCACTTCGGGGCCCTGGCCACCGGGGCCGCTGACGCGGACACCATCGCCGAACTGCTGGCCGCCGAGAGCAGTTGGCGCAAGATCCAACTACGGGCGGTCCTGGACGCCGCCGCCGGTGTGGCGGACGCCACCGGGCCGCTGCCGCCGGTCGCCGAGGCGTGGCGGCTGCTCGTCGCCGCGCAGCGGCGCGACCGCGAGACCGTGGAGAAGTTGATCCTGCATCCGCAGGTCGGCACCTGGGCGGGGTACGCGCTGCGCCGGATTCGGGGCACCACGGTCACCGCCACCGGGCCGCTCTGGGTGGACCTCGGGTACCTGCACGCGCTGGCGGTGGCCGCAGCCGTACGGACCGGATGCGACTTCACCATGCGGGTGCCGGTGCGGGGCGGTTTCGTCGTGCTGCCGACGCTCGGCGGCGCCCAGGTCCCCAAGGCCCACGAGTGGGACGAGGCGGAGGTCGTGGGCGGCGGCGGGCGGGCGACGCTGACCGTGGCGGGCACGGTCATCGAATTCGACGCCACCGGCACCGGCACCGACGGTTGGGTGCCGTTGCCGACCGTACGCTCCACCGTCGGCGGGCACACCCTCGAAGTCACGCTCGACTTCATCGATCCCTACCGCAACCTGCGTACGCCCACCGCGCCGCACCTGGACGTCGCCGCCGACGTGCAGCGGTGGCGGGAACTGCTCGAACAGGCGTGGGCGCTGCTGGTGCGGGTCTGCCCCGACCTGGCCGTGCCGATCGCCCGTGGCCTGACCTCGGTGGTGCCCCAACCGGCCGCCGAACGGTTCCGGACGATGAGCGCCTCGGCGGGCGATGCCTTCGGCAGCATGATCGTCTCCGAGCCGGAGGACGCTCCCGAACTGGCGGTCACGCTGGTCCACGAGTTCCAGCACATCAAGCTCGGCGGGCTGCTGCACCTGGCCCCGTTGATCGACGGCGAACCACCACACCGGCTCTACGCGCCCTGGCGTGACGATCCCCGTCCGCTGGGCGGTCTCATCCAGGGCGTGTACGCCTTCGTCGGGATCGTCGAGTTCTGGCGGGCGTACCGGCAGGTGGCGACCGGTGCCGCCGCCGGGCTGGCGCACTTCGAGTTCGCCCGGTGGCGGGTGCAGGTGTGGGCCACCCTGACGATGATGCGCGACCTGCCGCAGCTCACCGATGTCGGACGGCACCTGGTGGCGGGCTTGACCAGCACCGCCGAGGGATGGCAGGACGAGCCGGTGCCGCCCGACCCGCTCGCGGCGGCTCGGGCGGCGGTGGCCGATCATCGGGCGCGGTGGCGGACCCACCACCTGAGGCCCGCCCCCGAGGCGGTGTCGGCTCTGGTCGTGGCGTGGACGGCCGGACACCCCGCGCCGACGGTTCCCGACGTCGCGCCGGCCGTGGCGGCGGACGCCGCCGCTCGCCGCCTGGACACCCGGGCGGTGCTGGAGTTGTGGCGGATCACCGACCCGGAGGGCTTCGAGCGGCTCCGCACCGACCCGTCGGCGGTCGGCGCGCGGGTCTCCGGCGCGGGACCGGCCGAACTGGCCCTCGTCTGCGGCGAGGTGGCCGAGGCCCAGGCGGGCTACCTGACCGCACTGTCGGCCGAGCCGGGCTCGCCGGCAGCCTGGGCCGGTCTCGGCCTGACCGCCGGGGCCCTGCGCCCGGGACCGGCGGCCAACGCATTGCGGGACCGGCCGGAACTGGTCCGCGCGGTGCACCTCGCGCTGCGCGACCAGGGCACTCCACTGCCGGAGCCGCTGGAACTGGCCGCCTGGATCGACGCCGACACCCCCTGAGGCCCGACCGGCCCTGAGGCCCGACCGGTGAGGGACCGGCGCGCACTCCCGGCGGGTCGGTGGTGCCACACCCCCGGCCTCACGAGGTGACGGCGTCGCTGTAGCGACCTCCCCGGAGGTCGCTACAGCGGCATCGGGTCCAGGTCGCAGTCGCCCCGGATGGTCAGGTCGGTGCCCGCCACGGTGGCGGGGTGCTGCTCGCCGAGCACCGTGGCGAACTTCTGGGTGATCTCGGCGTGCAGGCTGCTCGCCTCCTCCTCCCGACCGTGCGAGACGAGATCCTGGGCGAGGTTGCCGAGGCAGATCAGCGTGGTGGGATGGTCCGGCCCGAACACCGCGGCGCAGCGCGCGGCGGTGCGTTGGTCGAGGTCGTACGCGGCGGCGTGCTCGCCGAGGTGGTAGAGGTCGTTGCCGAGGTTGATCAGGGCGGCCAGGGTCAGCGGGTGATCCGGCCCGAGCCGCCGGGTCAACACCGCCAGCCCCTTCTCGTTGGTGCTCTGGGCGCGTGCGACGTTGCCCTGCAACCGGTCGACGATCGCGCCGTTGAGCTGCGTCGCCACCGTGTACGGGTGCTCGGAGTCGAAGAGTTCCCGATACCAGGTGACGAGTTCGGCGGTGAGCGTGGCGGCGGCGTCCAGGTCGCCCGTGGCGCGCATGTCGACCGCCAGGCCGAAGGCGGCCAGCAGGGTGTCCGGGTGGTGCTCGCCGAAGCGGGACGCGAAGCCGTCGCGTACCTCCTGGGACAGGGCCAGGGCCGCGTGGTGGTCGCCGGCCTTGCGGATCGCGGAGGCCAGTCGCCGCCGTGCGGTCAACGTCTGCGTCTGCGCCGAGCCCCAGAGCCGGGGCAACCGGTCGACGACGTTCTGCATCTCGGCTCGGGCGGGCAGGTACTCGCCGAGTTCGCGGCGGTCGATGATCAGGTTGAGGTGCGACTCCAGGGTCTGCGCGTGGTCCTCGCCGAAGAGCACCACCCGGTGGGCGTACGTCTCCCGGTCGACCTCGTACGCGCGCCGGATGTCGCCGGTCAACCGGAGGCTGACCGCCAGGTTGTGCGCGGCGTTGAGCGTGTTCGGGTCGTCTTCGCCGAGCGCCTGGATGTGCCGCTGGTAGAGGTCCTCGTCCATCTCCAGGGCGCGGCGGAAGTCGCCGGACGCCCGCAGGTCGGCCGCCACCTGCCCGATGGCGCGCAGCAACTCCTCGGTGTCCTCGGTGGTGGTGCGCTGGTACAGCTCCAGGATGCGGGCGTTGTGCTGGGCCGCCTGGCGGTGGCGGCCCAGGCGGTAGAGCATGAAGCCGAGCCAGTGGCCGATGGTGAGCGTCATCGGCGCGTCCTCGCCCAGGCTGCTGCTCCAGGCCCGCCACGCCTGCTCGGCCAGCTCCAGCGACGCGGTGAAGTCGCCCCACCAGTAGAGGTACCGGGCCTCGTTGAAGACCAGTTGCTGCACCCACGGCTGGGTGGAGTGGACCGCGTCGGAGGCCATCACGTGCGGGTACAGCTCGGCGTAGCTGGCCCAGTTGGCCGGCGAGTCGGGGTCGTTGCGGTCTCCGGAAGCGAGCAGAAGGTGAGCGCTGCTCCGCACGGTCTCCCGGTCCGGTCCGGCCATCCGGTCGATGAGGACGGCCTGGATCAGCCGGTGCATCTGGATCGAGTTGGTCCGGTGGATCACCCGGGCCAGCGCGTACCGGTTGATGTCGCGGATCGCGCGGTTGAGCCGCATCGGGTCGCGCAGCGCGGCGTTCAGCTCGGGGTGGATGTCGTCGTTCTGTGCGCCGCTGAACAGGGTGCGCGGGATGGGCTCCGGGGCGAGGAACGAACAGACCTGCAACAGCCGGAACGCGGCGGGGTTGGAGACGACGAGCCGGTCCAGCGACACGTTCCACGCGGCGGCGACGGGCAGTTGGTAGTCCATCGGCGGTGCCTGTTCGAGCAGCTCGATCCGCTTCTCCTCGAACAGCCGCAGGTACTCCTCGGCCGGCATGCCGGTCTCGGCCCGCCAGGCCGCCGCCTGCTCCAACGCGAGCGGCAGGTCACCGAGCGCCTCGGCCAGCCGGTCCGCCTGCTCGGCGGTCAGCTCCGGACCTCGGCGACGCAGCAGCTCGATGCTCTCCTCCCGGGGAAAGACGTCGACCTCCAGCGTGCGGGCGACGTTGGCCCACCCCGGGTTCCGGGACGTGATGATGATGTCGCCGGACCCGCCGGTCGGCAGGTACGGCAGCAGCATCTCGGGGCTCTCGGCGTTGTCGAAGACGAGCAGCCAGCGAGGGTACGGCCGACCGAGCCGCAGCGCCTCCTGCACGGCGACACGGGCACTGCCGATGTCCGGCCCGGAGGCGAGGTTCATCCGTGCCGCGAGTTCCACGATGGAGGCGTTGATCTGGGTGGGTCGTTCGGCCGGTATCCACCAGATCAGGTCGTACTCGGCCTGGTGCTGGTAGACGTACTCGACGGCCAGGTGGGATTTGCCGACACCGCCCATCCCGTGCAGGGCGTGCGGCAGCACCGCGGTGGTGCCGCCGCGTACCTGCCGGTGCAGCAGGGCGAGCGGCTCCTTGCGGCCGGTGAAGTTCGGGTTCTTCGGTGGGATGTTGCCCCAGACGGCCGGCGTGCGGGTCGGGGCGGTGGCGTCTGCGGGAGTGCTGGACGACAAGCCGACTCCTTCGGTACCTACGCTACGGTCTGCGTCGGCGTCAGCGCCGACAGCTATCATCGCATCCCGATCGCCAGGTGCGGGAGTCCTGACGACCAGGTCGGTGTCGCCGTCCCGGTCGGCCGCCGCCAGCGCGTCGCCCAGCAGCCGCGCCCGGGGCAGGTACCGCCCGGACAGCGCCCGCATCACGTCCTGCTCGATCCGCACCAGCGCGACGTCGGCCGAGGTCACCGTCGGAATCTCGACACTCTTCGGATCGTCGAGCACCCGTCCCCAGTGCGCGATCGCGGGGCGGAACCGCCCGAGCCGGGCCGACAGGAGCTGCCAGACGCGTACGGTGTCGGCGCGGCGGCCGGCCGCCAGCAACTCGGCCCGTACGCCGGGGAGGAACTCGAAGGCCCGGTCGTCGCCGGTGCCGACGGTCCGCACCAGCGGGCTGGTCAGCACCTCGGCCAGGTGCAGTGGCGTGGACCGGGGCAGCAGCGTCCGCTGCACCACCCGCACGGCTGACCGGTCCAGTGGCGCTGCGGCCAGGTGGGTGGCCAGGCGCAGCGCCTCCGGTGACGCCCACGAGATGAACTCCCGTACCCGGCGGGCGGCGTCGGGACCGGCGGTGGGTCGGGCGGCTTGGCCCGGGGCCGGCCGGTCGGTGGTGAGCAGGGCGGGCATGTCGATCCATCGTGGCGCTCGGCAGGCGAGCAGCTCGACCCACGCCGCCAGCCAGCGCGGACGCAGCTCCACCACCGGCACCGGCACCGGGCCGCCGGCCGGTCGGGGCTCCTCGGCCAGCAGCGCCTGGAGTGTGTTGTGGTGACGCCACTCCCACCGGGAGTTGGCCGCCGCCGGTACGGCGGCCCGCAGTCGCAGTCGCAGCGGCTGCACGCCGGTGCGGTGCCACATCTGTTGGGGCAGCAGGTGGACCATCGCCACCGGTTGCCGGCTGGCCCACTCGTACAGGTGGGGGAGGACCGCGCCGGAGTGCCAGGCCGGCCCGGCCCCGTCGCTGAGCACCAGCACCAGGCGGCGACGGCCGACCGGTGGCAGCGCCGTCGACGGGCCGTCGACCGGGCCGCCACGGCGACCACGCAGCACCACCCCGGCCGGTTCCGTGGTGGTGGTGATCAGCCGGCAGACCCGGACGTCGTGGAAGGCGACGTGCCGGCGCAGCAGCTTCACGAAGCTGCGGATCCGGCCGGACCAGACGGTCATCGACAGGTGGTCGTCGACGACCACCACGGCGTCCCATCCGGCGCGTGGCGTACGGCGCAGGGCCGGCCAGGCCACTCCCGCCGCGAGGTGCTCGGCGGTGGTGTCCTCGTCGAACTCGTACCGCTCGCGTCCGGGGACCAACTGCCGGAACGGGTGCAGGACCTCCGACAGCGGCGGGCCGTCGTCCGGGCGGGACGGGTCGGTGGTGAGCGCGGTGCCGGGTGGCCCGGCGAGCCCGGCGCCGGGCCCGAGCCGGGCGGCCAGCCAGATCGAGTCGGCCAGTTCGGCGCGGGTGAGCCCATTGCCGGGTCCGGTCACTCGGTGCCGTCCGGCGGCAGCCGGCGCCACAGTGCCTCGATCAGCCGCCGCCACTCGCCCCGGTCACGCGGAGTGAAGGCGCCGGAGGTACGCAGGTGGACGGCGTCGAGCAGTTGGTCCACTGCCGGGGGATCCCACTCGCCGCGTCGGGACAGGTACTCCTGGATCAGTTCGATGGAGCCCTCCGCCCCGTCGGGGAAGTGCGCGGCGACCATCGACGCGAGCCCGGCCTCGCCCGCCTCGGGCAGGCGCAGGCGCAGGCAGTGCCGCAGGAACGCCGCCGGGAAGTCGCGGTCCTCGCTGCACGTCATCACCACCAGCGGGAACTCGCGGCAGGTGATCCGGCCGCCGCGTACGGTGGCGGTCCGCCCCGGGTCGGCGGTGTGCACCACCGCCTCCGGTGTCCGCCCCGCGACCCGGACCAGCTCCGGGATCTCGAACCCGCCGTCCTCGAATACACTGCGCAGCTGCTGCGGCAGGTCGATGTCGCTCTGGTCGAGTTCGTCGATCAACAGCACCCGGGGCAGCCGGTACGGCAGCAGCGCGGTGCCGAGCGGCCCGAGGCGTACGTAGTCGCCGACCTGTGGCAGCGGTGTGTCCCGGCCCTGCGCCGCCGCCTGGCCGGTGGCCTGGACCAGCCCGATGGCGTCGTAGTCGTACAGCCCGTGGCGCAGGCTTACCTGGGTGGTGACCGGCCAGCGCAGCACCCGGCCGAGCCGCAGCTCCCGGGCGATCCGGTAGGCCAGACTGGACCGGCCGGTCCCCGGGCGCCCGGTCACCAACAGGGGCCGCCGCAGGTGCAGCGCGGCGTTGACCACGTCGACCTCGTACTCGTCGACCAGGTGCGAGACGATCGGCTCGCCCAGCCGGCGTTCCAGTTCCGGGTCCTCCTGGGGCGGTGGCGGCTCGTCCGGACCGCCGTCGAAGGCCCGCCAGCGGGGCGGTGCCGGCCACCGCCGGTCGCGGTCGGCGGCCTCGACGGCGCGGCCGGTGCCGGTGTAGATGCGCCATCCGGTCGGCTCGGCGGTGGCCGGCGAGCTGGTCAGGTCCGTCATCCGGTCACCTCCGGGGTGCTGCGGGGCGTGTCCAGTTCCGGCGTGCGGTACGGGTCGTCCCAGAGGACGACGAGGTGCCGGCCGTGGTGGCGGCCCTGCTCGGGCGGCGGGACCTGCAACGCCGACAACCGGGACCGTTTGGCCAGCTCCGGCAGCCGCACCACGCCGGCCCGCTCGGTCATCGACTGGATCTCGTCCCAGAAGTCGGTGTCGGTGGGGACCGTGCGGTGCCAGACGACCACCGGCAGCCCGGCCCGGAGCGCGGTCATGATCTCTTTGACGGTCGCCTCGGCGGCGGTCGTCGGCGCCGCGCTGAGCACCACCGTGGCAAGGCTCTGGTCGGAGTTCAGTTCCGCCTCCATCCGGGTCAGGTAGGCGGGCCCGTCCGGCACGCTGCGATAGAGCCCGCTGTTCCACGGCTCGGCCTGGAGCCGGTTCCAGCGCAGTCGCCAGGCCCGGTGCCAGGAGGTGGCGCGTAGCCGGTCCAGGCTGCGCACCACGACCGGGTAGTCCATCGCCAGCACCTTCTGTTCGAGGTACTGGCTGGCCCGCTCCTTGCGCCACCAGGGCACGTCCTCGTTGAGCAGCTCGATGGGGAGCACCAGCTCCACCGCCACCTCGGCCGGGCGGTCCGCCCACTCGATCTCCATCTCGTGGACGATCCGCTCCACGGTGGACTCCAGCTCGTCGTAGGCGACCTCGGGGATGCGCCCGCGCAGCTTCGAGTTCCACTCCCCGCCGCCGTGCCACTGCCGGTAGTGCGACACCGTGTACCGCTCGCTGCCCGGCTCCAGGTCGTTTTCGATCTGGATGACCAGGTACGCGTACCGGGTCGTCGCCTCGCCTCCGGCGTTGACCAGGACCCGGCGCCGGTCCAGCTCCTCGGTGAGTTCGAGTGTGCTGGCCTCCCGCCGGTTGCGTCGACGGATCAGCGTGGCGGTCTCGGCGTCCACCTCCTTCTCCAACAGGGCGAGGAACAGCATTCCCGGCGGCAGTCCGCGCGGCGGGGCGTTCTGGCCGGTGAGGTAGACGAAGACGTCCCAGGCGTTGGCGCACCACGGGGGCAGGCTGGCGAGTTTGTGTTCGCTGGCCCGCTGCAACAGTCGCGTCAGCGGGGCCAGCCGGACGGCCAGCAACGCGGTACGCAGTTCGGACCAGTCGCTGTCGGCCAGCACGCCGACCGCGTCCGCCTCGTAGCGCAGCCGTTCCAGGTCGGGCAGCTCGTCGGCGGCGGGGTCGAACAGTCGCACCATTTCGACCAGGACGGCCACCTCGGGCGGCTCGCCGAGGCAGGCTTTCGCGATCTCCAGGCTCTGGCCCCGTGGATTGGCCACGTCGTTGAACTGATCGCCGTCGTGCAGTTCCCGGCGCAGGCGCTGCACCATTTGCCGGCGACTATCCGCATGCCCCATCAGCGGCATCGCGGCGAGCATGTCGACCAGCTCCCTCTCGATGCGGTGGCGCTGATTTTCGCCCGGCAGTGGAAGATGGGTCATGGACCATCCGGTCTGTCGAACGTTTCCGACTGTTCTGCAAAGGCCAGGTTACCGGCCGAGGCAAGGGCCGAGTTGCCCTTTGTTTTCGGGACGACGCCCCCAACGGTGGCGATAGATCACCGATGTCCGAAGTGGACCTTCTTGCGGAGACTACGCCGCTGTCTTCTTTCCGACATCGTCGGTCGATCGAGGCTCCGGCACCTCCGCCGACGGGGTCGGCGTCGGCGCGGCCGTCGGGGCGGTGGCCTGCGCGATGTCGATCAGCGTGCGGGTCAGCAGCGTAGCGAGCGCCAACAGGATGCATCCGCAGACGACCACCCGCAGCGCCGGGGCGTCCGGCAGCACCCCGGCCAGCACCAGGACCGCGAGAGCGGTGCCGGCCACGCTCGTGGTCGCCACGAAACCGGCGTAGAGGCCGACCCGCCGTCTGGTCCAGAACCGTACGCCGTGCACCGGGTCCTCACTCCGGGGCCGCCGGGGTTGCGTCTGAATTCGCTCCAGGAATCGGGACTCCCA
The DNA here is from genome assembly GCF_014764405.1 of Micromonospora craniellae. NCBI lineage: Bacteria > Bacillati > Actinomycetota > Actinomycetes > Micromonosporales > Micromonosporaceae > Micromonospora > Micromonospora craniellae. The sequence continues at coordinate 1,433,751 of NZ_CP061725.1, read as the reverse complement.
GAGCAAGGCGAGCATCAATACCGGAAGTACCTGCGCGGAAGTTGCGTACAGGTCGGGGAACACGACGTGGGACTCCTTGGATCGCGATGCCTCGATGCCGCAGACAGTGTCGCAAACACCACGTAGCGCGAAGGTGCCGGTGACGTCGTGGCGGGTCGGCCGGGCCGGTGGGTCGGCGCGGCTATCGTGGCCTGTCGTGACGAGCAGCGAGCAGCGACTGGCCGCGATCCGGGGCGGACTCCCCCCGCGTCGGCACAACGCCCGGACGATCGCCGCGCTGACCGGCAACCCGGGATGCACCCGGCGGGCGGTGCTGGACGGCGCCGGAGTGGACAAGCCACTGCTGGCCGAGCGGATCGGCTTCCCCGCCCGGTTCGGGCAGTCCCGGTTCGCCATCACCCGGGGCAACGCGTTCGAGGCACAGGTGAAGGCCGACGGCGGCGCCGAGTTGCTGCGGCTGGTCGCCGAGCGGTTGGGCGTACCTGTGCCGGCCCCGGCGCGGTGGACGGCGCTCGGCGACGGCGACGACATGGCGGCCCGCCAGCGACGCTCGGCCGCGCTCCTGACCGCCGCGCCGGACGGCCCCGACGACTCGGCCGCGTTGTTCGACCACCCGATGCTCGCCCTGGACGTCGCCGGGCAGCGGGTCCATCTGGAGCCGGACCTGGTGGCCGCGCGGCTCGGCGGCCGGTTCCACGTGGTCGAGGTCAAGTCCTTCCCGGTGATCGACGGCCAGGCCGACCCGGCCAAGCTGGCCGCCGCCGCAATCCAGTCCGCGGTGTACGTGCTGGCCCTGCGGGACCTGCTCGTCGCCGCCGGTCAGCCGCCGGAGTCGGTGTCGCACGAGGTGGTGCTGGTGTGCCCGCGCGACTTCACCAACCAGCCGGTGGCGCACCTGCTCGACGTGCGCAAGCAACTGCTGGCGGTACGCCGGCAACTGGACCGGATGGACCGGCTGGACACGCTGCTCGACGGCGTACCGGCCGACTTCACCGCCGATCCGGCCGCCGATGCGTCGGCGCTGCTCGCCTCGCTGGGCGGGGTGCCGGCCCGCTACGCCCCCGACTGCCTGGCGAGCTGCGAGCTGGCGTACTTCTGCCGGGACGAGGCGGGCGGACACACCGGTGCGCTCGGTCGCCCGGTGCGGGAGGCGCTCGGCGGCATCGAGGACGTGGATCGAGTCCTGGCGCTCGCCGGTGGCGAACCCGCCGCCGACCCGGAGCAGGAGCAGGCCGCCGCGTTGCTGCGGACCGCCGCCCGCCTGCGCGCCGACGCCCTGGCCGGGTCGGCGTGAGGCGTCCGCACCGGGCCCGGCCCGCGCCCGGTGGAGCATCGGCATGAGTACGCTGCGCGCGCTCGCGGCGGCGCAGGCGGTGGCCGCCGGGGTGGCACAGCCGGTGGCCACCGTACGGCACGTGCACCTGTCGGCCCGGCCGTTGGTGCTGGTGCCGCTGGCCATGGCGGGCGAGGCGAACGCCCCGCTGGCGGCGATGGTCGGCACCGCACCGGGCCGGGGACACCTGCTCGTCGTGCCGCAGCCGCGCAACCGGGACCAGCGGTTCGGGTTCGCCGCCGCGCTGGCCGACATCCTGCTGCCCTACATCGACACGCATCGCCTCGGCTCCGAGACGGTCGCGGTCGACCGGGGCAAGGACGTCCGGCAGCGGTACCTCGACGCCCCGCAACTGGTGGTGCCGAACCCGGCCGGCGTCACGTTCCTGCGGCTGCTCGGTCGCGCCACGCGGTTCCGTCGCCTCGACGGCGACCACCCGGTCCCCGCATCGGTGCCGCTGCTCGGCCGATGGCTGACCTTCCTCGCCGAACGCGCGGAGCATCCGGGCTCGGCGACGCTGCTGGCGTTGACCCAGGCGCTGAGCATGCACTGGGCGACCGGGCAGAGCGCGGTGGAGGACCTGCACCTGCCGGCGCTGCTCGGCTGGATCGCCCCGCCGGCCGGGCTGACCGGCGCCGAGGCGGCGGCCCGGGCCGAGGACCCGGCGGTGTGCCCGCCCGCCGGACCGGCCACCGATCCCGACTTCGATAACCGGCTGCTCGCCCCGGCCATCGAGGCGTACGCGGCGGCCGACGCGGACGAGGCGGCTCGCGCCGAGGCGTACGCGGAGCTGGAGAGGTTGCTGCGCGACCAGCTGACCCCCACCTGGGACCTGATGTGGCGCGGCCTGGGGCTGTTGCGCGCGTTGCCGCCAGGTGCCCGGGTGGCGGCCCGGTGGACCGGCGACCGGGACGCCTTCACCGCCCACGCCGACCGCGTCGACGAGGGCGGTGCGCCGCAGCCCAGCCGCGATGGCGCGGTGGCCGCCGCCACCCGGCTGCACCGCCTGGAACGGGCCGGCGCGAGCTACGCCGTGCAGCGCGCCTACGACGACCCGTTGGTGATGGCGGAGTACCGGCTGACCGGTGAGGCGTTCGTCGGCGAGGTGGTGCTGGTCGACCCGACGCGGGTGGACGACACCGGACGCCGCCCGGTGCTGCGCCCCCGCATCCAACTGGTGACCACCGAACCGGTGCTGGTGCCGGTCGGCGCGAGCCTGTGCAACCCGGCACGGCCGGCACAGAAGGCCCGGGTGGTCTTCGTGACCCCGACCGCCGAGGGCAAGACCGAGGTGGTGCTGGAGCTGTCCGGCGGGATGGGCCGTGGGCTGACCGCGAGCCCCGGCAGCGTGCCCGAGGTGGGGCAGCGGCTCTGCTACACCACGCTCAGCGAGGCGTTCGTGCCGAGCGGGACGTTCCCGACCGTGGCGGAGACCCCGTGGACCCACGGCGGCCCACCCACCGCCGACCCGCCGTTGGCCGAGCCGTCGTCCGGACCGGACCGCGACGAGGTGTAAGGAAGGGACCCTTTCTATACACCAGGCGATAGAAAGGGTCCCTTCCTTACACCGTCGATGAACCCGGAGGAACCCTCACGGCGGGTCGTGGCGTACCGGGCGGTCACCGTACGTGAAGATGGTTGCGCGCCGGGCGGCGCATGTGGATGAACGGATGGGCCGAGAGAGAGCCGGAGCGAGCGCTGTGTCGCGAGAGGACGTCGGGCGGACCGCCGCGCGGTGGCCCGGGCGGGACCGGGTCGGCCGGGCGGGGCTGTACGCCGCCGGTCTGGCCGTCGTCGTCGAGACGGCCTGGCTGCTGCTGAAGCTGCCCGGCGCTGCACTGGTCAGCGACCTCGGCGCGCTCGTCGTGGCCGGCTGGGCGGCGCTGGCCTGCCTGGGCGCCGCCCGCCGGCAGCCGCCGGTACGGTGTTTCTGGCTGCTGCTCGCGGCGACCATGGCCCTGGCGATGATCGGCCGAACACTGTGGACGGTGCTGCGGCTGGTGGGTGGCGGTCTGCCGCACACGCTGCCGGTCGGGGTGCTGTTCGTCGCCGGTCTCGTCACCGGCACCGCTGCCCTGCTGTGTTCGGTCACCGCGCCGCGTACCGCGGTGGGGCGGGTGCGGACCCTGCTGGACGGCGTGATCGTCGGGCTGGCGCTGATCCCGGTCGGCTGGATGCTGATCTTCCGCGATGTCGCGATGGCGGATCTCGACGAGCCGCTGCGCACCGCCGGCCTGCTCTACCCGATGTTCGACCTGATGCAGTTGACCATCCTGGTCGCGGTGATCGGCCCGAGCCGGCCGGTGTGGCCGGTGCTGACGCTGCTCGGCGCGAGCCTGACCGTCCGTGCGGTCGGCGACACCGCGTACGTGTCGCTGGCGGCCGCCGGCACCTACCAGCCGGGCCGGCTGGTCGACGTGCTCTGGCCGCTGAGCTACCTGCTGATCGGGTTGGCGACCCGACTCGGGCCGCCCCGCTACCGGGCCGATCCCGACGAGGCGGCCGAGTCACCGTTGCCGCCCTGGTGGCGGGTGGCGTTGCCGTACCTGCCGGTGGGTGGGGCGATCGTGGCGGTGGTGCTGGCCAGCCGGCCCGACGGCTACGTCCCGCAACCGATCTTCATCGCGATGATGGCGCTGCTGGCGACGCTCGCCCTGCGGCAGGGACTGGCGGCCAACGAGAACCTGCGGCTGGTCGGCCGGTTGCGGCAGCTCGCCTACATGGACCAGCTCACCGGGCTGCCCAACCGGTTGGCGTTCACCCGTCGGCTGCGCGCGGCGCTGCTCGGCACGAACCGGGTCGCCGTACTCCTGCTGGACCTGGACGGGTTCAAGCAGGTCAACGACAGGTTCGGGCACACCACCGGCGACACGCTGCTGACCGGGCTGTCCCGGCGGATGCGGCGCGCGGTCGGTGCCGACGGGATGATCGCCCGGATCGGCGGCGACGAGTTCGCGGTGCTGGTCACCGGCAGCCCGCCCGCCGAGCCGGAACGCCTGGCGGAACGGCTGCTGGCCGCGCTGCAACCCTCACCGGGCGAGGAGTTGGTGGGGGTGCACCCGTCGGCCAGCATCGGCATCGCCGAGTACGGGCCGCAGCACATCTCCGACACCGACCTGCTGCGCGACGCCGATATCGCGATGTACGCGGCGAAGGCGGCGGGCAAGTCGGCGTACCGGCGGAGCACACCCGCGCTGCGGGAGTCGGCGGTGAGCCGGGCCGAGCTGATCGCCGACCTGCGGCGGGCGGTCGACGAGGAGCAACTGCGCCTGGAGTTCCAACCGATCGTGGACCTGGCCACCGGGGCGGTCCGCAGCGCCGAGGCGCTGGTGCGCTGGCGGCACCCGCGACTGGGCCTGCTCAGCCCGGCCCGGTTCCTGCCGTTGGCCGAGGAGACCGGGTTGATCCTGCCGATCGACCGGTGGGTCATCAAGGAGGCGTGCCGGGCGGCGGCCACCTGGCAGGACCGCGTCCCGACCGCGACGGTGGCGGTGAACATCGCCGCCGCGCACCTGCGCCGCCCGGATCTGATCGCCACGGTCACCGAGGCCACCGCCGGTGCGGGCCTGGCACCCCGGGCGCTGACGCTGGAGCTGACCGAGTCGGCGCTGATCGAGGGGAGCGACGCGGTGCTCGACCGGCTGGGGCAACTACGTGAACTCGGCATCCGGATCGCCATCGACGACTTCGGCACCGGGTACTCGTCGCTGAGCTACCTGCACCGCATCCCGGCCACCGAACTGAAGATCGACCGCTCGTTCGTCTCCCGGATCTCCGACGACGCGCGGGCGTACGCGACCGTGGAGATGGTCACCCGGCTGGCCGACGCGTTCGACCTGGGTGTGGTGGCCGAGGGGGTGGAGACCGAGCGGCAGCATGACGCGGTGGCCGCCATCGGCTGCGTACAGGGGCAGGGCTACCGCTACGGCCGCCCGGCGGCGCTGGCCGAGCTGCGGGCCGTCCTGACCAAGGCCGCCCTGCCTGGGGGCGGCGGATCGTCGCGCTGATGGCGTCCGGGGCGCCGGCGGGCGGGCCGGCGGAGGCCAGCCATGCGAACGCGATCACCCGGGCCTGAGCCGGTTGCTGTCGGCGGGCGGCGAAACCACCATCTTGTCCTTATTAGTCCACCGATCGGGTAATTCACCCGCTCTTGGCCGTGTCCATGGTGGTTCCCAAGGTCGTTGACACTGTGGCACCCCATTCAGGTGGCCTGCGCGGCGAAGGAGTCGGCGTGGCAAGGACTGATTCGACGGGTTCGACATGGCGGTACCGGTGGGCGCGCCGGCAGAACGAGCGCCGGCGGCGGATTTTCCGCAGTGCCGAAGGGGAGTGGCGGCGACGCGACGACGAACTGCGTCGCCTGCGGACGCTCGCGGAGCAGTGCCACGGCTCGGCCACCGCGGGGAACGGTCTCCCGCTCGAACTGGCCGCCGACGAGGCGGTGCTGCGGGTGGTACCCGCCGCACAACTGGTCGAGGTGCGACACAACGCCGTCCTGCCCGCGCCCGACCTGACCGTGGCCGCGCAGACCGGCCGGCTGCGCCAGCGCCTCCCCGAGGGCGTACGGGTCGCCGACGCCGGAATGGCCGTGATCACCAGCCGTCGGCTGGTGCTGCTCGGCGGGCGGGGCCGTCGCGACTGGGCGTACGCGCGGATGACCGGGCTGGCACACGACCCGCACGCACCGGTCACCCTGATCCAGGTGCTGGACCGCCGACGTGGCTCCGGGGTGCTGCTGCCCCCCGGCGCGGCAGCCGACTTCCGTTTCGTGCTCACTCTGGCGTTCGCCGACGCGATCGAGCACCGGGCCGCGGTGATCGCGCAGCTCGACGAGCTGATCGCCGAGCACGCCCGGCTGCGCCCGTCCCGGCCGGGCATCGCCACCCCCGGCCAGGCCCGGCTGTCGGCGCTGATCCCCGGTGGCCGGCGTACCGCCGTGGTCGCCGCCGCGCTGGCCGTGATGGTGCCGGTGGCGCTGGCGAACTCCGGTCCGGACCCGGCCGGTCCGGACACGGCGGTCGCCGCCACACCGGCGCCGGTCGCCGCCACCGGCGTGCCGAAGGTGCCCCGCGCCACCGGCTCGTCCGCGCCTCGGCGGGAGGTGCCGACACCGGAACGGCGCTGCGGCGCCCCGGTCAACCCGATGGGGTACGACTTCTGCGGCGGTGAGCGGGTCCGGGAGCCGGCCCGTGACGTGTGCGAGCACTTCGACTGCGTACCCGGATTCTGGAACGGTCGGGGCTACCTGGTGCAGTGCAAGGACGGCATGGTCAGCCTGGCCGGGGGCAGCCCGCGTGCGTGCGGTACGCACGGCGGTGTCCGCCGTACCGTCTGGGGCTGACCGGGCGCCGGCCCGAGGCGCGGATCTGCGGGCGGCTCAGCGCTGCTCGGCGGCGCGGTCGGCCAGGCGGGACAGGGCCGGCGCGGCGGCGAGCAGTAGTTCCCGGTCGGCGGCGTCCAGCCCGGCCAGCGCGGCGGCGAGCAGGTCGCGTCGGTGTTGCCCGTAGGCGGCGATCCGCTCCCACGTCGTGTCGGTCAACGTCAGTCGGACGGTCCGCCGGTCGCCCGGATCCCGGTCGCGGCTCAGCAGACCGGCGGCGGTCAGCTCGCCGACCAGGGTGCTCACCGTGTTCGGGGCGGTGCCGAGCCGCTGGGCGACCTCCCGAACGCTCATCCCCGGCTGTCGCTGCACCAGCCGCAGCACCTCCACCTGCGCGTCCGGCAGGGCGGTCCGGCCGGTCCGTTGGGTGGCCGTGCGGCGCAGCACCCGGTGCAGGTCGCCCAGGGCGTCGCTGAGCTGCCCGAGCGTCTCTTCGGTCACAGTCCGGCCCTCTCCACGGCAACAACTCTGTAAGCAGAGCTATCGTAGCCCGGCGCAACCAATCGCCGAGGGGGCCACGATGCCGCAGACCGCCGCGCCGATCGTCCGGCCGCCGGAGCGGGTCGCCGCCCCCACTGGCCGGGCCGCCGTCGGGCTGCTGCTGCTGCTCGGCGCGCTCACCGCGATCGGGCCCCTGTCGCTGGACACCTACCTGCCGGCGTTCCCCGAGATGGCCCGCGACCTGGACGCCAGCCAGGCGCAGATCCAACTCTCCCTGACCACCTGCCTGGTCGGCATGGCTCTCGGGCAAATCGTCACCGGCCCGCTCAGCGACCGCTGGGGGCGTCGCCTGCCGGTGCTGGTCGGCGTTGGCGCGTTCGTCGTGATGTCGTTGGTCTGCGCGCTCGCGCCGTCGGCGGAGACCCTCGCCGCGTTCCGCTTCGCCCAGGGCTTCGCCGGCGGCATGGGCACCGTCGTCGCCCGCGCCGTCGTCCGCGACCTCTACAGCGGACGGGCCGCCGCGAAATACTTCTCCCGGCTCGTCCTGATCTTCGGCATCGCCCCGATGGCCGCGCCCGCCCTCGGCAGCCTGGTGCTCGGCTTCGGCGGCTGGCGCACCATCTTCCTCGCCCTGGCCCTGGCCGGCGTGCTGATCGCCGCCGCCGTCGCGTGGCGGCTGCCGGAGACCCTGCCCGCCGAGCGCCGCAACACCGGTGGCCTGCCCGCGACCGCCGCCGCCGGGCGCGCCCTGCTCGCCGACCGCGTCTTCCTCGGGTACGCGCTGACCCAGGGCCTCGCCTTCGCCGGCCTGTTCGCCTACCTCTCCGGCTCCTCCTTCGTCCTCCAGGACGTCTTCGGACTCTCCGCCGGGGCGTTCAGCCTGATCTTCGGGCTCAACGCCCTGGCCTTCGTCGCCGTCGGCCAACTCAACGCCCGGCTGCTGGACCGCTTCGACCCCCGGCCGTTGCTGATCTGTGGGTTGAGTCTCGGTCTGCTCTCCGCGCTCGTCCTGCTCGTCGGGGCACTGCTCGGCGCCCTGCCGCTGGTCGTCGTCGCCCTCTTCCTCTTCCTCGGGTCGCTCGGCACGGTGATGCCCAACGGCACCGCCCTCGCCCTCGAACGGCACTCCGCGCACGCCGGCACGGCCGCCGCCCTGCTCGGCGGCCTCCAGGCGGTGATCGCGGCCGGCGCCGCACCGCTGGTCGGGCTCGGTGGCGAGGGCAGCGCGGTGCCGATGGCCGTGATGGTCAGCGGCGCGGCCGCCGCTTCGCTGCTGGTCGTGCTCACCCTGGCCCGGACCCGCCGCCGCTGACCCGCCGCAGCCCGCTGGTCATGGAGTCGTGGTACTTCCGAGTCCGATGCGGAACTTTCTATTAGTTTGTCGGAGCTCAATGCTTTGACAAGAAGCGAGGCAGAGCCGCGCTTTGCCGACAGATCCAATTCCTTGACCGGGTCGGGTGTCCCGATTACAGTGGCCTTCCTGAACATCGTTTCCACTAAGCCGGGGTTCAGGTCACCTGATCGACTTTCCGCGAAAAGGGATCACGCGTCCCCGCCGCGCCGATGGCGATCGGGAGGTGAGGTGCTGCAACGCTTGATCATCGAACCGGACAGTGGCGTGTTTCCGACCCGGCACTTTTGACAAAAAGGAAGCGGTGACAGCGGTGCACACTGGAATCAAAGGGCCGACGCCGGAATCCGTCGGCGCGTTCTACGACCAGGTGAACTCGATCGTCGCCCGGGTCCAGGGCGGCTCCATGCACCACGGCTACTGGACCGGGCCCGACGACGACAGCGACTTCGCCACGGCCAGCGCCCGGTTGACCGACATGATGATCGAACGGGTCGCCGCGCGGCCGGGCGAGCGGGTGCTGGACGCCGGCTGCGGTCTGGGCCGGCCCGGCGTACGGCTGGCCCAGGCGGGCGGGGCCCAGGTCGTCGGGATCTCGGTCAGCGAACAGGACGTCCGCCTGGCCAACGAGCTCGCCCACGCCGAGGCGGTGGCGGACCGGGTGCGCTTCGAACAGGCCGACATGGCCGCGTTGCCCTTCCCCGACGACTCCTTCGACCACGCGATGGCGTTCGAGTCGATCGTCCACGTGCCCGACCGGGTGCGGGCGCTGCGCGAGATGGCCCGAGTGGTACGCCCCGGCGGGCGCATCGTGCTGACCGACTTCACCGTCCGGGAGGGCCCGCACGGGCGCTCCGATGACACCCTGGTCAGGGTGCACGACTCCTGGCGGGTCACCGCAGCCCCCATCGGCGCGGAGGACTACCCGGAGATCGCTGCGCAGGCCGGCATCCTGCTCGACGAGGTCACCGACATCACCGACCACGTGAAGTACAGCAGCATGTGGACCTACCTCGAACTGCGCCGGTACGCCCGGGACAACCCGGTGCCGGCGGAGGTGCACCAGATTCTCGACGTCTTCGCGCCGACCCTCAAGGGCACTCCGGACCGGCCGCCGCTCACCGACACCGAACTCGAACAGGGGTGGCGCCACATGCTGACCGAGGAGCAGACGCAGGGAATGGTCATCGTGGTGGCCCGAAATCCGGCACCGTGATCGTCCCGTCCGCGGCGATCGGGAAGCCCGGGTTCCAGGCGATCTCCCAGAGGTGGCCGTCCGGATCGGCGAAGTAGCCGGCGTACCCGCCGTAGGACGTCTCGCGGGCCGGCCGGCAATCTAGCCCGGCACGGGGCCGCCTTGCCGCCTGAGGAAGGCCCCGGACGCGGAACTCCCGGTGCCGCTACCACGGCACCGGGAGTCCTCACCGAAGGTCGGTCAGCTCAGCGGGGCACCGCCGGGCTGCACGACCTTGTTCACCGTCAACTGGTACGGCGCGTACTGCGTGACCTGCTCGGTCGGCTCGTCGTAGGCGACGATGGCGACCACCGTGGGGAAGGCTGCCAGCAACGCCGTCTGCACCAGCCCGAGCGTGAAGCCCGACTTGCCGTCGACCTCGAACTGCAGGGCCGTCCGAAGCTTCTCGTCGAAGCCGACGAACCGGACGTTCCAGTTCGCGACCGGCGTCGGGGAGACCTCCGACGGCGAGTCGAACGCATCCAGGTTCGACCCGTCGCTGACCAGCGTGCCGCCGACCGTGATGTCGTCGACCCGCAGGCCACCCTCGTTGACCCCACCGTCGCTGACGTAGCGGAAGCTCAGCAGGATGTCCTGCCCCGCGTACGCCGACAGGTCGAACGAGTGCGGCTCGAAGCCGTCGGTGGTGCCGTTCAGCGACGGCCCGTACGGCCCGGCGACGGTCTTGTCGCCCTCGATGGCGGTGTAGCTCTTGCCACCGTCGGTCGAGACGCTGACGTAGCCGTAGTCGTAGCCGGCCTCGGCGCCGTACTTGGCCAGGAAGGTCAGCGTCGGGTCGGCGGCCGGCACACTCACCGGCGTCACCGCGGCGACGTCGAGGCTGTTGCCGTTGCCCGACCACAGCACCGCGTTGCCCGGACGGTCCGGGTCGTCGGTCACCGTCGTCCAGGCCAGCGGCACCGCCGGCAGCGTCTCGGCGCCCTTGAAGGTGATCGACCGCAGCTCGCCCCGGCTCAGCGGCTTGCCGTTCGCCTTGCGCAACTGGACGTAGTCGGCACCGTTCGGCGCCGCGCCCGGCATCGCGTGCGTGGCCGGGTTGGCCAGGTTCACCGTGGCGTTCAGGCTGGCCGAGGTGACCTTGCGCTTGTCCCGGCCGAGCATCACGCCGAGCTTCGAGTTGCCGACGATCCGGTCGACCAGGTTCATCGTCTGGTAGTCGTGGATCACGCCGTAGAGATCGGTGACCCCCTCGTCGGCGAGCGCGGCCTCCAGGCTGGCCAGGCCCTGAAGGTCGCCGTCGCGGTGCAGCCGCGAGATGAAGTCCAGGCCGTACCGGTCGTAGAGGAACAACGTGAACGAGTACGCGTTGCCGTAGTCGGCGAGTACCGCGTTCGGGTTGCCGCCCTCGTTCCACAGGTTCAGCGAGTTCTCCGGCCCGCCACAGTCCCGGGGATTCGTGTTGTAGTCCGTGCGGACCGTTCCGAAGCCCTGGAAGCAGTAGATGTGACTGTCCGCGCCCGGCTGGTCGATCCGGGCCGCCGCGTCGCTGTAGCCGCCGAGCGTCTGGGCGAAGTCGGAGAGCCCCTCGTTGATCAGGATGCTCTCGAACGGGTCGGTGTAGTAGTGCGCCAGGTGCTGCCACTCGTGGATAAACGTGGACTCGTACAGGTTGGGACGAGCCGGCCGGCTGGTGCACAGGTCGTCGGTCGGCTCGTTCGGCGGGTTGACGCCGGTCCGATGCGCCCAGTCGTACGCGTCGACCGTCATGATGTTGCGGTCGAGCAACTCGTTGAAGAGCGAGAAGAAGAACCCGGCGATGTACGTCGGCGCGGCCGGGAAGTCGTAGAAGTTGTCGTCCCGGACGTTGTCGACGAGCGTCACCGTACGGTTGCCGGCGCCGGTGAAGTCGCCGTCGAGCTGCGCGTTGCTGCCGTCCCGGTCCGGCGGCGTGCTGAACGCGGCCGTCGACTTCGGATACATGTTGGTGTCGAACTCGTCGACCAGGCGGGTCACCTGCGCGTCGGTGACCACCGTCGAGTTCGCGATCTGCCGGCGGCAGTCGCCCTCCGGGAACTCGGTGTCGTTGGCGACCCAGACCTCGATGTGGTCGCCCACGCCGCGCAGCGTGTAGTCCTTGAGGTAGATCACGCCCTGATAGTCGTCGAGCGCGAGCCACTGCCGTACCGTGCCCACCGGCGGCGTCTCGGCGGCCTGCGCCGACTTGCGCTGCGCCTGCGGCTGATACTGCCGGGGCACCTCGACGGGCTTGCCGTTGAAGGTGAAGTCTTTCCGGGTGAGGTCACGGACGTCGCTGGCGATCCCGGTCGCCGGAGCCGGAGCGGGCTGGGCCGCCTCGGTGCTCGGACTGGCCGCCGCCGGCTGGGCGACGACGAAGAACGGTAGGACGATGGCGCAGGCTGCTATCCCCGCAAAGCGGCGTCGAGCCACAGAACCTCCTCATAGCCGACAGACCCACTCGACCCCGGTTGGCCAGGGGCTATGGATCTACGCACGCTGATCGAGCGCCCTCGTATCCTTTGCACAAGTGCATCTATCAATCAAGCCTTGACATAGTCGAAGTCGATGATTGGCCGGTGGCTGTCCCACCGATGGCCGGGACGGTGCCGCTTCACGCCCACCTGTAGCGCGTACGGCCTCACGGCCGTCGAACGGTACGGTTCTGGCGGTCGGTGGCCGGATGGCCGCGGACCGGCTGCGCCGCTGCACCGCACACACGCCACCCGGCACCTACGATCCGGTGTCCTTCACGGGACAGCCTGCTTCCCGGGGTGCCGGGTCCGGCCCGGTCAGTTCCGGCGGTTGATCACTACGAAGGCGACACCGCCGACGACGATCTCGGCGAAGAGCAGCAGCGCGAACACCATGCTCGGCTCGACACCGAGCGCGACGGCGACGGCCGCCACCGAGGTGAGCGGGAACGCGGCCAGACCCAGCACGGCCAGGGCCCGGGTCAGAATGGCGTCGTCGCGTTCGTCCCCGGTCTGCGACCAGGCCCGCTCGAACGTGGTGGCGCGGTCCGGTCGTTTGCTCAGCCGCCAGACCATCAGCAGGAGGGCGAGCAGCCCGACCGCTGCTCCCTGGAGGAACCCGACACCCATGTTGCCGGGCGCGTGCTCCCGCAGCAGCAACCCCACGGTGACGATCAGCGCCACGACCGCCAGCAGGATGCCGCCGACCGCCAGTTTCCGCAGGGTGCTGCGACCTTCGGTCGTGCTGCGATCGTCAGTCGTGTGGTGCCCCTCAGTCGTGCTGCGATCCTCAGTCGACATGGAAGATCTCCTCTACGGTGCGGTGGAAGTGGCGGGCGATGGCGATGGCCAGGGGTAGCGATGGGTCGTAGCGACCGGTCTCGATCGAGTTGATCGTCTGCCGCGAGACGTCCAGGGCCTCGGCCAGTTTCCGCTGGGACAGCCCGGCAGCCTGCCGCAGTTCACGGAGATCGTTCCGCAACCAGCACCTCCGATGTCAAGCAACCTTGTCACGTCAAGGATGCTTGACACTGCTGGTGCGGGCGGCAGATCAACCTCGGCTCCTTTGGTCCGGGGCTGACGTGGTGCTCGCTCAGGACATAGCATCGATGCTATGACCTGGGGGAGCGTGGAGCTGGAACCGGAAGTCCGAGACTGGCTGGAGGAGTTGCCGGGCGAGTACTTCGCAAGAGCCGCGTTCTACATCGATCTGTTGGCGGAGCAAGGCGTGCTGCTTGGCGAGCCGTATACCAGGCAGATCGACGGCAAGCTCAGGGAGCTGCGGTTCTACCTGGATCGCGACGCGGTGCGCGTGACCTACTGGATGGCCTCCGGTCGGAGGATCATCCTGTAGACCGTGTTTGGGAAGACTCGGATGCGCGAGGATCGGGAGATCGAGCGGGCGCGCCAAGAGCTTGAGCGCTGTATGGCTGAACGGCATATCGTGGTCGAGGGGGCAGAGTGATGGCCGATCGGGTTGACTGGAACGACCTGCGGGAACGCCGGATGACGGAGCCCGGTGTGGCGGAGGCGTACGAGGCGACGCGCCTGGCTTTCGAGCTTGGTCAGGAGGTGCGGCACCTCCGGGAACGCAGTGGCTGGAGCCAGAGTCAGCTAGCCGGCGCCGCAGGGATGACGCAGTCTGCGGTAGCCCGCTTTGAGGCTGGAGGCACCGTTCCCACCTTGGCCGTTCTCGAGCGGCTCGCTCGCGCCCTGGACCGCAAGCTTGATGTGAAATTCGCCCCGAAGGCCTCGCCGATGCTCGCCGACCGGTAGACGTCTTCGATCTCCACGCCGGCCTCGCGCAGGTACTCGGCCAGGCTCACGTTCCCGAGCTGGCGCAGTTCGGCCAGCAGGCCCGGCCTCGACGTGGGTAGTGCCGAGCGCAGATTGCGCAGCACAATGTCCTTGGCCACCCGGTCGAGCTGGGTGTGGCAGCCGCTCGGCAGGGACGGGAAGTCGTCGCGTACCGCCCGCAGCACCATCCGCGCCCGCGCGTCGTTGCCGGTGTAGACGCCGTCCAGCTCCGCCGGGTCGTACCCCTGCCCGCGTTTCCACCCCACCTGCGACAGGTCCACATCGTCGTGCAGGCCGAAATACTGGAACGGTGCCAGGAGTCGCCGCTCCAGCGCCTCCCACAGATGCAGCTCCACGGCGGCGCGGCCATCGAACCACCGCCGCACGTCGCCGCCGTCACTGCGGTCCGGCGTCGCCGTCAATCCCAGGAGTACGCGCGGCTGAAGCCGCTCCAACAGCCGGGCGTACGTCGGTGCCTCCGCATGATGGAACTCGTCGACGATCACCATGTCGTACGCCTCGGGATCGATCTCCCGCCGGTGCAGCGACTGGATGGAGGCGAAGACGTGCCGCCAGTTCTGCGGCGCCCGGCCCCCGACGAGCGTCTCGCCGAAGCTGCCGTCGCCCATGACCTGCCGGAACGTCGCCAGGCTCTGCCGCAGGATCTGCTCCTGGTGCGCGACGAAGAGCAGCGAGTCGACCGCCTTCTCCCGGTGCAGCCGGCGGTAGTCGAGCGCCGCGACCACCGTCTTGCCCGTACCGGTGGCCATCACCACCAGGTTCCGCCACCGACCATGGACCTTGTCACGGCGCTCGCCACGCAGCGCGGTGCGCAGCCGGTCGGCGTCCTGGCCCGGGTCGTAGTCCTCGAACGCCGGATCGTGCCAGTAGTCCTCGAACGTCGCGGTGAACGTGTCGATGACGTACGGCTGCTCGACGTCCGAGATCCGGACGTTCCACTCCACCCCGTCGATCAGCGCCGTCTTCGACAGGTCCGAGGGAGCCGACGTACGCGGTGGTCATGCCGTTGTTGCGGCGAAACAGCCAGGCTTTGGCGTGCAGGCGGGTGGTCCGGGTCTCGTAGGACACCTTGATCTCAGCACCCAACTCAGCGAGTCGGTCCAGGGCGCGCTGGTCGGTCGCACCGAGGTACGTCGTGGTGATGACCCGCAGCCGACCGCCACGGTCGATCAGCTCGCGGATCGCGCCCTGCACCTGGAGCAGACCGTGCCACTTGATGAACGCGCAGAGCAGGTCCACCTGCACCGCCGAGGCCATCTCGTGGGTGACCTCGTGGCCGATACGCGGCTGATGCCGGCCGTTGACCAGCAGCGCGCCGGTGGAGAGCGGGGTGGTGGGCCGCTGCGGAAAGGCGGGCGCGGTCGGCGGTGCGGCGATGGCGTGCAGCAGGTACTTCGCGTCGGTGACCTGGTCATCGACGGTGGCTGCCTGCGGGCTCAGGGCGGCGATGGTGTCGGCTATGCGGTTGGCCAACTCGACCTGACGGTGGAGCTTGTCGTCACCACCGCCGACGGCGTGCAGGGCGCGGTGAGCGAGGGTGGCGATGTGACGGGCGAGGGCATCCGGGGCGTCAGCCGGGTCGAGCTTCCCGTGCTGGACCAGCGCGGGGTCGACGCGCCGCAGCCGCTCGGCGAGTTCGCGGGTGACGACGTGCTCGTAGACACCCCGCTCAAGGTCAGTCACCCGGAAGCACCGTCACTTCTCGTTGTCTGCTGATTCGCGCGGCGTGGTGACGACTTGACACCACCGAGTATCACGCGGGATTCATTGCCGGTAGCAGACTGGATGTCTGCAGCCGGTCGTAGGCCAACTTGATGTGTGGAGGTGTGAAGATCCGTGCCTTGCGGCCACTCCAGTTACGGACTCGCTCGGTCAACTCGGCGAGGTCATTGGTCGGTGGGTGTAACGAGGCCGCGTAGTGCACGGTGGCCAGCAATTCAATGCTGTAGGGAGCTTCGAAGCCTTCGACGAGTCGCGAGAACTGCTTCAACGCTTCTGGGGGCGGCGGGCCTTGGGCTGCCCAGAACCTACTGACTGCTTCGACGGCGCCGGCCGTGAGGCGGATCGGTTGAAGCTCCTCGACTCGTGCCGACCTATCACCGAAGCCGCTGAGGTAGTGCCCTTCCAACCGGTCAAGGACGTGGTTGAGGTTTTCGGCGTAGGGGCCGTATCTGCCGCGACTAAACTTTAGCCGTAGCGGCTGTCCTAGAACCTGAAGGAAGTAGGCGATCTTTTGAATCTCGAGGAGTGTGACACCGTCGCGTGGTTCGAGAGCTCGCGCGCGTTGTAGGTAATTGTCAACGGCCCGTAGCAGAGTGGCCCGCCCAAGGGTCAGCGAGGGCTTCTCGGTCGCTACTGGCATATCGGCCGGATCCGGTGCCCCCTCCGGTGGGAAGAGCAGCACCCGCACCTCGGGAAGCTCCGCAAAGGCCCGCTCAATGACCGGACGAACATCACCCCAGGCAAGCCCACCGTTGCCACAACCTAGAGCGGGCACCGCTATCGAGGTGATCTGCCGTTCGCGTACGACGCGGACGAGATCAGCGAGGCCGGCCTGGATGTCGGGAAGCTTGGAGTTGGCCCGCCAGTGACCCTTGGTGGGGAAGTTGATCACGTATCTGCGGGGGCCGAGGCGGGTCGAGTCGAACACGAACATCCGACCAAGCCCGACCTCGTTGTTCGCGCATGCCGTCCGGTAGGCCGCGTAGTTGGCCGGGTAAGCGCGCTTGAACTGGAGTGCGATGCCCTTGCCCATCACTCCGACCGTGTTCACGGTGTTAACCAGCGCGTCGGCATCGGCGGTCAGCAGATTGCCCCGACTCGGAATGATCATCGCTACACCTCCCCCCGCTTGTATCCGTAGTACCAGTCTGGTCTGACATCAACGTACGGCTCGATCATGCCAGCGTCACGAAAGACCTGCCTCACCTGCTCCTGCCGATCCATCGTCCGCACGACGTAACCGGCGAGCAGGCTGAGGGGAAACTCTCGATGCACCAGGAACTCGGCCGCCCGTCGACGCATCCGGTCCATGTCCTCATCGCCATCCCTCCAAAACCTTGCCCGCATCAACGGCCAGTCGACGAGGGTCGCCAGCTCACCGAGCACGGTCGTGAAGGTGGTGAGCCCGACGGCACAGTTGCCGTCACTCGCCACCCAGCTGAGCCTGGCAGCATGAACTTGTTCTGCCGAGCTGACCAGGTAGACGAGCGGATCATCGCCGCCCGGGTAGCAACCCAGCTTGCCGTCCCGATGGTCGCACGCAATCCGGTACATCATGGGGGAGCGTGGGGCGAAGTAGAACGGCACGTAGTCAGCGACGAAGCCGTAGGGTGGGCAAGGGACGGGTCGATGCCGTCGGCGAGCCTTGATTTCTGCGGCGCCAACGTTGGTCGCCAACTGCGGGCCGACGCTGGTGTCCGAGAAGAGTCGGCCGGCTTTCACGACGCGCGGCAAGTTATCGATATGCGTGAAGTGCATGATCGTGGTCGGCCGCGGGCGCTCAGTGTTAGCCACCATCGATCAGCTCAGCTCGCTTGGATCGATCCGGGCCTGCACCTCCGCATGTTCGGCGAGCAGGAAGAGCAGGTTGGATCCGTCGATCAGCTCAAGCGGCTTCCCGGAGGCGAACTCGTACGACGCGGGTCCGTAGCCGCTGGTGGTCACCAGAATGCCCTTGGAAGCGCCCTCATTCTGCAGCGTGCCGAAGAGGTCCCGGACCGACGAAACGTCGACGGTGTTGCGGTAGCGCTTGGCCTGGATGACTACCTTGCCGCCGAAGATAGGCCGAGGATCGAAGGCGACGCAGTCGACTCCACCATCGCGGGAGGCGCGCGTCTGCTTGGTGTCTAGCCCCATCTTCGCGAAGAGGTTCTGAATCAAGCTCTCGAACTCGGTGGGACTCAGCTTCAGCAGGTTTGGCCGCTGGTCGAGGTCAGCCAGCACGTCAACCTCGTCAACGAAGCGCTTGTCGACCATGTCGAACTCGAGCACGGGGCGGACGGGTGCCAACTCGGCCGGGCGTTTCGACACGGATGCGTTGAGGTGTTGCAGGCAGGCGCTGGGGTCGACCGCAGCGAGGTTCAGTCCGGCGAAGACGTCGCGCGTGGTCCGAAGCGTCACCAGACAGGGCTGCACGTTAACCCCAGTGCGTGGATCCGTGGTGTCGACGATGCCGTTGAAGACTATCGTGTCTACGAGGCCAGAGCGGTCGGCCTCGAAGAGCTCGTGCACGGTACGCAGCGTGACCTGACCGACGATGTTCGCGTAGCGTTCTTTGATCTCCTTTGTTGGCCGAGCCGTCGCGGTGATCTCGTCACGGACCTTGACGTAGCGGTACTCCCGTACAGGTGGGACGACATCGAGCGTCGGCAGGTGATACTCCACGACCAGCTGACGGGACTCAGGAACGTATGCCAGTCGGTACTGCTGTGGGAAGTCGTCGGGGTAAACCGAGTTGCCGAAGACCATGCTGAAGTACTCGACAACCACCCCGGGCTCCCCGGCGGCGAACGCGACGGCGAACTTGTCAATCTCGGCGTTGTGGGCGGCAGCGTCCGCGTCGGCCTTAGCACAGCGGCGCTGATAGGTCTGCTGTGCGGCAGCGAGCTTCCGCTGGCGGTCGGCCTCGGCGGTCGCGTGCTCCGACTGAGATTGGGCAAACGCGTGCCGCGCGACGGCGAGCTGCTGCTGGTACCTGGCCTGGCCCCCGAACAGCTTGCTCAGACCCGTCGGTGGTGATGGTTCAAAGCGGCGCCAGTCCGGCGGTGGCGCAGGGGTGCCGAGCCTTCCAGGGGTGAACGGCTGATGGGCGACAGTCTTCTTGAGTTGGCTAAAGTCAATATGATCATCTACCTCGAGCGTCGCGGCCAAGAGGTTGTCCAACGCGCCAAGGCGAAGCTCAAGGTCCGCGTTCATGGCGGCCACCTCTGCGCTACGCGCCTCGGCGTACAGCCGCTTGCGTTCGCGTTCATTCACTAGAGCGGCGCGCTGGGCTTCCCTCTTGGCCCGCTCCGCCTCGCGCTGCAACTGTTGGTGATGCCGGTAAGCCGCAGTCTGAGCATGCCGTTGAGCGCGTACCTGACGTGCGTGCGCCCGCTGCATCTCCTTGAGGATTCCCACGTTTGTCCTAAGAGGTAGACGAGTGCGGAGCCGAAACCCTAGCCAGCGATCCAGGGTATTGGCATCCGTGCGATCGCCCGACAGTCGCAGCTTTCGTGGTGAAAAGAACGTGCATGTCCAGTAGTCGAGGCATCGTATTGTCGCATGTCGGACAGTTTCTTTAATCTTCGAATCGAGATCGACCACCTCGGTGGCCATCTCATCTCGGCCGACCGGTCGAGAAGTTGATCGTGCGGGTGCGCTTTCGCTACCTCGTGGTTGGGTGGTGATCACGCCTGTTCGTTGACTAGCGTTCGAGGTCGGCAAATGGTGTCCATCGCGCTTCGTGATCATCTTCCTGGACCGACCTGACGCGCCACCGGAACTCAGCGGCGACGGCCGAGGAGGTTGCCAGGAGTGGCGTGGCGGCAGCGATCATCTTCAGCTCGCGGGCGTCGCGGAGCAGCGGCCAGCACGGATCGGTAGTGACGTCGACGCCGTAGGAGGCGACCATCCTGGCGTGGTAACCGACCTCACCGAAGCGGGTCTCGTTGGCGGCTACAGCAGCAAGGTCGACCTGCCATGGGCCGAGGCACGTGGCGTCGAAGTCACACATGACGACGCGTCCGGAGGGCTCCCTGAGGAGGTTGCCGACGTGAGCATCCCCATGGATGAGTCCCGAGGCCGTCCGCTGCCTCAGTGCTGTCAACTGGGGTTCCAGGCGGTCGCACCACGTCGAGAGGAAGTCGTGCTCGTCTTGCCTGAGCCCTTCCGCGTCGGCCAACCGACGACGCGCATCACCGATCGGATCCCACTCGGGGGGCTCGATCGACGGAACGGGAAGTGCATGGAACTCCCGTAGGACCTGGCCGAGATCGTCGACGGTGGGACCCGGGGGTGTGGGTGGGACATAGGTCCACACAGAGGCGAGCAGATCGCCCACGGCCATCGGTTCCGGAGCTGCCGGGGCGAGCCGGATCGTGGGTGCGTTCATCAGCGCAAACCAGTGGGCGAGGGCAACGACCTTCGCTACTCGGTCCCGGAGCCGATGGGTTCGGGCAATCCGGATGACCAACGTTGGGTCGGGGAGGGCGAAGACAGCGTTGTTCGCGAGCTGGAGTAGTCGAGCATCTCCGGTCGGGACGTCTAGCCGGGCGGCGATCTGCCGCATGGCTTCTGTCATCGCTTCCTCGGTGAACCGGCCCTTCGCCCGCATGCTCACCGCCGAGCTTCGAGAGTGGCGACATCCTGCGCAAAGGCGGCAACTTCTGGGAGCTCCCGGTGCCGTCCCATATCACGGCGCAGGTTGTGCACCCGATCGATTACCCGCACTGAGCTCATGCTCTGAGCTTGCTGCAGCATGCGGCGCCCAACGGCCAGCGCCTGCTCAGGTTCGTCAGCGAGGAAGAGCGCGCTGCACAGTCCGACCTCGTTGAGCACGCTGCTACGTACGTTTCCGGGACCGAACGCAGTGACCGCGTCGCTCACAAAGCGCACTGCTGCCGCCCCATGCTTCTTGTCCTGCCGGGCCTTGTCGCGGTACACGCGACCGTACTGGGCCAGTAGCTCTCCACGGTCGTAGAACGACATCCAACTTGGTTCCCGCTCTGGCCGGATCCGCTCGAACTGCGAACTGGATTCGCCGAGCGTCCGCTCTGCCGCTTGATGATCGCCTATTGCCGCGAGTGAGGCCGCCTCCGCGCCCAGCAGCAGGGACGTGACCGCCGGTGTCGCCTGCAGCCCGAGCTGCCCGCGAGCGAGCTGTAGGGCAGCCAGGGCGTCGCGATTGTGTCGCAGGTGCTGCAACTGTTTTGCCTGCGAGTACCGGATCATCGCAGTCAAGGGACGGTCATCGGCCGTCAGCGCGGCTCGTTCACCGGCGACGAAATGCCGCTGGGCCGCCGAGTGCCGGCCCGCGTCCAAGGCGGTCCAGCCGGCCAGCTGTCGAGCCGCTGCGACGGCCGCGACGAGCTGCGGTGTCAGGCTGGCGGGGTGTGACCAGTCGAGCATCTGGTAGACCGACTCGGCGAACCTGGACACCTCCTCGTACAGCAAGCCGCCACCACACTCGGCATCGACCGACCAGTAGAGCTCCAACACGGCGTTCAGGCGCGCGAGATCGGCAGTGCCGATACGTCGGCGTGAGACAGTGCTGCCGCCGAGAAATTCTGCACCGGCAGCGACGGCGGCGATTCCCGCTAGGAGCATCCGCCGACTTTCGTCAGGCCCCTTGTCGGCGGTGACGGTTCGAGGTGTCCTTATGCTCTCGGAGCGACGGCCCCGGCCTGCCACGTCGAACCATAGGTGTTCTGCAGGAACACCCAGCAGGGTCGCCCAATGTGAGAGTCGGTCGAGGTGCACCATCTGCGGGCCGTTCTCCACGCGGCTGGGCTGTGCTTGCGTGATGCCTAACCAGCCCGCCACCACGGCCTGAGGTCACGCTCCCCTCCCGTGATACGGGTGGTGCCGGTACGCCCGGATCACCCGCCCGAGGTGGCGATCAGCGAGAGCCGCTCGCAGCGGCGGGTGCGACCAGAACGACGCAGGCACCTCCGGCGGCGCGCTGAGTCGGTCGCGTTCAGCCGCGTGGCAGGGCGCGCAGCGTCCGCTGTCGTTGTCGCGGGCCAGGCGTCCTCCGCAGCGGGGGCAGTTCGCAGGTGTCACCGGCAACCTCGCCGTTCGCGGGTGGCTGTGTCCGTTGCGCTCCGTCGAGCCTAACCATTCAAACGGTTTTGTGGGCGCGCGGTATACGCGTCACGTATATCGACCATCCTCGCGGTGTCATGTCGTCGGAGTGTGGTCGGACTCAGCCTGCGTGGAGACCATCCGACGGAAGGAGCAGGATGCTCACCATCGACCGAGTCAGCACCGGCCGGACGCTCGTCTCCGAGGAACTGTTCGCCCGGCTGACCGCCCGTATCGTCCGCGACCATCCTGAACTGGCCGCCGACCTGCCTGCCCGGATCCTGGATCAGGCGCTCGCCTTTCTCGCCGCCTGCGCCACCACCAACGAACCCGCTCGGTCCGAGTGACCTGGTGGACATCGGCTGGCACACGTTCATCCTGCACACACGCGAGTACGCCGAGTTCTGTCAGCGCCTCGCCGGTCGGTTCATCCATCACCAGCCTGAACCTGACCCGGATGACTCACGCCGCTCCGGACCCGAGCCGATCGGCGCTCCGATCTCCCGGACGGTCGCCGCCATCGTCGCCGCCGGCTTCGCAGTCGACCATGAGCTGTGGGGTGGCGCATCTGCGGAGTGCAGTCAGTGCCACGCCGGCTGCCACGACAGCCCGACCCGCTGATCCGTCCGGACGGCGGTCCCGGGCTTACGCTGGCTGGGACCGCCGCCCGGAAGGCCACCGATGCCGCACCACCGCCACCACTGGCACGACCTCCCCGGCTCACTGCGTCGGGAGGTCGAGCGGCATACCGGCGGAATCATTCGGGCTGAGATCGTGCCGGACGGGGCCTCCTGTGAACTCGCCGTCACGCTCGACACTGCCGCAGGTCAGGTGTTCTGCAAGGGTGGGCAGGCCGACAGCCGGACTGCGTGGCTCTATCGCAAGGAAGCCCGGATCAACCGGTGGCTTCCTGACGTCGTACCCCGCCTCCGCTGGACCGTCGAGCGTGACGGCTGGCTTCTGCTCGGCTTCGAGCACGTGTCCGGCCGCTACCCGAGGCTGGATCCCGGCTCCCCGGATCTGGACGCCGTCGCCGACCTGTTGGCCATGCTCGCCCGGGATCTGACGCCATGTCCGCCGGTCGAGGTGCAGCCGTTCACCATACGGTGGCGCGGGCTCATCGCCCCGGAGTTGGTCGACGGGGACACCCTGCTGCACACCGACATGACACCTCGGAATTTTTTGTTCGGCGACCGGCTCAGGCTTGTCGACTGGTCCGCCCCTTGCCGAGGCGCCGCCTGGATCGACGCCGCGTTCATGCTGGTACGCCTCATCCTCGCTGGCCACACTCCGGCGGACGCCGAGGCATGGGCCAGACAGATCCCGGCCTGGGCGCAGGCGTCCGACGAGGCTGTCACTACCTTCGCCATCGGACTGGTGCGACTGGGGGAGCAGCGGCAGTGCTCACGTCCTGCACCTCATCGCGGCCCGCTTCTCGACGCGGCACAGGCTTGGTCGGCCTACCGAGAAGGCGCGAGTGGACAGTAGATGCTGGCCAGACGCGGCGCAGCCCCGTTATAGCGGGACCTTGAGCGTTCTGATAACTGTCTCCCAGTCCGACTCAGCGTTGAGGGGTGCCACTGCGACGCCTGCCTCTCGGAGTAGCTGCAGGTGCCGGTTGTAGCTCGGGTGGGCAGCCAATTGAGGCTTTACGTTGGGGAAGGCGTGGACGGGGATGCTGGCTCCGAGTGCTTCGTTGAGAATGCCGAGTGCGAGAGTGTCATTGACACCTTGAGCCCATTTGTTGATCACGTTGAAGGTGGCCGGTGCGACCGCCACAGCCGTAGCTGGCGGATGTGGCTCCGGCTCGCCGGGCCTTCGCCATTCCGCCCGCACCGGGTAGCCGGTCTGCTCTGCAAGCGCCTCGCGGTCGATCCAGGTCGCGGCGGTCGGTGTGGCGGTGAGGCACACGGCCCAGCCGTCTTCCTGCAGCAGGTCGATCAGTTCACCGATCCGCAGCACCGGAGGTGCCGCGCAGACGACCAGGGCCAACACCCTTTGACTGTTCATGCCGCAAGACTCGCCTCGACCACGATCGACGGAGATCCGCGGTGCACGATGCAATCTGGCACGCTTTCCCAACCGGATCGCAGCCGGGTCTCCTGCGCCCAGCCCCACGAGTCATAGGCACCTCGGGCGATCGCATTGTCAGGACGGACGAGCAGGTAGATCCGCACGAGTGCGTCCGTGAGTTGCTCGGCCGCGTCGGCACCGTAGGTCTGCAGCGTGAGATTAGCGATCATCCCGTCACCTGTTTGTCGTAGCCGTGAACTGGCACACGGCTAAGGCCATCCTCATTGCTCATCCGTCTCCACGTCAGCGTGTATTCGTCCCAAAGGCGACGGCCTTTTCATACGCCGCCAAGATGGAGCCAGTGAGTTCGGGTGTGACGGCAAGCGTCGTTGTGGAGTTGATGTCGTGGCGGGCACCATTGCCGTCGATGACGGTGGCTCCCGCCTCTCTGGCGATGACTACCCCGGCCGCCATGTCCCACGGATGGTTGGACAGGGTCAGAGCGGCGTCGAGCCTGCCCTCGGCGAGCCATGCCAGGTCGAGCGCCGCGCTGCCGGTCATCCGGATCCGTTGGACCTCGGCTGCCAGTTGGCCAGTCAAGGCGAGCCGCAGCCGGTTTCGTGCCTCCGCGTCAAGGCCAACCGCGTAGTCCCCGATGGCGACGAGGGCCTGACTCATGCGGATGGTGCTGCTGACAGTGATCGGCTGCCCGTTGGCGTGCGCCCCCTCACCCTTCGCGGCGGTGTAGGTCGCGGAGAGAAACGGCAGTTCGATGACGCCAAGTACTGCTTCGTTGCCGTGCACGAGCGCGAGCGACACCGCGCACAGCGGCAGGCTCCGAACGTAGTTCGATGTCCCGTCGATTGGGTCGAGAACCCACCGCTTGCTTGTCGATCCGCTCGATCCTCCCTCTTCGCCGAGGAATCCGATGTCGGGCGTTTCAGTTCTCAGGAAGGTTCGTAGATCCCGTTCGATCGCGTAGTCCAGCTCGGAGACGACATCTCGGTCACCCTTGGCGGCAAGCGCTCCGGGTGACTGCCATCGCATCGCGTCTGCCGCCCGCCGCGTAGCCTCGGCCGCAAGCGACAGATACTCCCGGTAGTCGCTCACAGCGCCCGCCTGCCCCGCCACTGCGACTCGAAGACCTGTTCAAACACCGGGTATAGTCCCACTCCTGGCTGTCCCTGGCGCATCACGAAGGCAGGGGAGTCGACGCCACGGTTGCTTCCCAGATAGGGCTGGGCCACGCACAAATCATCTACCAGGATGATGTTGAAGCGGAGTGTCTCGTCGTACGTCGCCAGTTCCAGCCGATCCCGTAGTGCGACGGGCACACGATCGCGGACCCGAAGCAAGGTCTCGATATTCAGTTTGGTTAACGCCGCGAGTTGGCCAGTCGGGAATCCTTCCTCCCGCTCACGCGACTGGATCGACGTGCCGTCCGGGTCAAGGAACAGGCAGCGGACATGCGCGTTCCGCTCTAGGAGCTCCTGCCAACGTCGGTCGGCGTAGTCCTGACAGAGCACGTTGAGCGACAGCCCGACCGCCCGCACGACTCGTGCACCCTCGAACAATTGATCTGCCGGTATAGCCGCAGTCAGGTCACATCGACTCTGATAGACAGCCGTCAGGCCACACATCGAATCGGCAGTAGCGGGCACTGCCAGGGTCCTTTGATCTCCTTGGACGGCATAGCGAGCAACATTGAAACGCTCGTGAACGTCCTCGGTGGACGTGCCGAGAGCCGTGTCGAGTGCAGCTTGCATTTCCGGCCGTGGGTAAACCGCACTCTGCCCGGCTTCCCACTTGGACACAGTCCGCTCGGCTACGCCGAGGTGGGCAGAGAAGTCCTTGATGCTCAATCGGAGCGCCTGGCGAAGCGCTCGTGTCTCCAGCCCGGTCCACCGCTGCACCGTGGTCATCGTGCCGCCTTCTGCTCGCGTCGGCATCGGTTGAAGTGCAGCCTATCGCCAGTGCGTGCAGTGCAGTTACCGGCATGGTGCAGTCCGTAGTCATGTCGGTATCGAAGCCCTCCTTACCAGGGTGGATGCAGGGCCCGGGGCGGGTGCTGGGCTCCGGTAGGCGTCGACCCGAACGACGCGTACCGACCCCGCCCGCCTCGGTGCCGCATCACATGAGCGAAACGAGCGTGCCGAGGCCGCCGTAGTACGTGACCGCCGAGCAGGAGGTAGCGCAGCGATGATCTACGTGAGCGGGGAACGACTCCAGTCGCACCACGTCCGGGCCGCCGACTTCGGTCGGCGTTGGCGAGGTCTGGACCCCGCCCAGGTGTACGACTACCTTGACCGGGTCGCCGATGAGCTGGACCGCCTGCACCGGCAGCTCGTCACGGCGAACACCGAGGCCGAGCGGGTCCGGCAGGCGCTGCGGCAGTGGCAGTCCCGCCAGACCGAGAACCGGCAGGTCGAGCACCAGCGGACCGAGAACCGGCAGGCGCGGCACGTACACCCGGTGGGGGAGCGCCGGTGACGGAGGCGGCGGCACGGGCGGCGGTCACCCGCTGGCTGCGGCTCGTGCAGGCGGATACGGAGCTGTCCGCGTACCTCATCGGGGTCGATCTGGACCGGCTCGCCGCGCACCTGATCCGGCAACTCGTGGGCGGCGGGCCGGTGTTGGAGGGGTGGCCGGGGCTGTCGGAGGCGCTGCGGCGGCGGGCCGGTGACTACCTGGCGGGAGCGCTCGCGAGCGGCGGCCCTGCGGTGATCGACGAGGTCGCCGCCGAGTTCCAGGCCAGTCTGGCGGGGCAGTGCCCGCTACCGGCATCGGAGCTGGCGCTCGTCGTCGCCGCCCTGGCCCGGCTGGTCGGCGGCGGCGGTGACCGGGCCGAGCGGTGGGCGCTGCTGGCGGTACTCGGCCGGGTCCACCACCGGCATCGGCTGCGGCCCGAGCACGGTCCGCTGATCGGCGCCGCCCTGGCGACGGTGGCACCGCGACTCTGTCCGCCGCCGGTCGCCGTCGGCTGGGAGCGACGGTGGCGGTGGGCCTGGGCGCTCGTCGTGCGCGCCGCCGGGCGCATCGGCGACGGGCCGGCGTTCTGGTCGGCCGAGGTGACCGGCCGCGACCTGGCCGCCGAGGGCATCGCCATCCTGACGGTACGCCCGTGGCACCCGCTGCCGTTCCGGCCCGGCCAGGCGGTGCCGCTCTGCCTGCCGCAGCACCCGGGCCGGTGGCGCTGGTACTGCCCGGCCAACGTCCCACGCCCCGACGGCACCGTCGAGCTGCACGTCCGCGCGGTGGCCGCCGGCGCCGTCTCCCGCAGCCTCGTCCACGAGGTACGCCCCGGCGACTCGCTCCACTTCGGCCCACCCGTCGATGTCGGCCTCAGCCTGCCCGTCTCCTCGCCGTCGGTCCCTCGCCGGGACCTGCTGCTGGTGGCCGGCAGCACCGGGCTGGCCCCGCTGCGCGCCCTGGTCGAACAGGTTGCCGCTGCGCCCGACAGTCGAAGGATGACCCTGGTCGTCGGCGTACGCACCGTCGCCGACCTCTACGACGCGATCACCCTGGACAAGCTCGACCAGGCTCACCCCTGGCTGACCGTCGTGCCGGCGTTCTCCCACGACCCGTCTGTCGCACCCGCCGAGCAGGGTGACGCGCTGGCCCTCGGGCTCTATCACTACCGTCCCGGCCAGGATGTCTATGTCTGCGGTCCGCCCGCGATGCTCGACGTTGCCCAGCGACGACTTCCCACCGCCGGGATACCCGCCGATCGGATTCATCTGCCGGATCGGATCCCGTGGCGATGACCGGCGCGCGGGACCATGAAGCTGGCGTTCATCGACAACGTGGGTGGAAGCATGAGGCAGGCGCGGCAGGTGTGGCCTCCTCATTGGTCCAGGTGAATGCAAATTTGCAGTCAGCAACTGCTTTCCTGGTGAGGATTGAGGCATTTCGAGAATGATGAAGAAGCGGTCTTGGGGTTACTCCTGGTGATCTGAACAGGGTGCTTCCTACGCTGGATCGGGACGGCCCGCGCCCCGAGACGCGGGGCGGACAGTGGTCCCATTCTGTCGTCCGGTGCTGTGTCACGGGGGTTCCTGATGCCGACCATCAACAGTCTTCGTATCCTGTTCACTGCGATTGTGGCCGTACTCCTCGCCGCCGTCGCGGTGCCCACGCCGGCCCTGGCCGAGCCGTCGACGGGGACGGCGGAACGCGTCACGCGGTACCTCGCCGCCAACCCGGGCGGCACGGTGCTCAACGACAACGAGATCAGCTATCGGAACGGCGAGCTGATCGTCACCCTCGACGCCCCGGTGGGCAGCTACGGGGTGGCCGACTGTCCTGCGGGCTGGTTCTGCTTCTACGAGTGGCCGAACTACGGCTACCCGCGCGGGCGGCTCTCCTCCTGCGGCTGGCAGAACCTCTCTGACTGGAGTTGGCAGTTCCGGGTCGAGTCGGCGCACTACAACCTCGGCAGCGGCCATGTCGGCTTCTATTACCACGACCAGGAGCTGTTCCGGGTCAACCCGAGCAAGCGGGTCCACAGTGATGCCGGAAAGTGGCGGAACTGGGCGAGCCGCGTCTACCGGCACTGCCCCTGACCTTCGCTACCGACACGGCGTGTCCATCGTGTCCGTACGCCCGGTGGCGAGGAGAAGGTGCTGACTGAGCAGCACGTCGCCCTGCGTGAGGTCGTGCCTGAGGAGCCGGCCGCTGCGGTCGAACAGCAGGGTGTCCCGCCGGCCGTCCTGATCCTCGGCCTGGAAGGAGACTCCGGGCTCGCCGTCATCGTCCCGATAGCTGCCGGCGAACTCGATGCCCGGCATCTTCGCGAGTTCTGCCAGGAGCACGGCGTGCTGTGCGGGAACGAGGGGGTTGTGCAGGAGGATCCGGGCGACCAGCCGCACCATCCCGCTTGTCGTACGCAACTCCGGAGGTTGCTTGCCCCATTCCCACAACAGTTGCTGGCGCAGCGCGTCCAGGTCGTCCTCCGGAACCGGCCTGACCTCGTCCATCTCACCGGGCAGGTACGGGGTGGAGGTCTTGCGGTTCGGCCCGGTCGCGTCGAGGTCGGTCACCACCTTCCTGCCCGCGCGATCGTCAGTGAACCACAACTCCTGCCGGTGGTGGCGCAACTGCGCCGACCTGCCCGGTCCGCCCTCCGGGGACCGCACTTCGTAACGGGTGCACGCGTACCTGCCCAGCGGAGGGTCCTCCACCAGGTCGGCGACAGCCTCGGCGAACTCGTCGAGGCTGTGGGGAAGCGTCGGGCCGCGGTCACCGTGGTCTCGGGTCGTGGCGGGCGACTCCCCCCTGGTCGAACCCGGGGTGATCGTCTGGGTCGGTGCCGCGCCGTGATCCTTCCGTCGATCGGACAGTCCGAAGTATGCCGCGCCCCCGACCAGGCCCACGCTGAGGAGCGCTGCCGTCACGAAGGGGAGACTGATGATCGGCAGGCAGACTCTGTCGGGGCGTGTCGGTGCGGTGTCGTCGGAGTCGTCCTGGCGTCGCTCGCGAGGACGGGGTGCGCGGTTGTGTTGCGTCGGGACAGGAGCGGCCGTAGCGACGTGATTCGCCGGCCGACGTGCGGCGGCGTCACCCCGGCCCGCACAAGCGTGCTCGTGGACCTGGGACGTCGACCCGCCGGCTTCCCGGTGGTGGAAGTCTCGCTGCTGATCGGGCGACCACTGGGTCGGCCATCGCAGGTCGAGTCTTCTGCTCGACGCGTCGCTGCCACCCTGGCCGGCCGGCAACGTGGACGACGCGACCTGCGGCAGTTCCGGCGTGTCCTTGCCGGACACCAGTCGTACGTACGCCTCCAGCGACTCTGCCGCCAGTCGCAGACACCAGCGGCGTCCGGCCTCGCCGATGTCGTCGAAGGTGAGGTGGACCAGGGCCTGGCCGACCAGGGTGAGAAGCCACTGCTGGCGCCATGCCGGCCTGAGGCCGGCCTGCTCGGCGTGCGTCAGGCCGGTCTGGTAGACCTGCCGGACGAGCTGGGTGAGGCCCGGTAGCACCCTGTCCGATGGCGCAGTCTCCGGATTGATCATCAAACGGCGTAGGGCCTCGGCCTGGTCGCGGGGCAGCACCTCGGCGGGTTCCCCGGGGAACGGTGGTGGTGCCACCGTCCTGAGCAGCGTGCCCAACAACGCGAAGGTCAGGTCCCGGGTGAGCGGACCGTCGTGCTGGTAGCCGCCGAGGTCGACGAGCAGGAACGCGCCGTACCTCGGCTTGCCCGTCTCGAACGGGATGAGGACGTTGCCGCCGTTCAGATCACCGTGAGTGTGACCGACGAGATGGACCACGCGCCGCTGGCTCAGCGGTGACTCGGTCCGGATGAGGAGGTCGAGGGGATTCGGGCGGTCTGCACCGTCGAGGACCAGTGTCGCACCGGCGTCATCGGGCACCCCGAGCTCTGCGGCGGCGACCAGCACCGACTCCGTGGTCGCCAGATGCGCGACCTCCTGCCGAACGAACTCGCCGACGCTGGTCGTCCTGGTCGGTAGGCCGGATCCGTGCCGTGCCGGGTCGGCTGCGTTCCACACATTGACGAGCGCGTCGGCGATCAGTGGAAGGGCGACCAGCCGCTCGCTGTCGCCCGACGCCGCGAGGCTCACGACTTCGTCACCGCCGTTGGCGACCTGCTGGATCAGCAGCCGCCGGGCATCATCCACCCGGTAGAGGCCACGGTGCTCGACGATGTGGCGGCTGGCGAAGGCGGGGTGTGATCGCTCTGCCCGGCGGTGTCCGGCCGCAAGCCTCGCTGCCGTCTCGGCCGAGACGACCTTGACGACGAACCTCTGCCTGAGCGACTGCTCGCCCTCGTGGGAGGTCACCTCGACGCAGTACAGCTGGGCATCGGTCTTGTTCGGATCCGGGTGGAACTCCGGCACGATCAGGACGTCGTCCGCCCCGGCCCACTCCTCGATGGCCGAGGTGACGTGGATGTCCGGTACCGGACGATCATTGGCGACTCTGTTGTCCATGTCGTTCGTTGGACCTTCCAAAGGGGTGCAGGAGAGGGGCGCCGCAGACGTTGCCCTGGCCGGAGATCGGCACTCCTGACTGTGTTTCGGCTCAATGTAGCCGACTGTCGGGCTAATCAGTCAGCTTTCCTCAGCCCGCCACGAACCCTACTAAAAGGTAACCAGTGGATCACTTTCCGAGGTTGTTGTGATGCTCTGGGTAACATCCAGAGATCTAGATTTGTGACCGGTTGCCCGGACCCGGGAGGCTGTCGTGACCGATCCCGCTAAGTCCCTGCTCAGCCGCCAGACCGAGCCCGAGATGATGGCCCTGCTGCGGGCCATGTCCGTCTGCCATGCGCGGGCGCAGCAACTCGACAACCTGCGGATGGTCCTCTCCATCCTGATCGGTGCGGTCGGCGCGGTGGTAGCCATCACCGGCGTGTCGTCCACGGTGGTCACCGCAGTCGGTGCGCTCTGGGCGCTGGCGAACGCGGTCGGGCTGGGTGCCTGGTCACGCGGCCAACTCGGGCGCGCGGCCGTACTTCAGGAGATGTTCGACGTCCGACTCTTCGGTCTGCCCTGGAACACGGTGGCCGCCGGAGACGAGGTGAGCGCCGCCGAGGTGAGCCGCCTGCACCGCGCCTACCGTGGTGACGAGACATACCTGCGTGACTACTACGAGGTGCCCCACCTGCCCCGCCCGTACGACGTACTCGCCTGCCAGCAGCAGAACCTCGGCTGGGGAGCCCGGATCCGCCGTCGCTACTCCCACGTGGTGCTCGGCGGAACGGCACTATGGGCCGTGTTCGGTGTCGTGTTCGGCGTGACCGCCGGGCTGACCGTCTCCCAACTGCTGCTCCAGTGGTACGTCCCGTCGCTGGGCGCGCTGCTGCTCGGGCTGGAGATCTATCGGAGCCAGCGGGACGTGGCGACCGAACGGGAACATGCTCTCGCCGTCGTGCAGGCGAGGATCACCGCCACGATCGAGCGGTGTGGCGAGGCCACCACGGCCGAACTGCTCGTCCTCGCCCGTCAGGTCCAGGACCTGGTCTTCCGTAGCCGGCAGCGCCAGGCTCGTGTTCCCGACTGGTTCTTCCGGCGGTTCCACCTGGTCGACCGGCACGACTTCCAGGCCGCTATGGGCACCCTCACCCATCAGCTTCGGGACGCCGGGCTGGTCGCCCCCACCAGCACCGAGAACTCGCTGACCTGAACGGGCGGACCGCATCCGTTGACGCAGTCAGCTCGACAGGGCCCGCATCCGACCCCGCCGCCCTCGGGTCAGCCGCCGTGCCGGGCGCCCTCACCGCCGGCCAGGTCACGACGACTGCCGTGACCCAGAGCGTGGCGGCGGCACCGAGCGAGGCCACAGTCGCCGCGAGTTCCGGCCTTCCCGTGACGTACGCGACGAGGGACGCGGCGGCCACGGTAGCAACCTCGGTCCGCGCCGCGACTTCCGATGGTCGTGCCCTCGGCCGCCGGGAACGAGTGGTGACGAGGAACACCGGCGAACCGGGTCTGCCAGCCGCTAAACGGGCGGCGGAGTGTCGACGGTGGGGGCTAATCTGCGCTGCGGGCGTCGCAGGCACCGCGTCGGCCACCACCGCTCGTCCTAACGGTCAGATCCGACAACAGGAGACTTCGTGGCACAGCAATCTGTCGCGGCACCGCAACCTGTCCCGACATCGGACAAGCTCGACGCCGCGGTACTCAAGGTGGCCGGCGTCGTCGTGCTCGGCGCGATCATGTCGATCCTCGACGTGACGGTGGTCAGCGTCGCGCTGCCGACCTTCCAGAGCGAGTTCGACGCCTCGTACGCCCGCGTCGCCTGGACGATGACCGGCTACACGCTGGCGTTGGCCACGGTCATCCCGCTCAGCGGGTGGGCCGCCGACCGGTTCGGCACCAAACGCCTCTACATGATCGCCCTGGCGCTGTTCACCATCGGGTCCGGCCTCTGCGCCACGGCCGACACCATCGGGCAGCTGATCGCGTACCGCGTGTTGCAGGGGTTCGGCGGCGGCATGCTGATGCCGATCGGCATGGCGATCATGACGCGGGCGGCCGGCCCGAACCGGATCGGGCGGTTGATGGCCGTGCTCGGCATCCCGATGCTGCTCGGCCCGATCAGCGGCCCGATCCTCGGCGGCTGGCTGATCGACGTGGCGAGCTGGCACTGGATCTTCCTGATCAACCTGCCGATCGGTGTGGTCGCGCTGGTCTACGCGCAGATGGCGCTCCCGAAGGACAGCGCCGAGCCCTCCCAGTCGTTCGACTTCCTCGGCATGCTGATGCTCTCGCCCGGCCTCGCCCTGTTCCTCTACGGCGTCTCCACGCTGCCGGAGACCGGCACGTTCGCCGAGCCGGAGGTCTGGGGCCCGATGCTGGTCGGCGCCGCGCTGGTGGTGGCGTTCGTCCTGTACTCCTTCAAGCCCGAACATCCGCTGCTGGACCTGCGGCTGTTCCGCAACCGCCGGTTGACCATCGCGGCGGTGACCATGTTCGTCTTCATCATCGCGTTCATGGGGGCCGGGCTGCTCTTCCCCAGCTACTTCCTCCAGGTGCGCGGCGAGTCGACCTTGCACGCCGGTCTGTTGATGGCGCCGCAGGGCCTCGGCGCCATGGTCACCATGCCGATCGCCGGCATGCTCGCCGACAAGGTGCCGGTCGGCCGGACGGTGCCGTTCGCGCTGGTGCTCATCCTCGCCGGGTTCTTCACCTTCACCCAGCTCGACGCGGACACCTCGTACATGCTGCTCTGCGGCTCGCTGTTCGTCATGGGCCTGGGCATGGGCGGCACGATGATGCCGATCATGACCTCGGCGTTGAAGACGCTGACCGGGCACGAGGTCGCCCGAGGCTCCACGCTGGTGAACATCCTCCAGCAGATCGGCGGTTCGGTCGGCGCGGCGGTGATGTCGGTGATCCTCACCACCGAGCTGAACAAGTCCCAGCCGATCCCCGGCCTGACCGGCCCGAACGGCGAGCCGGTCACCGAGGCCGGGTTGGCGGTCGCTGCCCAGCAGCGGCCCGAACTGGCCCAGCAGGTGCCCGACCCGTCGCTCATCGAGCGCGGTCTCGACTTCGCCGCCAACTCCTTCGCGACCACGTTCTGGGTCGCGTTCGCCCTGGTGGCGGCGACGTTCATCCCGGCCGCCTTCCTGCCCCGGCGGCGGGAGCGGTCGCACCTGCTCGACGACCAACCGGGGGAGCAGCCCGGCGAGGCGCCCCGGGCCCCGGTCATCGTGCACTGAGCGCCCGATGCTGCCGCAGTTGACGGTGCCGCCGGGGATCGAGGCGGAACGCGTGATCACGACCGTGCTGGCCGACCTGCGGTCCGGCGAGCACCGGGGCGTGGTGGTCGACTCGCCGCCGGGCGCGGGCAAGTCCACGCTGGTGGTGCGGGCCGCCGTCGAGTTGGCCGGCACCGGCGAGCCGCTGATGATCATCGCGCAGACCAACGAGCAGGTCGACGACCTGATCGACCGGCTCGCCCGGAAGGCCCCCGAGCTGCGGATCGGTCGGCTCTCCGCCGGCGACTACCGGCCGTCGGAACGGGTGCGCTCACACGACCAGGTCCGGGTCGCCGCCAAGGTTACCGATCTCGCCGCCTCGGCCGTCGTCATCGGTACGGCCGCCAAGTGGGCCACGGTCGCCGAGGGCTCGTGGCCGTGGGCGATCGTGGACGAGGCGTACCAGATGCGCTCGGACGCGTTGCTGCGCGTGGCCGGCAGGTTCGAACGGGCGCTGTTCGTGGGCGATCCCGGCCAACTCGACCCGTTCTCCACCGTCGAGACCGGGCGGTGGGCGGGGCTGACCTGGGATCCGATGCAGTCGGCGGTGGCCGTGCTGCTGCGGCACAACCCGCAGTTGCCGGTGCACCGGCTGCCGGTGTCGTGGCGGCTGCCCGCCTCGGCCGCCCCGGTGGTGTCGCAGGCGTTCTATCCCTTCACCGAGTTCCGTTCCGGCACGGTGTCCACCCAGCGGGCGCTGCACTTCACCGAGGCGGGGCCGGGCGACGCCGTCGACCGGGCGGTGGATCTGGCCGCCGCCGACGGCTGGGCGCTCTACGAGCTGCCGGCCCGGCACACCCTGCGTACCGACGCCGAGGCCGCCGCCGCGTGCGCCGCGCTCGCCACGCGGGTGCTGCGCCGCGGGGCGGTCGCGATCTGCGAGCAGTCGCCCGGCGGCGCGCCGGTGACCGCGGACCGGATCGCGGTCGGCGCCGCGCACCGCGACCAGGTCGCGGTCATCCGGTCGCTGCTGGGCGAGGCGGGAGCGGGCGTCACCGTGGACACCGCCAACCGGCTCCAGGGCCGCGAGTACGACATGACGATCGTGCTGCACCCGCTCTCCGGCCGGCGCGACGCGACCGCCTTCCACCTGGAGTCGGGGCGGCTCTGCGTGCTCGCCTCCCGGCACCGGCAGGCCTGCGTGGTGGTGGCCCGCGCGGGCATCGGCGAGCTGCTGGACGCCCACCCGTCGACCGAGGCGCCGCAACTGGACGTGCCGGTGAAGTTCCCCGACGGCTGGGAGGCCAACCAGGCCGTCCTCGCCCACCTGGCGGCGCTCGGCCCGGTCGGCCCGGACGTGTGACCCGGGTCGTCCCGGCGCGAGGCGGTGCCGGCGCGGATCCGCCCGGGTCTGTCGGTGGCGTCAGATACCGTCGGTTGCCATGAAGGCGTGGCCCAGCGGCACGATGATCGGACGGGACCACCCTGCCGCCCTGCTGCGCGCCGAGGTCGATCGGGCCGCCGCCAGTCACGGCGGCCTGGTCCTGGTCACCGGTGAGCCGGGAATCGGCAAGACGACCCTGGTGACGTCCGCCGCCGATGAGGCCCGCCGGCAGGGCGCGCTGGTGCTCGGTGCGGCCTGTTGGGATTCGGCCAGCGCTCCCGGTTACTGGCCGTGGGTGCAGGTGCTGCGGGGCCTGCGCCGGTCGCCGGAGGACTGGGTGGTGGCCCGGGAGTCGGCTGAGCCGGCGCTGCGCCTGCTGCTCGGCGAGGTGGATCCCACGTCGAGACTCCACGGCCCGCCGATGATGACGCCGACCACCACGAGCGGCGACGGGCTGCTGCCGCCGGCGCTCGGGTCCGATGGCGGTGACGCGGCCGAGCGGGAGGCGTTCGCCCTCTTCGACTCGGTCACCGCCGCCCTGGTCGCCGTTTCGCAGCGGCGGCCGGTGCTGGTGGTCCTGGACGACCTGCACTGGTCCGACGCGGCGTCGGTGCGGCTGCTGCGGTTCGCCGCCCAGCACACCTGGTTCGAGCGGTTACTGCTGGTCGGCACCTATCGGGACGCGGAGGTCGAGGCGGAGGCGCATCCGCTGGGGCCGTTGCTGATGTCGCTGGTGGCCAAGGCCACCCCGATCACTCTCACCGGCCTGTCCCGCGACGAGGTCGGCGCGTTGATGACCCGCACCGCCGGCCGGGAGCCGGATTCGCACTGCGTCGACGACGTGCACCGGCGTACTGGCGGCAATCCCTTCTTCGTCGAGCAGACCGCCCGGCTGTGGCACTCCGACGGGCAACTGGCCGGCATCCCGCCCGGCGTACGCGAGGTGGTGCGACAGCGGCTCGACCGGTTGCCCGTCGCGGTGGTCGACGTGCTGACCGTCGCCGCGGTGCTCGGGCGGGAGTTCCACCCGGCGGTCCTCGCCGCGAGCGCCGGTCTGCCACCGGCCCGGCTCGACGCCCTGCTGGACGTGGCGGTGGCGGCGCGGCTGGTGCTCTCCGGCGCCGACGGCCGGTACGCCTTCGCGCACGATCTGGTCCGCGAGACCCTGTACGACGGTCTCGCCGATGGCGAGCGCCGGGTGCGGCATGCCGCCGTCGTCCGCGCCGTGGACGAGCACGCCGCGCTCGCCGAGTGGCTGATCCCGGCCGACCTGGCCCGGCACGCCTGGCTCGCCGACGCGCAGCTGGCGGCGTACCGCCGCGCGGAACTGCTGCTCGCCGCCGCCCGGGACGCCGCCTGCCGGTTGGCGTTGGAGGAGTCGACCGTGCACCTGCGCCGTGCGGCGACGGTGGCGACGGACCCGTCCCAACGGATCAAGATCATGATCGAGTTGACCGACCGACTCTTCCACACCGGCGGCCGGGACGAGGCGGACCAGATCCTCGCCGACACCGCCGCGCTGGCGCTGACCACCGACGAGCCGGCCCTGCTGGCCCGGTTCGCCCTCAACGTGCACCGTCACCGTCAGACCAATCCCCGGATCGCCGTCGACACGGAGCGCCTGGTGCGCGAGGCGCACCGCCGGCTCGTCGGCGAACCCGGCGACGGCGCCCCGGTACGCAGCCTGGAAGCCGACCTGATCACTGCCACCGAGGCGCTCGCCCGCCGGGTGCACGACGACGACGCGCTCGCCTTCAGTCTCTGGGCCCGGCACGACGCCACCTGGGGGCCGGGCACCGCAGCCGAACGGGTCGCCCTGACCGCCGAGATCCGGGAGGTGGCCCGCCGGGGCGGTGACCAGGAGACCGAGTTGTGGGCCAACTCGCTGCGCTGGGTGGCGTTGCTCGAACTCGGAGATCCCCGCTACCAGGACGAGTTGACCGCGTTCGTGACCGCAGCCCGGCAGACCGGTAAACCACGCCACCAGATGGCGGCGGCCATCGACGCCGGCATCACCAGCGCCTTCCGGGGCGACTTCGCCGGGGCCGAGACCTGCTTCTCCGACCTGGGCGACCTTGACGACTGGGAGCAGCCCGAGCACAACAACTTCCTCGGCCATCACCTGCGCTGGTCGTACCTGCTGCTGAAGGGCGACTTCGACGCGGCAGACGATCTGGTCGACGGGCTTGGCGACGGCGACCACCCGCACTTGGCGCTGCTGCGGGGCATCACCGCCGCCGAACGCGGCGACCACCGCGCCGCCACCCGCATCGCCGTCGACCTCGACGCCGCCGGGACCACGTACCCCGGCCCGGTCGTCCCGCTCTGGCTGCGGCTGTGCGCCCAGGCCACCGTCGCCGATCCGGGCCGCTGCGCCGAGGCACGGCAGGCGCTGCTGCCGTACCAGGGCCAGTGGCTGGTCTCGCTGTTCGGCTGCGACCTCAGCGGGCCGGTGGACCACTGGCTAGGCGTGATCGACGCCGCCGACCGGCGGTGGGACGACGCGGTCGCCCGGTTCACCGCCGCCCGCGACGCCGCCGACCGGATGGGCGCCCGGCCGTGGTCCCTGTTCGCCCGGGTGGCGCTCGTCGAGGCTCTCCTCGCCCGGGGCCGTCCGGGGGACGCGTCCACCGCCGCCACGATCCGGGCGACGACCCGGGACGAGGCCCGCGAACTCGCCCTGCCGCAGGTGCTCGCCGGGCTCGCCGAGGACGCTCCGGGCGGCCGGGCGGCGGCCACCTCGACGGGTACGCCGACCAGACCGGTCCCCACGCCAGCGGCCCCGGCGTACGAGTTCCGCCGCGACGGGGCGGTCTGGCGGCTGACCTATCAGGGGTTCACCGCGCACCTCCCGGACGCCAAGGGGCTGCACGACCTGCGCCTGCTGCTCGGCAGTCCCGGTGTCGACGTGTCCGCCGTCGAACTGCTAGACCCGGCGGCGGGCCCGGATCTGGTGGCGGCCCGTCGGATGGGCGGCGACGAGGTGCTCGACGGGGAGGCGCGGAACCGCTACCGGCGTCACCTGACCCGCCTCGACGACGAGATCGACCGGGCGGCGGCCCGTGGCGACGAGCCGAAGGTGGCCGCGCTGGACGCCGAGCGCAGTGCGTTGATCGCGCAGTTGCGGTCGGCCGCCGGGCTGGCCGGGCGGACCCGCCGACTGGGCGACGAGGCGGAGCGGGCCCGCAAGACGGTCACCGCCCGGATCAGGGACACCCTGCGCCGCCTCGACGAACGACATCCGCCGCTCGCCGCGCACCTGCGCGAGACCGTCTCGACCGGTGCCGCCTGCCGGTATCTTCCCGCCGCACCGGTGCCCTGGCGGCTGTGACCGGACCGGCTCCGGGAGCATCCTCCTGGGCGGGACGCTGCCCGGAACCGGTTCGGCGGCCGAGGGTCAGCGGCGGTTGTAGCGATACATCGTGAGGATGCCGAAGACCACCACGAACAGCACGCTCCAGCCGAACGTCCACATCATGGCCGACGTGTCCGACGTGCCGGCCATCGAGGCCCGGACCGAGGACACCAGGTGCGTGATGGGGTTGGCCTTGACGAACGCCTGGAGCCAGCCGGGCATGGTGGACGGGTCGACGAAGACGTTGCTCAGGAAGGTCAGCGGGAACAGCACCATCATGCTGGCCCCCATCACCGACTTCTCGTTACGCAGGATCAGCCCGAACAGCGTCCAGACCCAGGAGAACGCGAACGAGAAGACGACCAGCAGGCCGATCCCGCCGAGGACCCCGAGCAGCCCGCCCTCGGGACGGAAGCCGAGCACCAGACCCAGGGTGAGGATCACGGTGGCCGCGAGGATGTACCGCAGCACGTCGCCGAAGATCATGCCGACCAGGGCGGCCGGTCGCCACACCGGCAGCGTCCGGAACCGGTCGAAGATGCCCTTCTCGATGTCGCTGTTCAGCCCGACCGCAGTGTACATCGTGATCATCACGACGCTGGTCACCATGATGCCCGGCAGGAAGAACTGCAGGTAGTCACGCGGGTCGCCGGCGAGCGCGCCGCCGAACAGGTACGTGAACATCAGCACCATGATGATCGGGAACATGGTGACGTCGAAGAGCTGCTCCGGCACGTGCTTGATCTTCAGCATGGCACGCCAGCTGAAGGTCAGCGACGCCGAGAGCGGGCTCGGGCGGGGCGGGCGCGCCGCCGGTGCGAGCACCGTCGCCAACGCCTCGGAGGAGGGTACGTAGACCGACGGCGCCGGGCCGGTCGAGGTGGCGGTGTCGCTGCTCATCGGGCTGCCTCCAGCTCATCGTCCCGCTCGGCGGCGGTCGGCTCGGCGGGACGGTCGGTCAGGGCCAGGAAGACCTCGTCCAGGCTCGGCTGGCCGAGCGAGAAGTCGTCCACCACGATCCCGGCGCGGGACAGCTCGCCCAGGGCCCGGGCGGCCTGCGCGCTGGCGTCGAGGTC
Organism: Micromonospora craniellae; assembly: GCF_014764405.1. Taxonomy (NCBI): domain Bacteria; kingdom Bacillati; phylum Actinomycetota; class Actinomycetes; order Micromonosporales; family Micromonosporaceae; genus Micromonospora; species Micromonospora craniellae. The sequence goes on along the minus strand of NZ_CP061725.1, from coordinate 1,393,969 downwards.
GTTGCCGGCCCCGCCGACCCGCGCGGTGATCGCCACCGGGTCGGCCTCCAGCTGCACCGTCTCGCTGAGCACGCCCTGCAGCAACCGCTGTGCCTCGGGGCGCTGGTCGGCGTCCCGTAGCCGCAGGTGCACCGTGCCGGACCCGACCGAGGACTTGAGTTCGCCCGGGGTGCCCTCCGCGATCACCCGGCCGTGGTCGACCACCGCGATCCGGCCGGCCAACTGGTCGGCCTCGTCCAGGTACTGCGTGGTCAGCAGCACGGTCGTGCCGTGTGCCACCACCGCCCGGACGATCTCCCACACCTGGTTGCGGCTGCGCGGGTCCAACCCGGTCGTGGGCTCGTCGAGGAAGAGCAGATCCGGGGTGCCGAGGATGCTCGCCGCGATGTCGATACGCCGCCGCATACCGCCGGAGTACTTCTTGACCTGCCGCCCGGCCGCCTCGGTCAACCCGAACGCGGCCAGCAACTGGGCTGCCCGGTCCCGGGCGGCCGGCTTGCGCAGACCGAGCAGCCGGCCCAGCAGGATCAGGTTCTCGGCGCCGGTCAGGTCCTCGTCCACCGAGGCGTACTGGCCGGTCAGGCTGACCCGGCCGCGGACCGCGTTGGCCTCGGTGACCACGTCGTGCCCGAAGACCCGGGCCTGTCCGCCGTCGGGACGCAGCAGCGTCGCCAGGATCCGTACCGCGGTGGTCTTTCCGGCGCCGTTCGGGCCGAGCACTCCGTATACAGCACCGGCGGGCACCTGGAGGTCGAGGCCGGCGAGCGCACGTGTGTCACCGAACGACCGGGTCAGGCCCTCCGCCTCGATGGCGAGGCCGGTAGTGCGTCTATTCATGATCTCGGTGCTTCCTTCCGTCAATCCCGTCGCCGTCCGCCTGCTACAACGACGCCGGCTCCGTGCAGGCGCGAGACCACGGACAGCCGCCGCTAGATCGGATCTAGCGGCGGCTGTCGTGCGCCACCGTGCTGGCCATCGGGCCGACATACCCGCTGGCGATACGGTTCTCACGCCCGTCCCCGAGTGCCCGGGTCAGCGTCGGCGCAGCGCGGTGGAGTCGAGGCGGTAGCCGATGGTGGCGTCCACGATCCGCTCGACGAGTTCCGCCTTGCGCAGTCCACCGAGACCGCGTAGCCCGAGGTGCGCGGCCAGTTCCCGCAGGTCGCGCGCCGGCCGATCCGACAGGTACGCCGTACCGTCGGCCCGGCTGGTCATGGTCGCCAGCGCGTCGGCTAGCCGTGCCGGGTCGACGGCCTCCGGCCCCCTCACGCGGGTTGCCGGTCAGGTTGGAGGTGGTCGAGGAACTCGGTGGCGAGCTGGCGCAGCTCCGCGCGGACGGCGGGCACCGTGACCCGGTCGCGCAGCACCACCGGCACACCGCGCGGGGTGTTCGTGGCGTAGAGGGTGACGTTCTCCCGCAGCGCGGTCGGGAAGACCGGTAGCCCCAGGTTGCGGACCTGGTCCATGTAGCCCTGGTGGGTGGCGATCGGCCGCTGCGCCAGCAACTGGATCATCGTGAAGACCACGCCGGCCACGCCGGGCGCGACCTTCTGGTGCCGGCGTACGGTGGCGAACCGCCGGGCGTCGGCGTTGTACTGCTCGACCAGTTCCCGGACATTGCCGTGCAGGTAGTCGATGCCCAGCGTGGACAGGTAGTCGGCCTTGGCCGGGATCACCAGATGGTCGCTGGCGATGATGGCGGACTGGGTGACCACGTTGAAGTTCGGCGGACAGTCGATCAACACCATGTCGTACGGTTCCAGCCCGTCGGCGAGCAGTCCGTCGGCGAGCGAACCGCGCACCCGGAACAGCGAGGCGTCGTACTCCTCGCCACCGGCGACGCTGCGGGCCAGCGCCAGGTCGATGTCGACCAGTTGCAGATGCGAGGCGATCAGGTCGAGCCGGCCGGCCCCGGAGAGTCGGGTGTTCGCCGGACCGGGGGACACCACCAGATCGCCGAGAGTGATTGCGGTGTCGCCCTCGCGTAGGCCGTCGTACCACCGTTTGATGGTCCGGGAGTCGCGTAACCGCTCCCGCCAGTCATCCGGGTCGTAGAAGCCGAAGGTCAGGCTTGCCTGCGGGTCGAGGTCGATGAGCAGCACCTTCATTCCCCGGTTGGCCAGTTCGGCCCCGAGGTTGGCGGTCACCGTGGTCTTGCCGACCCCACCCTTGTAGTTGATAACGGACACCACGTACATCGACGTACCTCCCCAGACCTGGAACGGTAGTCGCCCTGCCTCGTTCACTCCGGTGGGGCGGCGGAACGGGACAGCCGCCAGTGCTGTCGCTTGCCCTCGTCCCGGACCACCACGCCGTAGCGGCCCAACTCGGTCCGCAACTCGCCGGCCTCGTCACCCCGGTCGTCGTCCAGCGCCCTCTGGCGGGCCTTCAGCAGTGCGTCCGCGCCCGGCGGCAACCCGGGCAGCTCGGGCACCCAGAGCCGGTACGCGGCCCGGTGCGGGTCCTCGTCCGCCCAGGGCCAGCCGTGTTCCCGGAACGCCCCGGCGAGGTCGGCGCCCGGAAGGTCGGAGCGCCGCCGGAGGAGTTCCTCGTCGTCCGGGCCGAGCAGGACCAGCTCCTTGCCGTCCAGGTGGGCCATCCGGACGTCCCGCCGCGCGAACTCCCGCTCCTTGCCGCCGTGCCGCACGCGTACCCGGTCCACGGCCACCTCGACGGCGACCCGGTCGGCGGCTGCGACGGCACCGAACACCAGCCCGGCCAGTATGCCGACCGCCGCCCCGGTCGCCAGCGCCTGCTGGTCGGGCATGCCGTCGACCAGGCGGAACAGCCCCTGCGCGGGGGCCCAGGCCAGGCCGGCGATCCAGCCCGCCCTGGCCGCCAGCCCCGCCCCTGCGGCACCGCCGGCCAGCGGGAACCCGACCCAGAGCAGCAGCGACTCCAGTCGACCCCAGCTGACCACGGTCGGCGTGCCGTACGCCGTCACGCCACCTCCCGACGCATCGTCCGCACCCATCCGACGACCAAGGGTACGACCAGCCACGCCAGCAGCGAGACCGCCAGCCGGGCCCACTGCCCGCCGGTCAGCTCGGGGGCGAGAAGTGGCTCCATGGTGCGCGTGGTGTCCAGCCATTCCGCGGCGCGGTGCAACGGCCGGACCAGTTCGCCCACGACCGACCAGAGGATCGGCAGCAGGAGATAGGCCACGATGGCCAGCGGGGTGTGCAGGAGCAGCAGGCCGAACCCGGCGCCCATCAACACGTTGATCACCTGGAACACGGCGGCGTGCAGGATCAGCATCCCGTCGATCCGCCACGTGCCGGCACCGCCGGTGGCGTCGGCGATCAGCGTCCCGACGGCGGCGAGGGCGAGACTGGCCAACACCGACGCCAGGGCGGCGAGCACCACGGCGGCGAGCTTCGCGGCGATCACCCGTTCCCGCCGGGGCACCAGCGCGAACGTGGTCAGCGCGGTGCGCTGCGCCCACTCGCTGGTGATCGACAGGATGCCCAGCACCGGCAGGAGCACCCCGACCGGGAACAGCGACGGGAGGAAGAAGTTGACGAAGGTCTGCTCGGCGGCTGGCGCGTACACCAGTTGGAGGGCGACGATGACGGCGGCGACCAGGCCGATGGTGATCAACAGCCAACGACCGGCCCGGGTGTCGACGAGTTTGCGCAGCTCCACCCGGGTCAGCCTGGTGAGTGACGGTGCCCGCTCGGACGCCCGGCTGACCGGCCGGGTGTCCTCGGGGGCGATGGTGGTGGTCATCGGACGGGCTCCCTGGTCGGCTCGGTGGCGCTGGTCTCGGTGGTCTGCGCTCCGGCGGTCGCGGTGAGGGTGAGGAAGAGCTGCTCCAGGCCACCGCCACCGGCCGGTCGCAACTCGGTCAGGGCGATGCCGGCCGCCAGCGCGGCCTCGCCGACCACTTCGGTGTCGGCGCGGACCAGCAGCCCGTCGGTGCCCTCGCTGACCGGCAGGCCGGCCCGCTCCAATGCGCCCCGCAGCGCCACCCGGTCGCGGGAGCGCACCAGCGTGCCGCCGTCGGCCAGCAGCTCCGCCTTGTCGCCCTGCGCCACGATCCGGCCACCCCCGATCACCACCAGCCGGTCCGCGACCGCCTCGACCTCGCGCAGCAGATGGGAGGAGAGCAGCACGGTGCCGCCCCGGTCGGCGAAGTCGCGCAGCAGGCCGCGCATCCAGAAGATCCCCTCCGGGTCGAGGCCGTTGGCCGGCTCGTCCAGCACCAGCACCCGGGGGTCGCCCAGCAGCGCGTGCGCCAGGCCGAGCCGCTGGCGCATCCCCAGCGAGTACGCGCGGACCCGGCGCCGGGCCGCGACCCCGTCCAGTCCCACCCGGTCGAGCACCTGGCCCACGCTGCGCCGGTCCACGCCCATCGTCGCCGCCGCCACGGCCAGCGCCTCCCGGCCGGTGCGCCCGGCGTGCTGGGCGGAGGCGTCCAGCAGGACGCCGACGGTGCGACCCGGGTTGGGTAGCCGGCGGTAGGGCTGCCCGGCGACGGTGGCGGTGCCGGACGTCGGCGGGGTCAGCCCGCAGAGCATCCGCATCGTGGTCGACTTGCCCGCCCCGTTGGGCCCGAGGAAGCCGGTGACCGTGCCCGGTTCGCAGCGGAACGACACGTCCTCGACGGCGGTGTGCCGTCCGTACCGTTTGGTGAGCTGGTCTACGACAATCATGTCCGTCAGGCTGCCGAGGCCACCCGGCCGTCCGCAGCGGCCGGCGGTCGACACCCGGCTAGACCAAGGTCGATGCCGAAGGACCGACTTTGGTAGCTGGTCCGAGCCACGGCGGCTGCCTACCATTACGGCTGTGACCAGCCCTGTCGTCCCCGAACACCCGTGGCTGCTGCCCGGGGCGCTCGGCGCGACCGACCGTCGCCCCCGGCGCACCATGCGGGACTGGCTGATCGACAGCACCTGCTTCCTGGTCTCGCTCGGCTGGGTGGTGCTGGCCACGTTCGACGCCCTCACGCCGGCCCCGATCCTCGCCGAGCGGCTGCCGTACGGCTGGATGATCGTCGCGGACGCGGTCCTCGGCCTGGCCTGTACGGCGGCGCTCTGGTGGCGTCGCCGCTGGCCGTTGGGGCTGGCGCTGGTGACGTTGCCGCTGACGATGTTCTCGGTCACCTCCATCGCCGCGCTGCTGATCATCTACTTCACCGTGGTGGTGCACCGGCGGACCGCGGTGGCGCTGGCGGTCACCGCAGGCGGGCTCGTCACCAACATGTTCTTCGCCCTGTTCCGGCCCGACCCCAACAGCAGCTACTGGCCCGCGACCATCTGGGGGGTGGTGATCACCCTGCTGGTGATGGCCTGGGCGATGTTCGTGCGGGCGCGCCGGCAACTGGTGCTGTCGCTGCGCGAACGCGCCGAACGGGCAGAGGCCGAGCAGCAGCTTCGGGTGGCCCAGGCCCGGCAGTTGGAGCGCACCCGCATCGCCCGCGAGATGCACGACGTGCTGGCCCACCGGATCTCCCTGCTCAGCCTGCACGCCGGTGCGCTGGAGTTCCGGCCCGACGCCGCGCCGGAGGAGGTCTCCCGGGCCGCCGGGGTGATCCGGGGCAGCGCGCACGCCGCATTGCAGGACCTGCGTGAGGTGATCGGCGTGCTGCGGGCCGACGCGTCCCTCACCGCCGAGCCGGAGCGCCCGCAACCCACCCTCGACGACCTGCCCGCGCTGGTCGCCGAGTCCCGGGCCGCCGGCACCCGGGTGGACCTGCGGGACCGGGTCAGCGCGCCGGAACGGCTGCCTGCCGGGCTGGGCCGCAGCGTCTACCGCATCGTGCAGGAGGGCCTGACCAACGCCCGCAAGCACGCCGGTGGCGCGGCCGTCACGGTCGGGCTCAGCGGAGGCCCCGGCGACGGGCTGGCCGTGGAGATCCGCAACCGGTGGCCGGTGGGTGAGGCCGAGGCGCCGATCCCGGGTACCGGCACCGGTCTGGTCGGTGTCGCCGAGCGGGTCACCCTGGCGGGCGGGCGGCTGGAGCACGGCCGCGACTCCAGCGGCGACTTCCGGCTCGCCGCCTGGCTGCCCTGGCCGGCGTCGTGACCGGCCCGGTGCAGGTGCCGCCGGTGGCGGGGCCACGTCGGATCCGGGTCCTGATCGTGGACGACGACGCCCTGGTGCGCGCCGGGCTGTCGATGATCCTCGGCGGTACGCCCGACCTGGAGGTGGTCGGCGAGGCGGCGGACGGCGGCGAGGTGGTCCAGGCGGTCGTCACCTGCCGGCCGGACGTGGTGCTGATGGACATCCGGATGCCGAGGGTGGACGGGCTGGCCGCCACCGAGGCGCTGCGGGCGCTGCCCCGACCACCGGAGGTGCTGGTGCTGACCACCTTCGACGCCGACGAGCACGTGCTGCGAGCGTTGCGCGCCGGCGCCGGGGGATTCCTGCTGAAGGACACTCCGCCCGTGGAGATCGTGCAGGCGGTACGCCGGGTGGCGGCCGGCGAGGCGACCCTGTCGCCGACGGTCACCCGGACCCTCATCGCGCACGTCACCGTGGGCACCGCCAGCGATCCGCGACAGGACCGGGCCACCCGGCTGCTCGGCGGGCTCACCGAACGGGAACGCGCGGTGGCGATGGCCATCGGCCAGGGGCTTACCAACGCCGAGATCGCCACCGAGCTGTTCATGAGCGTCGCCACCGTCAAGGCGTACGTCTCGCGGTTGCTGACCCGGCTCGGCCTCAACAACCGGGTGCAGGTGGCGCTTCTCGTGCACGACGCCGGGCTGGTCTGACCGGGGGCCGCCGGGCCTGGTCGCGCCGCCGGCGAACGGTGCACCGACGGGGTTTGAACTTTCCCGCGCGCCAGGCCGTATGAATGCATGAGGTGCGGTGCTCAGGCGCATCGCCACCGGAGCTGCGGGAGGCCTGCCGTGCGAGTTGATGGTCAGTCGACGGATCCCATCGATCAGATCCTGGGCGAGTTGCCGGTCCCGACGCCGTTGACACCCGAGGATGTCCGCCTGGCGGTACGGGCGGTGGTAGTGCACGCGGCGGAGGAATGGCCCACGGGGGCCCTCTGCCGCAACGACGGCGCGAGGTTCCCCTGCCGGCTGCATCGCTGGGGCCGGAAGGTGCTGCTCGACCACGGACTCAACGAACGGCAGCTCGATGCCCTCATCCGGCACGGCAACCCGTTCGTTCACGTACCGTTCCCGTTCCTGGTGAACGGGCCGCAACAGGGCCGTACCCCGGTCGCCCGTCCGGCGGGTGCCGAGCGGTCCGCCGGTTATCCGGGACGCGCCGACCGGGCGGCCGGATATCCGCCGCGTACCGAACGTGCCGGTCACCCGGCGCGAGGCCCGGTCCCGAGGGTGACCGCTCCGGCGGCCCGCGCCGGTGTCCGGACCCCCGGCCGGCCGGTGGCACCCCCCGCCACCGCGCCGCGCTGGCCGCGGGCGAGCTGAGCGGGCTCGTCCGCCGGTACGACGCCGGCCCGGGGCGTACGGGCATCCCCCCCCGCCCACGCCCGGGCCGGCGTCGCGCCCCGGAATCAGTCCGTTTCGAGAGAAACGAGCATTTGTTCCGGCCTTGCCGCAGAGCCGTCGGACCGGCCGTCGTGGTACGGAAAGCCGCAGGTGACCGCAGTACGGGTGATGTCGCCGAGCCGAGTCGGCCCGGTAACCTCAGCGCCGGGCGACGACTGGGGGCGGGTGTGGCGCGCGGAGGCATCTTCTGCATCGAGGGCCAGTGGCACCGGGACCTCAACGAGCGGGGATCGGTGCTGCCCACCCTCGAACTGCTCGAACGGCTGGGCAAGGTCCGCTTCATCCACAAGGACGCGGCCACCCGGGACGAGCTGTTCTACTTCGTCGACCGCTGGCTGCTCAAGCAGTACGCCGACCACCGGCTGGGCTTCTTCGCGATGCACGGCGAGCCGAACCGGCTGTGCCTGACCGACTGGCAGTCGGTCGAGCTGACCGAGGTGGCGGAGTTGATGGCCGGCCGCTGCGAGGGACGCCGGCTCTACTTCGGCAGCTGTTCGGTGCTGCGCGCCCCCGAGCCGGTGCTGCGGGAGTTCCTTGAGGTGACCGGCGCGGCGTTGATCTGCGGATTCACCCGCGAGGTGGACTGGGTCGAGTCGGCGGCGTTCGAGACGGTCCTGCTCGACGTGCTGGCCAACGGTCGGCGGCACAACGCCGCCGAGCTACGGATGGGCTCGGCGCACTGGGCGCCGCTGGCCTCGTACCTGGGCTTCCGGGTGATCTACGCCAACGGCCGCGCCTGGCGGCCCTCGTCGCGTCCCCGGGTGCCCCGCCAGCCGTCCGCAGGCCGGATCGGCTGACGGCTGGTACAAACGAACGATGCCACGCCCGATCGCTCGCAACACCCGGGTCGCCCGCGACGACCTGCTCGCCTTCGTCCGAACCCGGCACCGGGTGGTGCTGATGACCACCCGCCCGGACGGCCGTCCGCAGTCCTCGCCGGTCAGCGCCGGAGTGGACGCCGACGGCCGACTGGTGATCTCCACCTATCCGGAACGCGCGAAGGTCACCAACATCCGCCGGGACCCACGGGTGTCGGCGTGCGTACTCTCCGAGGACTGGAACGGGCCGTGGGTGCAGCTCGACGGCACCGCCGAGGTGCTCGACCTGCCCGACGCCCTGGAACCGCTGGTGGAGTACTTCCGCAGCATCTCCGGGGAACATCCGGACTGGGACGAGTACCGGGAGGCGATGACGCGCCAGGGCAAATCGCTGATCCGGGTGACCATCACCTCGTGGGGGCCGGTGGCCACCGGCGGCTTCCCGGCCCGCCTGGCCGACTGACGATCGCTCCATTGACACCTGCAACCGCTCCAGGCTGATGTTCTTTCGCGATGGTTTGCGCTGGCGATGCCGAGGAATCAGTATGCGGCAGTGAAGCGCATGTTCCGGAATCGTGGGCTTTCGATCTCGTCGACCACCACGACCGCCAGATCCTCGCAACTGAGAACGCTGCGACCGTCGTCGTCGGTCACCGGTCGGTCGGTGCCGGTGCGGTAGCGGCCGGTGCGCTCGCCCGGGTGGAACTCCAGCGGTGGCGGGGAGAGATAGGTCCAGGTGACACCGTCGGCAGCGGAGCGGTAGACGTCCAAAGCGTCGGACTGGCCCAGCGCGGCCTCCCGGTACTCGGCGGGGAAGCCGGGCTCGTCGAGCAACCGCGTCCCGGACGGGGTGAGCAGGGTGGAACCGCCACCGACATGGATCACGCGGGGCGCGGCCGGCATCCCGCTCAGCACATCGAGCAGGGTCCGGGCCGCGTCGGGCCACAGCGTGCGGTCGCCGCCGCCGATCGCCACCACCAGCGCGTCGGCGTCCGGCGCCAACTCGCGTACGCTGCGCTCGCTGGTGGCGTCCCCGGTGACCACCCGCACGCCCGGCGGCAGGTACGAGGTGGCCTCCGGCCGGCGTACCGCTGCCACCACCCGATGTCCCCGGTCGAACGCCTCGACGGCGATGCGGGAACCCGCGGTGCCGCCCGCCCCGAACACGACGATGTCGCTCACCACCCCAGGCTATGGACCGGGCCCCGGGCACGTCGGCGGAACGGCGATCCTTCAGCCCACCGGTGCGGATCGACCTTCAGTCCATCAGCGCGGAATAGACGAGCTGCCGGAGCTGCGAGCGCAGCGGCCAGGTGCTCGACGGCATGAGCTGGGTGAAGAGCAGGGCGGTGAGTTCCTCCGCCGGGTCGACCCAGAACGCCGTGCTGGCCACCCCGCCCCAGTAGTACTCGCCGACGCTGCTCGGCAGCCGGCTCGGCACCGGATCGTCCACCACCGCGAAGCCGAGACCGAACCCGATGCCGTCCAGCGTCGTCTCGGCGAACCCACCCGTCGACAGCGTGCCCAGGTCCCCGCCGCCGGGCAGGTGGTTGCGGGTCATCAGGCGGACCGTGCGGGGGCCGAGCAGGCGTACCCCGTCGAGTTCGCCGCCGCGCAGCAGCATCTGGGTGAACCGGTGGTAGTCGGCGGCCGACGAGATCAGGCCACCGCCGCCGGAGAGCAACGTCGGCTTCGCGTACGCCAGGTCGCCGAGCCGGTCATGGCGTACCGCCCGACCGGTGGCCGGGTCCGGCACGTACAACGCGGCCAGCCGCTCGACGTCCGCCCCCTCCACGTGCCACCGGGTGTCGATCATGCCCAGCGGGTGCAGGATCCACTCGCGCAGGAACGTGTCCAGGCTCTGCCCGGAGACCACCTCGACCAGCCGGCCGAGCACGTCGGTGGCGACCGAGTAGCCCCACGCGGTGCCGGGCTGGAACAGCAGCGGCAGCTCACCGAAGACCCGGCAGGCCCCGGCCAGGTCCACGTCCGACGGCGGGTACAGGTCGTACCCGGCGGCCCGGTACAGGCCGTCGACCACCGAGGTCTGCATGAAGCCGTACGTCAGCCCGGAGGTGTGACTGAGCAGGTGCCAGACCCGGATCGGCTCGACCGCCGGCACGGTGTACGGCTTGAGCGTCGAGCCCTTCGAATAGACCCGCATGTCGGCGAACTCGGGCAGCCAGCGGCCGATCTCGTCGGTGAGCTCGAAGCGGCCCTCCTCCCAGAGCATCATCGCCGCCACCGAGGTGATCGGCTTGGACATGGAGTAGATCCGCCAGAGCGTGTCCGCCTCGACCGGCGTACCGGCCTCGCGGTCCCGCAGCCCGTACGTCGCGCTGTGCGCGATCTCGCCGCGCCGGGTGACCAGAACCTGGAACCCGGCGAGCCGGCCGTCGTCGACGTACCGGCCGAAGTGCGTGTCGATCCGGGCCAGCCGAGTCGGGTCGAGACCGACCTGGGCCGGCTCGATGCTGCGTGCCATGTTCATCAGACCGAACTTACCGGCCGGTACGAGGGCCGGGAAGCGGAAGGTTGTCGGTGTCACTGGTTACGCTCCGCCTCATGCCGGAGCCGATCGAGGGCGTCACCTTCCACGACGAGGACTGGTACGCCGAGGAGTTGACCGAGCGGCACTTCGTCGGCTGCACCTTCCACCGGGTCGACCGGACCGAGGCGACCAGCCGGGGTGCCGTCTTCGACGGCTGCACCTTCGGCGACGTGCTGTTCAACGTCTCCCGGCACGTCGATGCGGCCTTCATGCGCTGCGTGTTCACCCGCTGCAACCTGTTCGAGGCCGAGTTCACCGGCTGCAAGCTGGTGGGCAGCAGCTTCGACCGGTGCGACCTGCGTCCGCTGACCGTCGACGGCGGCGACTGGTCGTTCGTCACGCTCGCCGGGGCCGACCTGCGCGGTGCGCGCCTCACCGGCGTACGCATGCGGGAGGCCGACCTGTCCGGTGCCGACCTGACCGGCGCGACCGTGAGCGGGGCCGACCTGTCCGACGTGCAGTGGCGTGGGGCCCGGCTGTCCGGCGCGGACCTGCGCGGCAGTGACCTCTCCGGGCTGGATCCGACCGCCGTGCGGCGCTCCGGCGCGATCGTCGACGCGGTACAGGCCGTGACGATGGTCCGCGCCCTCGGTTTCGAGGTCCTCGGCTGAGCCGTTCCCGGACCCCGCAGCGCCGCGCACCGCCGCCCGCCGTCGGGCAGTTTGTCCGTCGGGCCTCCTCCACCGGACCGTACCGTCCTGCTGTCCGGGTACGACCGTCCTGTGTGGAGGCCAGGCCGATGAACAGCAGCAGTACTCTCCGTCCGTCCCCGCCCGCCGACGAGTCGACCGGAACGGCGTTGCGGGAGATCCCGCTGCCGCCGTACGTGACCGCCGAGGATGCCCAGTTCGCCGTCCGTGCCGTCGTGGTGCACGCGCCCCGGAGATGGTCCGGCGGCACGGTCTGCCGCAACGACGCCAGCCCGCATCCGTGCCGGCTGCACCGCTGGGGCACCCGTGTCCTGGCGCTGCGCGGCCTGCGTGACGCCGAGATCGCCGCGCTCATCGAACGCGGCGACCCCGCCGCTCCCGTCCCCACGCCCCCGGACGCAAGGAGGGGGCCCTTCCTAACGCCTGGTGTATAGGAAGGGCCCCCTCCAAACACTGCCGCCGGGGCGACCTCGACGCGTACCCGTTCCGGCGGCACTCACACCGCCCACACCGATCGACGGACGTCTACTTGACGGATCTCCTCGTAGCGGGCACCGTGGGCAGTGGAGGGGCCTTGAGCTGCCCCGATGCGGCGGTAGGCGACCGCCGCCCGGCGAGCCGCGCCGGGTGTGGTCGGCCTCGCAAGGCCGCCACATCCGTACCCGGTGTGCGGGCCGATCCCCGGCCCGCTCGCGGCTTGGCCGGCAGTGTGCCTCCGGCGCCGGGAGTCGAGAACCCACGAGGAGCCCTACCATGCTCACGATGACCGACAATGCCGTCCTGGTGATCCGTGACCTCGCCAACCAGCAGGACGTGGCCGACGGCGGTGGGGTACGCATCGCCGCGGACACCATGGCCGGATCGCTCACCGTCGAGTTGGTCGCCGCACCGGTCGAGGGCGACCATGTGGTCGACAACCAGGGCGCCCGGATCTTCCTCGACTCCGACGCCGCCGACCTGCTCGGTGACGCCTCGGTCGACGCCAGCGTCGACGACGAGGGCGTGGTGCAGTTCGGGTTCACCGAGAAGCCGTAGCCCTCGGCTCAGCCCACGCGTCGGTTCTGCCCACCACGAGGCCGCGCGGGCGGGACGGCGCCCTGGGGCCGGGCCCCACCGCCGCTGGTACGCACCAGCGTGGCCAGCACGTGCGCCAGGTGGTGCGAGGTGCTCCAGGCCACCCAGTTCGTCGCCGATCCGGCTCCGGCGGCCCGGCGCGCCCGGCGCACGATCTCGTGGTCGCCCCAGGAGAAGCCGGCACCCGTCGACGGCCAGTGCGGCGCGGACACCAGTTCGCGGCACAGGTCGGCGACCCGCTCGTCGCCGCGCCGCCCGCGACGGGACCACCGGTAGAGCCACCAGGCGTCCGTGTCGGTGTAGCGGAGGGTGGGCAACCGGTCGACCGGCTCCGTCCCCGGAGCGGCGGAGGCGACACCGTAGTCACCGAAACCGACACCGAGGTCCGCCAGCCGTCGCCAGAGCAGCCAGTCCCAGCGGTCCAGCCGGACCGGTTCGTCGGTGGGCAGCCGGGCCAACGCCGGTGGCATCCCGCCGGCCACCACGCTGACCGAGCGCCAGGCGTGCCGCCGAGCCCAGTCCCGCGCCCGGCGTACCCGGGGCTCGGTCGTGCGTACGTCCGCCGGGCAGCACACGTCACCGCAGTCGAGCATCAGGTCGCACTGCTCGGGGGCCAGTCGCGCGTACCGCCAGATCCGTTCCACGGCGGTGGTGGCGGCGTCGGGGCCGGCCCGGTCCAGGCGGATCCGCAGTCGCACCACGGCCCGGCCGCAGTACGCCCGCGCGGTCACGCCGTGGGTCGCCAACCGCTGCTCACCGTCGGCCGGACCGATCACCGGCACCAGCGGTACGCCCCACCGGAGCGGTTCGGCGCCGGCCGGATCGGGAAGTGCGCCGACGTCGACGGCCGGAACCAGCCCCGGCGGCAACCGGCTCACGGCTTCCACGATGGACCTGTCGAGTTCGGACACGTGCAGGATCGGGGCGATCAGCGGGGCGAGGGCGTCGTCGAGGTGGCCGAGCGCGTCCAGTTCCCCTCGCCGTGCGGCGAGAACGGGACGGTAGACCGGTTCCGTCGCCCAGCCCCTGTGGGCGGGCACCATAATTAAATGTAGCCAGGTGATTACCCAGCTCACAGGGCATGCAGCCGGAAATTCGGCAGAACACTGTCAGCTCCGCGACTATTGTCGCGGGAATGCCCGGATCGCTTGCCAGGTATCGCTCCGCCGATGAGGACAGCGCCCGGTGGCGGGACTTCGTCTTCCGCCCCGGTGACATCGTGATCAGCACCCGCTCCAAGAGCGGCACGACGTGGATGCAGATGATCTGCGCACTGCTGGTGCTGCGGACGCCGGACCTGCCGGCCCCGCTGTCGGAGCTGTCGCCCTGGCTGGACTGGCTGGTCGAGCCGACGGAGTCGGTGTACCGCCGGCTGGCCGCGCAGTCGCACCGCCGTTTCGTCAAGACGCACACCCCGCTGGACGGCGTACCGGCCGATCCACGGGTGCACTACGTGGTGGTGGCCCGCCACCCGCTGGACCTGGCGGTCTCCCTGCACCATCAGGGCGCGAACCTGGACCGTGCCCGCCTGGCCGAGCTGACCGGCAACCCGGCGTCCCCGCCACCGGTGGCCGAGCCGTCCCCACCGCCGGTCGAGCAGGCGCTCGTACGCTGGGTCGACGCGGATCCGGACCCTCGGGTCGAGCTGGACTCCCTGCCCGGGGTCATGGCGCACCTGCGGGACGTCTGGGCACGTCGGCGCCGGCCCAACGTCCATCTGGTCCACTACGACGACCTCACCGCCGACCTGGCCGGGCAGATGGGCCGGCTCGCCGAGCGGATGGGGCTCGAACCGCCCGGTCCGGAGCTGGTCGAGGCCGCCACGTTCGACCGGATGCGGGCGCGCGCCGACCGCCTCGCTCCCGACCCGGCGGGGGTGTTCAAGGACCGGCGGGCCTTCTTCCGCAGTGGCCGCTCCGGCCAGGGCAGCGCGCTGCTCGATGCCGAGACCCTGGCCCGCTACCACCGCCGGGCCGCCGCGTTGGCCCCGCCGGACCTGCTCGCCTGGCTGCACCGGGGCCGCTGAGCCGGGCCGGCCGGCGGTCCGGGGCGCGGGCCGGAACAGCGTGACACCCCGGGCGGCGGCTGCCGCTCCGGGGTGTCAATGGCCGTCACCGACCCGATGCCGACCGGTCAGTCGTCGTCCCGGTCGTCGTCATCGTCGTCATCGTCATCGTCATCGTCATCGCGGTCGTCGTCATCGCCGTCGTACCGCTCCTGCTCGGCCTTGATCACCTGGCCGGTCTCCCGGTCGACGTCGATCTCGTGCTCGATGTCGCCCTTGACGATCTCGACCTCCCAGACCGGGCGGTTGTTCTCCCGGTCCCGGTCGATTTCGGTGATCCGGCCGCCGCCCGCGTACGCCAGGGCGATCTCGCCGGCCCGCTCCCGGCTCACCTTGTCGGCGGTCTCCGGGGCGCCGGTGCCGGTCGGCGGAGCGGCCGTGCTGTGGTCGGCCGTCGGTGCCGCCGTGCCGGGGTCGGCCGACGGGGTGACGATGTCGAGAGTGCTCGGGACGCTCTCGTCCGGGGTGCCGGTCGCCGCCGTCAGCGTGGTCTGCCGCGCGCGGTCGTTGTCGGCCGCCGTGACGCCCAGGAAGATCCCGACCGCCGCGAGGACCGCCGCGGCGCCGCCGGCCGACGCCAGGATCAGGGGGTTGCGCTTCATCGGTGCCACCTCTCCTCGGTTGATGCACACAGCATCGGTCGGGGCGGGATAGCGGCGCGCTGTCCGAACACTAAGGTCGGGTTAAGAGCGACCGGCCCCCATATGCAGCACCACCTCGGCGCCGCCGCCGGGGCGCTCGCCCAGTTCCAGCCGGCCGCCGCTGGCCTGGGCGGCCCGGCGGGCGATGTCCAGCCCCAGGCCGGTCGACCCGGCCTGGCTGGCCCCGCGACGGACCGACTCGGCGGCGATGCCGGGGCCCTCGTCGGCCACCGTCAGCACCACCTGGTCGCCGTCGGGTACGAGCCGCACGGCGAAGGCGGTGCCGTCGGGGGTGTGCGCGAAGACGTTGCCGAGCAACGCGTCCACCGCCGCCTCCAACTCGTCGGCGGGGACGCCGACCGGCAGCGGGCCGGGTGCCAGGTCGAGGTCGACCGCCCGGCCGGTGTCCTCGGCCAGCACGGACCAGAAGGCCACCCGCTCGGTCACCGTCGCCACCGCGTCGGAGACCACCGCACCGTCGGCGGGCGTACGCCACCGGGCCTGCCTGATCAGCCCGGTCACCGCCCGTTCCAGCCCGTCCACCGCACCGGCGATCCGGGCGGCGTCCTGCGGGTCGGCCAGCGATTCGGCTTCCAGCCGCAGCGCGGTCAGCGGGGTCCGCAACCGGTGCGACAGATCGGCCACCTGCTCGCGTTCCTGCACCAGCAGTTCCTGGATCCGGCCGGCCAGGTGGTTGAGGGCACCGCCCACCTCGCGCAGCTCCGCCGGCCCGGACGGCTCGACGCGCGCGTCCAGTTCGGCGTTGGCCAGCCGGTGCGACACCGCCGACAGCTCGCCGATCGGACGGACCAGGGTGCGGGCCAGCCGGTCGGCCACGGCCAGCCCGATCAGTACCAGCAGCAGGCCGAGCAGGGACAGCACCAGCCAGGCCCGGTCCACCCCGCTGGTCAGCTCGGCGTTGGGCACGAAGGTGCGGATGACCGCGGTGCCCTCCGTACGGCCCTGGACCGCGATCACCACCTCGCGGCCCTCCGGCGTCTCGGCGGTCAGGCTCTGCCCCCGGGCGGCCAGCACGACGGCGGGCGTACGGGGGGCCGGTGAGCCGAGTTGGTTGCCGTCGGGCAGGAAGACGCTGACCGGTCGGCCGGACTGGACGAGTTGGTCGACGGTCAGCCGGACGGTCTCGGAGTCGGCGGTGCCGACCACCGGGGCGAGACCCTGCGCGTCGGCGGTGGCCCGTGCGGTCGCCCGGTCCTCGGCGGAGGTCCGCAGCAGCAGCGCCAGCGGCACCAGGAAGGCGATCACGATGAGCACGCTGACGGCGGCGACCAGCAGTGCCAGTCGCGCCCTCACCGCTGCACCTCGGGCGAGACCAGCCGGACCCCCACCCCGCGTACGGTGTGCAGGTAGCGAGGCTGCTGGGCGCTCTCGCCGAGTTTGCGACGCAGCCAGGACAGGTGCACGTCGACGGTCTTGTCCGCCCCGCCGTACGGGATCTGCCACACCTCGGTGAGCAGCTCGCGTTTGGTCACCACCTCGCCGACCCGGGTGGCCAGGTGCCGCAGCAGGTCGAACTCGCGCGGCGTCAGCTCGACCGGCGCGCCGTCCAGGCTGACCTGCCGCGCGCGGGGGTCGATCCGCAGCCCGCCGACGACCACGGTCGGATCCTCCTCGGCGGGTCCGCCCGGCCCGCGTCGCAGCACCGCGCGGACCCGCGCGTCGAGTTGGGCGGCGGTGAACGGCTTGACCACGTAGTCGTCGGCCCCGGCGTCGAGGACCCGGACGATCTCCGTCTCGTCGTCGCGGGCGGTGGCGACGATGACCGGTACCGCGCTGACCGCGCGCAGCATCCGCAGCAGTTCGCGGCCGTCCAGGTCGGGCAGCCCGAGGTCGATTACGACCAGGTCGGGGCGGTCTTCGAGCGCGTCGCGGAGCCCGGCCATCGCGGTCGACGCCGCCGCCACCGCGTGTCCCCGTTCGCGCAGCGCCCGCACCAGCGGGTTGCGGATGGTCAGGTCGTCCTCGATGAGCAGCAGGCGGGCCACAGCAGGCAGGGTATATCCGCCCGGGCCCGACCACGGCTTTCGTTAACCCTCCCTTAGTCTTCCCCGAAGGTCGCCGCAACCCGCGATCAGGGATAGTCGGGTGATGGGACGTCGCACGCTCCTCGCCGTCGCCGGGTGGTTGGCCACCGCGGTGGTCGCCACGCTGATCGGACTCGCCGCGATCCGGCTGGTGGGGGAGAGCCTCACCGGCACGCCAGGCGGCGTCCGCAGCCAGGAGGAGATCGCCCGCGAGTTGGCCGCGCCGCCCCGTACGGTCGGGACGACGAGCGGTACGCCGGGCCCGACCGGCTCACCGGAGCCGACGGGTACGCCGCCGGTGAGCCCCACGCCGGACGCGTCCCACCGGCGCAGCTTCTCCAACCCGGGCGGCAGCGTGGTGGCCGAGTGCGTGCCGGGCGGGGTGTGGCTGGCGTACTGGTCCCCGAAGCAGGGCTACTCGGTGGAGGACGTGGACCGGGGCCCGGACGACGACGCCGAGGTGAAGTTCGTCGGCCCGAGCGGCGAGCACGAGCTGTCGGTGCGGTGCCAGGCCGGCGTGCCGGTGTTGGATCTGGACGACGACTGACGACACACCGCACTGCCGGGGCTTCGTCGCAGGTCAGAGGCATGATCGAGATGTCGACTGTCCGTGATCGGACAGTCTGTCGGGTGGCTACCGACAGGGAACGCGACATACGTTCGAGGCACAAAGGGTGCTGATCGGTGCTGATCCTTCTTAGCCACCCGAATCAACTCAACACGCCTCGGCCACCGGGGCCGGCTGGAGAGGAGCACAATGTCCAGCGCGAGAGCCAGGAGCCAACGGGCGGCCCAGCCGGAGCCGGGAGAGGAGACCACGGCCCGCGCCGACGCCGCGCACACCACCTGCGGCGGCGCCGGCATGCCGTCCACGGCGAGGGTGCTGTTCGCAGTGGTCGCCGCCAACGGCGTCCTGGTCCGGGGGATGGGCGCGGCGACGGCCGACCGGTTGAGCACCGGGATGTACCAGGTGGTCTTCGACCAGGACGTGACCGCTGCCGGTTGCGTCGGCACGGTGGGGCTGTCGGGCAGTTCGGGGCTGGGGCCGTCCGGTCAGATCGCCGTCGCCGGGCGTACCGGCATCCCGAACGCGGTCTTCGTGACCACCTTCGACAGCGCCGGGGCCTCCGCCGACCGGCCGTTTCACCTGGCCGTGCTGGCGTAGCCCGTGCGGGCGCCGAGCGGAGCCGGGCACGAGCGCACGGCGCCGTTCGATCCGAGGACCCGAACGTCGCCGCGCTCAGCCGTCTCCCGCCACCGCAGCCCGTACGGCGGTACGTCAGCGGGGACCTGGCATGGCCGACCAGTGCCGGCCGGTCGTGTCGATCCCCGTTCGGAGCGTGTCCAAACCCTCGGATCGTGCCCAATTCCACTATCTGCAAGTCCCGGCGTGGGGTGGCGCGCAACGGGGTATGTGCCGGTCATGGAGCACTTCACTATTGCCACGGTCGCCGAGAAGAGCCCGGACTTCCGGCGCGTGCTGTGGACCGGGAAGCACACCCAACTGGTGATCATGACGATCCCGGCGGGCGGTGAGATCGGCGAGGAGGTCCACGAGGACATCGACCAGATCCTCACCTTCGTCAGCGGCACCGGCGAGGCCCGAGTGGCCGGCGAGAAGCGCGAGGTCGTGCAGGGCGACCTCGTGGTGGTGCCGGCCGGGACGAAGCACAACTTCGTCAACACCGGACCGAACCCGCTGGTGCTCTACACCGTCTACGGGCCGCCGGAGCATGCCGACCAGGCGGTGCACAAGACCAAGGAGGAGGCCGACGCGGCCGAGGCCGCGGGCGAGGACGAGCCGCCGACCTCCTGACCCGTCCCGCCGGCCCGGGCGTCCGGGCCGGCGTGATGTGGTCGAGGACCCGGGTACGCACACCGGATGGCGCAGCCGCCGATCTCCGACTACGCGTTTTGCTCAGCGAACAGATCGACCTGACCACCGGCGCGCAGCTCGGCAACACCCCGCCGGCGTTGTCGCACATCGGCCTGGTCAACGCCGCCTGGCGGTTGACCGACCCGTCCGCCGAGTGACCGGCCGGGCGTCAGGCGGGCAGCACCGGTACGCCGCTCACGTCCACGGTGTCCGGGTACTTCAGGCCAGCCCCGGTGTTGAGCACCACCACCCGCTCGCCCGCGCGGATCCAGCCACCGGCGCGCAACCTGCGGACGGCGGTCAGGCAGGCCGCCCCCTCCGGACAGAGCAGCAGACCCTCCCGGGCCGCGAAGTCCCGCAGGTCGGCGAGGAACTCGGCGTCGTCCACCGCGATCGCGGTCCCGGCGGTCGCGCGTAGCGCGGTCAGGATCAACTCGTCGCCGAGCGGCGCCGGCACCGTGATGCCGAACGCCACCGTGTGCGCGTCCGCCCACGGCTCCGCCCGGTCCGCACCGGCCGCGAACGCGCGCACGATCGGCGCGCAGCCGGTGGACTGCACCGCCACCAGCCGGGGCAACTTGTCCTCGACCCAGCCCAGCTCACTCAGCTCACCGAGCGCCTTGTGGATGCCGATCAGCCCCACCCCGCCACCGGTCGGGTAGACGATCACGTCGGGCACCTGCCAGCCCAACTGCTCGACGATCTCGTACCCCATCGTCTTCTTGCCTTCGAGCCGGTACGGCTCGCGCAGCGTACCGGCGTCGAAGACCGAACCGGCCGAGGCCGCGACGAGCGCGGCGACCTGGCGCCCGGCGTCGCCGATCAGCCCGTCGACCAGGCGCAGGTCCGCCCCGGCGGCCACGCACTCGCGGCGGCAGATGGTCGGTGCGGACAGCGGCATGGCGATCGTCGCACCCA
Source organism: Micromonospora craniellae (assembly GCF_014764405.1). Taxonomy (NCBI): domain Bacteria; kingdom Bacillati; phylum Actinomycetota; class Actinomycetes; order Micromonosporales; family Micromonosporaceae; genus Micromonospora; species Micromonospora craniellae. The sequence goes on along the minus strand of NZ_CP061725.1, from coordinate 1,373,859 downwards.
TCCCGGCGCGGGCCGCGTAGGTGGCCCAGGCGGCGCCCGCGTTGCCGTTGGTCGGCATGGCGATCCGCTGCACCCCCAACTCCCGGGCCCGGCTCACCCCCACCGCGGCGCCGCGCGCCTTGAACGAGCCGGTCGGGGTCAACCCCTCGTCCTTGACCAGCAACTCGTCGACACCGATCTCCGCACCGTACGCCGGGGCGCGCAGCATCGGCGTCCAGCCCTCACCGAGCGTGGTGACGTGGGCCGGTTCCGTCACCGGCAGCAGCTCCCGGTAGCGCCACAGGTCGGCCGGGCGCAGCCCGAACCGTTCCGGCTCGACAGTCCGCCGCACCGCCGCCAGGTCGTAGCGGGCCAGCAGCGGCGAGCCGCACCCGCAGAGGTTCTGCGGTACGCCGGCGTCGTGCTCGGTGCCGCAGCGCGGGCACTCCAGGTGGGTCAGGTGCACGTCGGGCCCTCTCAGCTCGCGTCGACGCTGCGCCGCGCCGGGCTGCGCCGTCCGGGCTCGTAGCCGGAGTCCAGCCGCTTCGCCACGACCCCGGGCAACCCCTGCTCACGGGCGGTGCGCAGGGCCTCGGCACCGGCTCCGGGGTACGCGCCGCGTCCCGCTTGCGCCGGTACTCCTCCAGCCGGTCAGCCACGACGACATTCTCCGACAAACCGGGCCGGCGTGCCCGAGTCCGGGAATGGCGGCGGCGATCAGGGGTAGAACGGTCGGTATGGACCACCTCGACCAGCCCACCGCCGTCCTCCCCGGCGACGTCCGGATCCCTCTGCTCGGCTTCGGCACCTGGCAGGCCACCGGCGAGACCGGCTACAAGGCCGTGCTCGCCGCACTGGACGCGGGCTACCGGCACATCGACACGGCCACGATGTACGGCAACGAGGAGGAGGTCGGCCGGGCGATCCGCGAGAGCGGGCTGCGTCGCGAGGACGTCTTCATCACCACCAAACTGCCGCCCGACCAGGTCGGTCGGGAACGCGAGACGATCGAGGCGAGCCTGCGCGCGCTCGGCGTCGACCACGTCGACCTGTGGCTGATGCACTGGCCGCCGAGCAATCCCGGCGACCTGATCCCGGCCTGGCGGGAAATGCTCGCTGCCCGGGACGAGAACCTGGCCCGCGCGGTCGGCGTGAGCAACTTCAGCACCCCGCAGATCGACGAGCTGATCCAGGCCACCGAGGAGAACCCGGCGGTCAACCAGATCAAGTGGAGCCCTCGGCTGTACGACCGGCAGCGGCACGCCGAGCACCGCGACCGGGGAGTGGTGCTGGAGGGCTACAGCCCTTTCAAGAGCAGTGACCTGTCGGACCCGGTGCTGACCCGGATCGCTGGCGCGCACAACGTCTCGCCGGCCCAGGTGGTGCTGCGCTGGCACCTCGACCACGAGATCGTGGCGATCCCCAAGTCGGTGACCCCGGACCGGATCCGGGCCAACGCCGACGTCTTCGGCTTCTCGCTCAACGCCGAGGAGATGCGCGACATCGACGCCCTCGGCACCACCTGACCCGCAGATGTAAGGAAGGGCCCCCTCCTAACGCCTCGTGTATAGGAAGGGCCCCTTCCTAACATCAGGAGCGGGTGCGGGGCGTGACCGCGCCGCCGCGTTCCCAGCGGTGCAGCACGAGTCGGCGTCGTCCCTCGTGCACGACGACCGGTTCGCCCCCGGCCGGCCGGTACCCGATCGCCCTGGCCGTGGCGATGCTGCCCGCGTTGTCCGCCTCGATCTCCAGGTACGTGCTCGGCAGCCCCGGGATCGAGTCGGCGTACGCGGTGACCAGCCGCAGTGCCCGAGCGGCCAGCCGGCGGCCCCGGTAGGGCGGCCCGACCGCGTACCCGATGCCGCCGGTGACCAGGTTGAGCATCACCTCGCCCAGGGCCAGGTCGTCGGGGCCGGTGACGGCCAGGTACAGCCGTTCCCGGGAGGCGCTCGCCTTCGCCAGGTACGCCTCGGCCGCGGTCCGGTCGAACGGCGAGGCCACCGGCAGCCGGTGGGCCATCTCCGGATGGTCGAAGATCAGGACGAGTTGGGGCAGGTCACGTTCCGCCCACGGGCGCAGGACGAGCCCGTCACCGTGAGGCGTATCTGTGCGGACAGTCGGTCCTCCCGTCGTCGGCTCCGCCAGTGTGCGCGCCCGCACCGACCTTGGCAACCGCGTCGACTGGTGGAAATTTTCATCGACAGTGATCTTCGCGGAGACTATCGACATCGGTCGTCGTGCCGCTGTAGCGTCTCGGCCACATCGACAAGCATCGTCGTCCGGGAGGCTCGCCATGGCTCCTGCCCACCATGCCCACCCTGTCCGCCTGTGCCGCCGAGGGCTGCTCGGCGTGCCGGCCCTGATGGCCGCCGCGCTCACCCTGTTCACCCGGCCCGCCGCCGCGAGCGCCGCCCCGCCGGCCGAGTGCCTCGCCGACCTGCTCCGGGATTCCTGATGGCGACGATCCAACCACGCCGGCGCCAGCGGCGGCAGCGGGCCGATCCCGACCGGCGACGGCAACACCCTCATGGTCGGCTGGGAGATCGATTACAACGGCGTCGACCAGCAGATGACCGCCGCCCAGTACGCCGCCTCGGTTGCCGCCACGGCCGCCGTGCTCACCCGACTCGGCCGGGACGCCAGCCACTCCCGAGGACACCGCGAGACCAGCACCACCGGCAAGATCGACCCGTCTTTCATCGACCTGAACGTGATGCGTGCCGACGTCGCGGCGCGGATGTCCGGCAGCACCACGTGGACCGCGACCGTCGACAACGGCACCGCTGGCCGGTTCACCGCAGGCACGAACTGGGGCGTCTCCTCGTACTCGGGGCAACGTCACGGCCCCGACTACCGGTACGCCACACCGGTCGCCGCCAGCGACGCCGCCTGGTACCGCTTCGACGTCCCGGCCAGTGCCACCTACCGGGTGGAGGTCTGGCACCCGGCCGACCCCGGCTACAACAGCGCGACCCCGTACATCGGCACCACCATCGGTGGCAACCGGACCATCCAGGTGGACCAGCGCACCGGCGGCGGACGGTGGCGCAGCCTCGGCACCTTCGCCCTGCCGGCCGGCGACGCCAACCGGGTGGCCGTCAGCCGCTGGAGTTCCGCCAGCGGCTACGTGGTCGCCGACGCGGTACGCCTCAGCCGCGTCTGATCCTTTCGCACCCTCCGCCCGGTTGTACGCGCCGATCGGTCACCCGGGGCTCTCCGGCCCGGCGGTGGGCGGCGCCGACGGGAGGGGTGGCGGTCGTCGAGGGATGTCCGTCGTGGGCTAATTGCCTCTGGCGTGCACCGATTGCGCCGAGTAGTGTCTTGCCTCCAACGCGTGCCGACCCCTCCGGAGGCGTACAACCCCATGCGTGGCTCCCCCCTGCGCATTCTCGTCGTCGGCGCGGGCATCGCCGGTCTGGCCGTGGCCCGGGCGCTGCGTCTGGCGGGCTTCCGGCCCGACGTGACCGACAAGGCACCCCCGGGCGAACTCGCCGACGCCGGTCTCTACCTGCCGGGCAACGCCGCCCGCGCGCTGCGTCGACTCGACCTCGACGACCCGGTACGCCCCTACGGGCAGGTCATCCACCGCCAGCGTTTCCTGGACGCGGCCGGCGTGCCGCTGTGCGACGTCGACCTCGACACACTCTGGGCCGGCGTCGGCGAATGCCGCGCCCTGCCCCGCGCCGACCTGCACCGGGTCCTGCTCAGCGGGGCCGGCGGCGCGGTCCGGCACGGTGCCGAGGTGCGCACCATCGACCTGCTGCCGAACACCGTCGGCGTCACCTTCGTCGACGGCACCCAGACCGAGTACGACCTGGTCATCGGCGCCGACGGTCCGCGTTCCTCGATCCGGGTGCTGGCCGCGCTCGGCGGACCGCCCCGTCCCGCCGGCCAGGTGGTCTACCGGGGAGTGGTGCGCGACGGGCCGGTGGTGCGGGACTGGACCGCGCTGCTCGGGCAACGCAGCGGGATCCTGGTGGTGCCGATCGGCGCGGGTCGGCTGCACTGCTACGCCGACGAGGCCGGCACCGCACCGCCGGCCGACCCACGGGCCGGGATGCGCGAGCTGTTCGGCGGCTACGGCGGCCCGGTGCCCGAGGTGCTCGACGCGCTCGGCACGGTGCACGCCAGCGTCACCGACGAGGTCGAACTCGGGCGCTGGCACCGGGGCCGGGTGCTGCTGGTCGGTGACGCCGCCCACGCCACCGCGCCGACCCTGTCCCAGGGTGCCGCGATGGCCCTGGAGGACGCGGTGGTGCTCGCCGAGTCGCTGCGCGCCGCCGGGAGCGTCGAGGCGGCGCTGACCGCGTACGAGAGCCGCCGCCGGCCGCGTACCCGGTGGGTGCGGGACCGGACCCGGGACCGCAACCGCACCCGGGACGTGCCGCCGGCGCTCCGCGACCCGCTGCTGCGCGGACGCGGCGACCGTATCTTCGGCGAGCATTACCGGTTGCTTCTCGGCCCGCTGTGATCCACGCCCGGTGACCCCACGCGGCGCTCTCACCTGCCGGGGACTATCCTCCTTGCGGATGACGGCCCGTAGAGACACGCGTGCCGAGCGGGACAACCCAGGAACCGGAGGCCACTCGTGACCACCGTCGCACCGAAGCCGGTCGTGACCCGGCCCTGGCCGGTCCGGGAGCCGGTCAAGGGGTCGGCCATCGCGCGGCTGTTGCGGTCCACGGACGCCAAGCAAATCGGGATCATGTACATGGTCACCGCGTTCGTGTTCTTCATGATCGGTGGTCTGATGGCCCTGATCATGCGGGCCGAGTTGGCCCGGCCCGGGCTGCAGTTCCTCTCGCCCGAGCAGTACAACCAGCTGTTCACCATGCACGGCACGATCATGTTGCTGTTCTTCGCGACGCCGATCGTGTTCGCCTTCGGTAACTACATCGTGCCGATCCAGATCGGCGCTCCGGACGTCTCCTTCCCGCGGCTGAACAGCTTCGCGTACTGGCTGTACCTGTTCGGTGGCACCATGGCCACCGCCGGCTTCCTGACCCCGGGCGGCGCGGCGGACTTCGGCTGGACGGCCTACACCCCGCTGAGCACCACCGAGCACGCTCCCGGTGTCGGCGCGAACATGTGGGTGGTCGGCCTGGCCATCTCCGGTCTGGGCACGATCCTCGGCGCGGTCAACCTGATCACCACGATCCTGACCCTGCGCGCCCCCGGCATGACCATGTTCCGGATGCCGATCTTCACCTGGAACATGCTGGTCACCAGCCTCCTGGTGATCCTGGTCTTCCCGCTGCTGGCCGCCGCGCTGTTCGCGCTCGCCGCCGACCGTCTCCTCGGCGCCCACGTCTACAGCCCGGACACCGGCGGCCCGATGCTGTGGCAGCACCTGTTCTGGTTCTTCGGGCACCCCGAGGTGTACATCATCGCGCTGCCGTTCTTCGGCATCATCAGCGAGATCATCCCGGTCTTCTCCCGCAAGCCGATCTTCGGTTACAAGGGTCTGGTCGCCGCCACCATCGCTATCGCCGGCCTGTCGATGAGCGTCTGGGCGCACCACATGTTCGCCACCGGCCAGGTGCTGCTGCCGTTCTTCAGCTTCTTGAGCTACCTGATCGCGGTGCCGACCGGTATGAAGTTCTTCAACTGGATCGGCACCATGTGGCGCGGGCAGATCAGCTTCGAGACGCCCATGCTCTGGTCCGTGGGCTTCCTGGTCACCTTCCTCTTCGGTGGCCTGACCGGCGTGCTGCTGGCCGCCCCGCCGCTCGACTTCCACATGCACGACTCGTACTTCGTGGTGGCGCACTTCCACTACGTGCTCTTCGGCACGATCGTGTTCGCGGTGTTCGCCGGCATCTACTTCTGGTTCCCGAAGATGTTCGGCCGGATGCTGGACGAGCGGCTCGGCAAGATTCACTTCTGGCTGACCATGATCGGTTTCCACACCACGTTCCTGGTGCAGCACTGGCTCGGCAACGAGGGCATGCCCCGGCGGTACGCCGACTACCAGGCCATCGACGGCTTCACCACGCTGAACATGATCTCCACGATCGGCGCGTTCATCACCGGTATCTCCACGCTGCCGTTCATCTACAACTGCTGGAAGGCGTACAAGGCCGGTCCGGTGGTCGAGGTGGACGACCCGTGGGGCCACGGCAACTCGCTGGAGTGGGCGACCACCTCCCCGCCGCCGTTGCGCAACTTCGACCGGATGCCCCGGATCCGCTCCGAGCGTCCCGCCTTCGACGCCAAGTTCCCCGAGCTGGCCGCCGGGCAGACCCTGGCCGGCCCGCCCGAGGGCGGCTCCAAGCCGCTCACCAGCGAGTCCGACGGCGGTGCCAGCTACCAGGAGGACACCTCCAGCGACATCGACCGCCGCTGACACCACCGCACACACCCACGACGGGCGCCACCCCCACCCGGGGTCGGCGCCCGTCGCCCTTCCCTGACCGCCCTGGGAGTTGCGGCTGTGGCGGCGGCTACGGCAGCACTCAGTCAGTCATGCGTCCCTGAGCACAGGGGCGCCGTGCACGGTGATTCCGGCACCGTCGAAGGCGCGCAGCGCGACGTCGGTGGTGTCCGGTGCGACGGCCGCGGTCAGGTCCAGCAGCACGGTGGTGGCGAAGCCCTCGCGGGCGGCGTCCAGGGCGGTCGCGCGGACGCAGTGGTCGGTGGCGATACCGACCACGTCGACCCGGTCCACCCCGCGTCGGCGCAGCCAGTCGGCCAGCCCTTCGCCGTCCTCGGCGTTTCCTTCGAAGCCGGAGTACGCGGCGGCGTACTCACCCTTGAGGAAGACCGCCTCGATCCGGTCGGTGGCCAGCTCCGGATGGAAGTCGGTACCCGGGGTGCCGACCACACAGTGCCGGGGCCAGGTGCTGACGAAGTCCGGTGCGTCGGAGAAGTGGTCGCCCGGATCGATGTGGTAGTCCTTCGTCGCCACCACGTGGTCCCAGCGGTCCGGCTCGGTGGCCAGCAGCCGGGAGATCCCGGCGGCGACGCCGGCTCCGCCCGCGACGGCCAGCGAGCCGCCCTCGCAGAAGTCCTTCTGCACGTCGACGATGATCAGCGCGTTGCTCACCGGCCGCGCTCCTTTCACTCGGCGGGTACGAGGGTCACTCGGCGGGTACGACGGTGACCGGGATGGCCGGGTCGCCTGCGGAGAGTTTGAGTCCCTCCCACGGGATGGAGATCAGGCACTGGCGCAGGTGCTCCCGCGACTCGTCAAGCGTAGGCAGCCCCATCGGCTCGCCGTCGGCCACGTACGACCGTTGCAGCAGCCGGTCGTTGGGGTGCCGGTCCGGTACGCCCTGCGGGACGATGATCTCCTCGGTGGCGGTGCCGGTGGGCTTGTGCCGCCGGACCGCGACCTTGCGCCCGCCGATGGTGGCCTTGTGTTCGGAGCGCTTGACCACCGGCCGTCCCTCGACCTCGACCAGCTTGTAGACCAGGCCGGCGGTGGGCGCTCCGGAGCCGGTGACCACGGCGGTGCCGGCGCCGTACATGTCCACCGGCTCGGCGGCCAGCGCGGCGATGGCGTACTCGTCGAGGTCGCCGGACACGATGATCTTCGTCTCGGTGGCGCCGAGCGAGTCCAGCAACTCCCGGGACTGCTGGGCGATCACCGCCAGGTCGCCGGAGTCGATCCGGACGGCCCGCAGTTCCGGCCCGGCCACCTCGATCGCGTTCCGGATGCCCTGGCTGATGTCGTACGTGTCGACCAGCAGCGTGGTGTCCTTGCCCAGCGTGGCGACCTGCGAGGCGAAGGCGGCCCGCTCGTCGTCGTGCAGCAGGGTGAACGCGTGCGCGGCGGTACCCGCGGTGGGGATGCCGTAGCGCTGGCCGGCGGCGAGGTTGGAGGTGAACCGGAACCCGGCCAGGTACGCGGCGCGGGCCGCGGCGACGGCCGCCTCCTCGTGCGCCCGCCGGGATCCCATCTCGATCAGCGCCCGCCCCCGGGCGGCGGTCACCATCCGGGCCGCGGCGGCGGCCACCGCGCAGTCGTGGTTGAGCACCGACAGCACCAGCGTCTCCAGCACCACGCACTCGGCGAAGCCGCCGGAGACGGTGAGGATGGGGGAGCCGGGGAAGAACAGGTCGCCTTCGGCGTACCCGTCGATGTCGCCGGTGAACCGGTAGTCGGCGAGCCAGGCGGCGCCCTGCTCGTCGACCACGCCGGTGCGGCGCAGGAAGTCCAGGTCGGCCGGGTCGAAACGGAACTGGCGGATCATCTCCACCAGCCGGGCGGTGCCGGCGACCACGCCGTACCGCCGGCCGATCGGCAGCCGCCGGCTGAACACCTCGAAGACACAGCGGCGATCCGCCGTGCCGTCGCGCAGCGCAGCGCTGACCATGGTCAGCTCGTAGTGATCCGTCAGCAGGGCGGGACGAAGGCTGTGCACACCCCCAGCCTAGGGTTCAGGCTGTCGCCGTGCCGTCGTGGCCCGGGATCGCCCGCAGCGCCGCCCTCAGCTCCGCACGCCCGGTCACCCCGAGCTTGGTGTAGATCCGCTGGAGGTGGTTCTCCACCGTCCGCGCGGAGAGAAACAGCTGCTCAGCGATCGCGCGACTGGTCTCGCCGAGGGCCGCCAGCCGGGCCACCTGCCACTCCCGGTCGCTCAGTGTCGGGGTGGCCGCGCGCAGCGCCGGAGTGTGCACCATGTCACAGCAGCCGAGCATCACCGCGAGCCGTTCGCCGGCACTGGCGAGCTGCGGCGAACGACGCTGCCGCAGCAGGTGCACCGCCTCGGCGGCGGCTTCCGCGGCCGGCAGCGCCAACCCCAGGTCCAGGAAGCCGTCGGCGGCGGTGAGTAGCTGCTCCGGTGAACTCTCGGCCGCCGCGCGGGCGTGCCGGGCCAGCAGCGGAGGCAGGTTGCCGTCGACCTGTTCCGACAGTTCCGCCAGCCGCTGGGCGACCGTCCGGCGGCTGCCGTCGGAGCAGGTCGGGCCGGTCGGTGCGGTGGCCTCGCCGAGCCGGACCAGATCGTGCAGCACCAGGGTCTCGTGCCCGGCGAAGCCGTCCACCCGCAGCCGGTCAACCAGCCCGTGTAGGTGGGCCGCCGCACCGGCCACGTCACCGCCGGCCGCGAGCGTCGCCGCCCGGGCCTGCTCCAGCCACGGATACAGCACCGCCATGCTCGGCGCGTGGATGCGGTCCGCCTCGGCCATCGCCTCGGCCGCCTGCCGGGCGTCGCCGCGCAACGCGGCGGCCTGCGCCCGTTCGGCCTGGGCTAGGCCGGCGTAGACCCGGCTGGTCGCCAGCACCGCGCAGGCGCCGAGCGCGGCCTGCAACGCCGCGTCGCTGCGCCCGCGCAGCCGGGCCGCGTACGCGCGCAGGATCGACAGGTAGCCGCTGCCCAGCCGGAAGTCGCCTGCGTCGGCCAGGTCGGCGAACTCGTCGGCGACCAGCGCGTCGATGCCGGCCAGATCGCCGGAGAGCGCCAGCCGGGTGCCTCGGGCCAACTCGACGGCGAGTTGCAGGTACGGCATGTCCGCCCGCCAACTGGCCACCTTCGCCTGCACGAGTTCGACCGCAGTGGCGCTGCGGCACAGTTGCCCCTGTACCGCCTGGAGGTGGGCGATGGCGCACCGGGCCAGCTCCCGCGCGGCGATGCTGGCTGCCGGGCGGTCCAGCACGTGCTGGGCGAGCCGCAGCGCGGTCGGCGCGTCCAGCCGGTGCAGGCGCATGATCGACTCGAAGGCGCGTACCCGGGCCTGGGCGGCGTGGTCCTTCAGGTCGCCGCCGCGCTTGGCGATCTCCTCCACCGTCGAGTGCTGACTGAGTCCCCAGTAGCTGACCATGCCGCGAACCGTGAGCCACCGGCTGAGCCGTTCCTCGTCGCCGGTGTCCGTGGCGACGGCGTCGAGCACGCCGAGCGCCTCGGCCGGGCGGTCGGCGAACATCAGGATGGTGGCCAGCAGCTCGGCCGCGTCGAAGCCGCCGCCCGCGTCGAGCGCGGCCCGGGCCAGCCGGGTCGCCAGCGGTACGTCGTAGCGCGCGAAAGCCTGACCGGCCGCGTCGACGAGCATCGCCGGGTCCTGCGCGGTCCCGGAGTCCAGCCGCCACACCGCCACCCGCAGCAGGTCCTCCCGGCGTCGTTTGCCGGCCCCTTCCAGCAGTTCGGCGAGGTGCGCCTGCAACCGGCGGGTCCGGCTGACCGGACACTGCCGGCGCACCACCTCGCCGTAGAGCGGGTGGGCCAGACGCACGTCGACCCGCCGGTCCGAGGGGGCCACCGTGATCAGGCCGCGTTCCTCGGCGGTCTCCACATCTGCCTGTTCCGCCGCCCGGTAGAGCAGCCGCAGACCCAGCGGCTCGCCGAACGCGACCAGCTCGACCACCGTGCGTACGCCGGGCGTGAGCTGGTTGATCCGGATGTCGATCAGCTCGGTCAGGTTGGGTGCCAGCTCCAGCCGGCCGGTCCAGGTCCAGACGCCGTACGTCTTGCTGGACTCGCCGCTGTTGGTGGCGGCGTGCACCAGCTCGCGCAGCAGCAGCGGATTCCCGGAGCTGAGCCGGCCCAGCCGCTCGGAGGAGGCATGGTCGACCTGGCAGCCCAGGATCTCCCGGAGCAGCCGGGCGGTCTCGGCCGGTGGCAGCGGACTCACCTCGGCGTGGGCGACCAGTCCGTCCGTCCACAGTGCCCGGATCGGCAGCGGGATCTGCTCGCCGTCGCGCAGCGTGCCCACCACGAAGGCGTTCTCGGACCGGGCGACCAGGTGCACCAGCGCGGCCGACGGTGGGTCGAGCAGGTGCGCGTCGTCGACGGCGAGCACGATCCGTCGGCCCGCTGCCTGTTGCTGCAACACGTCCACGGCCCAGCGCAGGATGCCGGCCGGGGAGAGTCCCTGCGGCTGCTCCACCGGAAGCACCTGGACCAGACCGCCGAACGGCACCGCCTGAGTGGTGGCGCTGGCCGCGATCCACCAGACCGCGTACTCCTCGGAGGGAAGCGCGTCCACCCCTTCCCGCAGCAACCGGCTCTTGCCGATACCGGGGCTTCCGGCGAAGAATATGCCTCGCCGCCCCTCGGCACCGGTCACCGCCGCCTGCAGACGGTCGAGTTCTGCCGTGCGGCCCACGAACTTCCACCGACTCATTCGCGCAGCATATCGATGGAACTGTGCCCCGACCGGTAGCCCGGGCGGGTGAAGTTGAGTAGTCGCGGAGTTACCCCAGAGTACTTTCGTTTGTCCCATTCCCGACGCCGACGCCCGTACTCTTCCGAAATCCGGGTGCGTCGCCGGATGTTCACCGCGACCGGCTCTGCCGGCCGCCCAGCCTCGGAGGCCGCCGCCTGATGAAGCCGGGCCCTCTCCACGACCTCGGTACGCCCGACGATGCGACCGGGCCGCCGGGTCCCCGCCCGTTCCCCGATCGGCTCGGCGTGACCGTCGACCCGCGTGAGCGACCGGCGGTGGTCGCCGTGGGGCCGGCCCGCGCCGGTCGGGCGGACGTGTTGGCCGCCCTGCTGGACCTGGAGGCCGGAATGCTCGCCGTGCCGACCGGTAGCTGGTTGCTGCTGCGGCACGCGACCGAGGCGAGCCGGTCCGCCTACGTGCCCGGCTACCGGACGCCGTTCTCGTACCGGACCGACCTGCCGGAGGTGGGGCCGGCACTGGCCCGACCTCCGCGCCGGGTCGAGCTGAGCCTGCCCTCGCCACTGCTCAGACGCTTCCGCCTGATCGACACGCCGGACATCGCGTCGCTCGGTCGGGCCGGCACCGGGGTTCTGCTGGACGCCGCCGGCCGGGCCGGGGCGCTGCTGTTCGTGATCGCGGCGGACCAGTCCTTCAGCGCCGACGAACTGCATTTGCTCGCCGAGATCGCCGACAGCCCGGTCCAGGTCTTCTTCGCGGTCACGCCGGGCACGAGCGGCTGGGTGTCGCCGGAACCGTCGGAGGAACCCGACGCCGACCCGGTCGACCCGGTCGCGGTCACCGTCGAGGCGCACCGGGCCACGTTGCTGACCGCCGTACCCAGCCTCGCCGAGGCCCGCTGGCTCCCGGTCGTCGAGGGCGACGCGCTGGACCTGCGGCGGGCGTTGGGCGGTTGGGCCTCCGACGAGGAACTACACCGTTCCAGCCTCGACCCGCCGGACGTGCCCGGGATGCACGGCCGGGTGCCGGTGCTGCCGGAGCCGGGCGAGTGGTCCGAACGGCTCGATCGCCAGGTGCGGTCCGCCGGCCGGCGCATCCGCCAGCACCTGGCGCTGGAACTGGCCAAGCTGCACCTGCGGGTGGTGCAGGAGATCGTCTTCGGCGCCGGCTGCGCCGGTCTGCCGCAGTTGCTCGACCGTGAGATGGAGACGTTTTCCCTGCTGGCCACCGCGCAGTGCGACCACGCCGTGCGGGAGTTGGTCGAGGACATCGGCGGCCGGCTCTTCGGTGTGCCGCTGCCCGAAGGAGTCCGTCGCCGGATCACCAAGGCGGTCCGGTGGGGGATGTCCGACCACGTCACCGGCCCGGAGTTGCAGCGGGTGTTGTTGGTCACCAGCACGGCGGGCGTGGCGTCGCTGACCGGCGCCGCCGCGGTCGACGCGCTGGCGTCGTACCCCACCGCGCCGCGGACCGGGATCCTGCCGCCGGTCGCGGTGTCGCTGGCGGGTGGCTGCTGGCAACACTGGCGTACGCCCGGCAACGCGGACCAGAGCGCCGCCCGGGCCTGGTCCCAGCGGGCGTTGCGGGAGATCGAGCTGGAGTTGTCCCGGGAGATCACCCGCCGCTTCGAGGTGGTGCGTCTCTCGCTCGGCATGGTGCTGTCCGATGCAGCCGAACACGGCATCCTGCTCGCCTGACCGTGACGCGGCGCACCCCGACGGTACCGCCGCCGGGGTGCCCGCGTGCGCGCTCAGGACGACCAGCCGTGCTCATCGGGCGGCGGTCGGTGGCGATCCCACCCGGTCCGGCGTTCCGGTTCCTCGGTTCCGCCGATCCGGTGGCACGATGGGGGGCATGGCGGCTCCGCAGGTTGCACCGGCCGAGACCCCGGACACCGATGAGGTGCCGGCCTCCGACCGGCCGTGGGTGACGATCGTGTGGGACGACCCGGTCAACCTGATGACGTATGTGACCTGGGTCTTCCAGAAGCTCTTCGGTTACAGCCGGGAGAAGGCCGAGCAGCTGATGCTGGACGTGCACCACAAGGGCAAGGCGGTGGTCTCCAGCGGGGCCCGCGAGCGCATGGAGCACGACGCCTCGCAACTGCACGCGTACGGGCTGTGGGCGACGGTGGAGCGCTCGTGAGCATGTTCCGCCGCCGGGGTGACCGGTATGTCGCCACGTTCGCCGTCGACGAGGTGCGTGTTCTGCGCAAGGTCGCCTCCGAGGTGGTCGGGCTGCTGACCGACGGCTTCGACCACTCCGACCCGGTGGTGTGCCGACTCTTTCCCGAGGTCTATCCGGACGACGCGGCGGGGACGGCGGAGTTCCGCCGCTACACCGAGGGCGACCTCAAGACCGCCAAGATCGATCAAGCCGGTGCGATCCTGGCCGCGCTCCCCGACGACGGTGACGGCGCCGGGGAGGTGCGCCTGGACGCCGAGGCGGCCGAGGCGTGGCTGCGGGCGCTGAACGACGCCCGGCTGGCGATGGGCGTACGGCTGGAGGTCAAGGACGGCACCGACCTGGGTGCGGAACTGGACGATGCGGTCGCCGAGGATCCGTCCTCCAGTCGGGTGTTCCAGCTTTCGGTCTACGCGTATCTCGGTTATCTCCAGGAGTCCCTGCTCAACGCCTTGATCGAGTGACTGTGACCGGCACGACCTCGCGGTCGTGGGCCGCCGGGCGCTAGTCTGGGCGGCGTGCTGAGCATCGACCGGTCGATCGTCGACGCGATCGTCGCCCACGCCCGTCGGGACCACCCCGACGAGGCCTGCGGCGTGGTCGCCGGCCCGGTCGGCACCGACACCCCGACCCGGCACATCCCCATGGAGAACGCCGCCCGCTCGATGACGTTCTACGAGTTCGACTCGATGGAGCACCTGCGGGTGTGGCGCGAGATGGACGACCGCGACGAGGAACCGGTCGTGATCTACCACTCGCACACCGCCACCGAGGCGTACCCCTCGCGGACGGACATCTCCTTCGCCGGTGAGCCCGGCGCGCACTACCTGCTCGTCTCCACCCGCGAACCCGACACGGAGGAGATCCGTTCCTTCCGCATCGTGGACGGGGTGGTCACCGAGGAGCCGGTGCGGATCCTCGACGCCGGGGTGGATCCACACGCCGTGCAGTCGTACATGTTCGGGCAGAGCCCGGCGACGGTCGACTACGAGTGTTCGGGCCGCTGATCTCCTTCAGCCCCCGCACACCCCTTTCCGTCACCGAGCACACCCGATCGAGGAGTACGACACATGGCCATCGAGGTTCGCATCCCCACCATCCTGCGCAGCTACACCGGCGGCGCGAAGGTCGTCGAGGGCAGCGGTGACACGCTGGACGACCTGCTCACCGACCTGGACTCCCGGCACGCCGGGCTGCGGGGCCGGCTGGTCACCGAGGCCGGCGCGCTGCACCGTTTCGTCAACGTCTACGTCAACGACGAGGACGTGCGCTTCCTGGGCGCGCTGGACGCCAAGCTGAACGACGGCGACAGCGTCACCATCCTGCCCGCGGTGGCCGGTGGCGCGTTCGGCTTCGCCGCAGCTGCGGCGATCAGTCAGCACAGCGTCGTCGCCGGGCGCAGCGCGTCCGTCGCCGGGCGTCGCGCGTCCGTCGCCGCGAGCTGAGGCGGCCGCGATGACGCGGTACGACAGCCTGCTGGACGCCTGTGGTGGTACGCCCCTGGTGGGGCTGCCCCGACTGTCGCCGACGGTGCCCGACGGGGTGCCGCCGGTGCGGCTGTGGGCCAAGCTCGAGGACCGCAACCCGACCGGCAGCGTCAAGGACCGGGCCGCGCTGTTCATGGTGCGGGCCGCCGAGGAGTCCGGCCGGCTCCGGCCCGGCGACACGATCCTTGAGCCGACCAGCGGGAACACCGGCATCTCGCTGGCCATGGTGGCGAAGCTGCGCGGCTACCGGCTGGTCTGTGTGATGCCGGAGAACGTCTCCACCGAGCGGGTGCAGCTGCTCCGGATGTACGGCGCGGAGATCATCTTCTCGCCGGCGGCCGGCGGCTCCAACCAGGCGGTGGCCACCGCGAAGCAGATCGCCGCCGAGCACCCGGACTGGGTCATGCTGTTCCAGTACGGCAACGAGGCGAACGCCCGGGCGCACTACGAGACGACCGGCCCCGAGCTGCTGCACGACCTGCCCACGATCACCCACTTCGTGGCCGGGCTGGGCACCACCGGCACGTTGATGGGGACCGGGCGCTACCTGCGCGAGAAGGTCGAGGGCATCCAGATCGTCGCGGCCGAGCCGCGCTACGGCGAACTGGTCTACGGTCTGCGCAACATCGACGAGGGGTACGTCCCGGAGCTCTACGACGCGACCGTGCTCAACCGCCGGTTCTCCGTCGGCACCCGCGACGCGGTGCTGCGGACCCGGCAGTTGGTGGAGGTGGAGGGCCTCTTCGTCGGTTTCTCCACCGGGGCGGTGCTGCACGCCGCCCTGGCCATGGCGCACGAGGCGGTGCGGGACGGCCGCCGTGCCGACGTGGCGTTCGTGGTCAGCGACGGCGGCTGGAAGTACCTCAGCACCGGGGCGTATGGTGGCACGCTCGCCGACGCGGAGGACGCCCTGGAGGGGCAGCTCTGGGCCTGAGCCGCGAGGCTCGCGGCATCGACGAGGGTCATCGACGGTGTGTCGGTGGCCCTCGTCGCGTCGGCCGACCCGGGTCGGCCGGTCCGGTAACCCGGGCTCGATCGGATGGGCGGAACGGGTGTCACGTTGGTGACATCTTCCAGCGGATCATTCTTGCCCCCAGGTGGGCGGGCGTAGGCTGCGCAGCGTGGCGTACGCGTCGGTATTGATCATCTCCGGAGCGGCGACCGGCTCGATCGCTACCTATCGTGACAGCGAGACAACTCGATGCGACTGACCGTCCTGGGCTGCGCGGGCAGCTTCCCCGGACCCGAGTCCCCCTGCTCGGCCTATCTGGTTGAGGCCGAGGACTTCCGGCTCCTGGTGGACTTCGGCTCGGGCTCGCTGTCCACCCTCCAGCGCTACGCCGGGCTGCACGCCCCGGACGCCATCCTCCTGACCCACCTGCACTGCGACCACATCCTCGACGCCGCGTCGTACGTGGTGGTCCGGCGGTACGCCCCGGACGGCCCGTACCCGCCGCTGCCGGTGTACGCCCCGGCCGGTGCCCCGGACCGGCTCGCCGCCGCGTACGGGCAGGAGGACAGCACGGTCGAGGACGTGTACCAGTTCTACGCGTTGCAACCCGGCACCTTCCCGATCGGCCCGTTCACCGTCACCGTCGACCGGGTGCTGCATCCGGTGGAGACGTACGGCGTGCGGCTGGAGCACGACGGCCGGACGCTCTGCTACTCCTCGGACACCGCCCCCTGCGAGGCGTTGCTGCGGCTGGCCCAGAACGCCGACGCCTTCCTCTGCGAGGCGAGCTATCTCGACGGCGTGGACAATCCGCCCGACCTGCACCTCACCGGCCGGGAGGCGGGCGAGGCGGCGGCCAAGGCCAACGTGGGGCGACTGCTGCTGACTCATCTGGTGGCCGCCTGGGGCAGTGAGGCGCACACCGTGACGTCGGCGGCGTCCGCGTACACGGGTCCGCTGGAAGTGGTGCGGCCGGGCGCCAGCTACGACATCTGAGGCGCCGCCGGGAGCGGGCAGCGGGGTTCTTGATCAGACTCTAGGATCGCGCGGGTGAGCGACCCCTCAGCCGAACCACCCGAGCCGCGTCCCGACGACCGGCCGGCACCTCCGCCGTCGGGCCAGCCGCCGGCCGGGCCGTACCCACGACGTTCGGACCGCCTGCGCCGCAAGCCTGGTCGCCGCCACCCGGGCCGCACGCCGCCGGGGGCGGCCACCCACCGCGTCCGGGGCCGTTTCCGCCCGTGCCGGCACCGCGCAAGCGGTCCCGCACCGGTCTGGTGGTGGGTCTCGTGATCGGTGTCGGCGCGAGCTACCGGCTCGACTGCCGGCGCGGCGCGTGCCCGGTGGACGTGGCCCAGAGTGTGCAGGCGTTCCTCAGCAACGCCGGCCTGCGGATCACCGTGGACCGGATGCGGGAGTGCCTCGCCGATCCGGGCGCCCCGTCCTGTCTGGTGCACAGGTGGACCCGGGACGGCTTCGAGATGACCGCGACCGTCCTGAACGTTCCGGGAAACCGGTCCGTCGACGGGCGCGTCGAGGTGACCCTGGGCGTCGGTGGGCACGACTGAGTCGCCCCGACGGCACCCGGGGACGGTCCGATCAAGGCACCGCATAGGGTGCAGGCATGGCGCGACCTGACGGGCGGGAGCCCGACCGACTCCGACCGGTGACCCTGACCCGTGGCTGGAGCAGCCACCCGGAAGGCTCCGTGTTGGTGGAGTTCGGCGCGACCCGGGTGCTCTGCACGGCGAGCGTCACCGAAGGCGTGCCCCGTTGGCGCCGGGGCTCCGGTCTGGGCTGGGTCACCGCCGAGTACGCGATGCTGCCCCGCGCCACCAACACCCGCTCCGACCGGGAGAGCGTCAAGGGCCGGGTCGGCGGGCGCACCCACGAGATCTCCCGGCTGATCGGCCGGAGCCTGCGCGCGGCCATCGACCTCAAGGCCCTCGGCGAGAACTCGATCGTGCTCGACTGCGACGTTCTCCAGGCCGACGGCGGCACCCGGACCGCCGCGATCACCGGCGCGTACGTGGCACTGCACGATGCGGTGAGCTGGCTCGCCGACCGCAAGGCGCTGGCTGGCAAGCCGGAGAAGGTGATGCACCGGTCGGTGGCGGCGGTGAGCGTCGGTGTGGTGTCCGGCGAGCCGCGCCTGGACCTGTGCTATGACGAGGACGTGGCCGCCGAGGTCGACATGAACGTGGTCTGCACCGGCACCGGTGACTTCGTCGAGGTGCAGGGCACCGGTGAGGCCGGCGTCTTCGCCCGCGAGCAGTTGGACGCGTTGCTCGACCTGGGCGTGGCCGGTTGTCTCGACCTGGCCGAGGCCCAGCGCAAGGCCCTGCGGTGAAGAGCGCGAACGAACGAGAAGTAACCCGGTGAGCGCGAGCGAACGAGAGGTAGCCCTATGAACAAGGTTCTGCTCGCCACTCGGAACCGTAAGAAGCTCATCGAGCTGCAACGGATCCTGGACGGGGCGCTCGGCGCGCACCGGGTCGCGCTGCTCGGGCTCGACGACGTCGAGGCGTACCCGGAACTGCCGGAGACCGGGCTGACCTTTGGCGAGAACGCGCTGATCAAGGCGCGTGAGGGCTTCCGGCGTACCGGCCTGCCCACCATCGCCGACGACTCCGGGCTGGCGGTGGACGCGCTCAACGGCATGCCGGGCGTGTTCAGCGCCCGCTGGGCCGGCCGGCACGGTGACGACCAGGCGAACCTCCAGCTCGTGCTGGACCAGGTCGCCGACGTGCCGGACGAGCACCGGGGCGCGTCCTTCGTCTGCACCGTCGCGCTGGTGTTGCCCGGTGGCAAGGAGCACCTGGTGGACGGCCGCCAGGCGGGCCGACTGTTGCGTGGCCCTCGCGGTGAGGGCGGTTTCGGCTACGACCCGATCTTCCTGGGTGACGGCCAGGACGGCACGAACGCCGAGCTGACTCCGCAGGAGAAGGACGCCGTCAGCCACCGGGGCAAGGCCCTCCGCGAACTCGCCACCCTGATCGCCAAGGTGCTCCCCACCGCCCCCTGACCCACCCCGGGATCGCCCGATCGACCCGCAGTCTGTCCCCGAACAGCGGATAGCCGCCGATCTTGGTACGAACCGACCCCCCGAGGGGCGCCAACGCACCAAGATCCGCGAGCCGCCTGCGCTGCTCAGGTCGGCCGCCGCGTCAGGGCAGGGGACCGATCTCGGCCTCGATGGTGGTGCGCAGCTCGGGGCTGGACACCACGGCCCGGGCCGCCTCCATCAGGGGTGCGAGGAAGACGTCCGGGCCGGGCCGTCCGGCGACGGAGCCGAGGGCGGCGATCGCCGCCCGTCCGGCCGGGGACGGCGTCAGCGGGGCCCGGAGCTGGAGTCCGCGTACGGCGGCGAGCAGCTCCACCGCGAGCAGGCTGGTCAGGTTCTCCAGGACGGTACGCAGCTTCTTGGTGGCCGCCCAGCCCATCGAGACGTGGTCCTCCTGCATGCCGCTGGTGGGCAGCGAGTCCACTGAGGCGGGTGCGGCCAGCCGCCGGTTCTCCGCCACGATCCCGGCTGCGGTGTACTGGGCGATCATCAGCCCGGAGTTGACCCCCGCGTCGGGGGAGAGGAAGGCGGGCAGGTCCCGGGAGCGGGTCACGTCGAGCAGCCGGTCCACCCGACGTTCGGCGATCGCGCCCACCTCGGCGGCGGCGATGGCCAGGTAGTCCGCCGCGAAGCCCAGCGGCGCGCCGTGGAAGTTCCCGGTCGACTCGACCCGCCCGTCCGGCAGCACCACCGGGTTGTCCACCACGGACACCAGTTCCCGGCCGGCGACCGTACGGACGAAGTCCAGGGTGTCCCGGGCCGCCCCGGCGACCTGTGGCGCGCAGCGCATCGAGTAGGCGTCCTGCACCGCGTGGGCCAGGTCGTCGCGGTGCGAGTCCATCACCGCCGAGTCCTGCAACAGCCGGTGGATGTTCGCTGCCGAGACCCCCTGCCCGGGATGCGGGCGGATGGCGTGCAGCTCGGGCCGGAACGGCCGCTCCGAGCCGAGCATCGCCTCGATCGCCAGGGCGGCGGTCACGTCGGCCATGGTGAACAGGTGCGCGGCGTCGTGGACGGCCAGCAGCAGCATGCCGAGCATGCCGTCGGTGCCGTTGATCAGCGCCAGGCCCTCCTTGGCGGCCAGCTCCACCGGAGCGAGACCGGCCTCGCGCAGCGCGTCGGCGGCGGGCCGCCGCTCACCGGCCGGGCCGAGCACCCAGCCCTCGCCGAGCAGCACCAGCGCGCAGTGCGCCAACGGCGCCAGGTCGCCGGACGCGCCCAGCGAGCCGTGCTCCGGCACCCACGGCGTCACGTCGTGGTTGAGCAGGTCGACCAGGGCCTCGGCGACCAGCGGCCGTACCCCGGAGTGGCCCAGCGCCAGCGACCGGACCCGCAGCAGCATCATCGCCCGCACCACCTCGCGGGGCATCGCCGCGCCCACCCCTGCCGCGTGCGAGCGGATCAGCGCGTGCTGGAGTTCGGCACGCCGCTCGGGAGCGACGAACGTGTTGGCGAGCGCGCCGAAGCCGGTGGAGACGCCGTACACCGGACGGCCGGCGGCCTCAATGCCGTCCACGATGGATCGACTGGCGGTCATCGCGGCCACCGTGGTCGGGGCGAGGACGACCTTGGCGGCACCGCGCGCCACGGCGAGCACGTCGGCGGGGGCGACCCCGGTGGGTTCGATGGTGACGGTCATCGTGGCACTCCGTTGCGCAGGACCCGGCGGATCAGGGGAACCCCCGGCCGGTAGGCCAGGTGCAGGTGGGACGGGGCGTCGAGGATGATCAGGTCGGCCCGGGCACCGGGCCGCAGCACCCCGACGTCGGTACGGCGCAACGCCCGCGCGCCGCCCGCGGTGGCCGCCCATACCGCCTCCGCCGAGGTCATCCGCATCTCGCGTACGGCCAGCGCGACGCAGAACGGCATCGACGACGTGTACGACGAACCGGGGTTGCAGTCGGTGGCCAGGGCGACGGTGACACCGGCGTCGAGCAGCCGACGCGCGTCGGGATACGGCGACCGGGTGGAGAACTCGGCGCCGGGCAGCAGGGTGGCGACGGTACCGCCGTCCGTGGCGGCCAGCGCGTCGACGTCGGCGTCGTCCAGGTGCGTGCAGTGGTCCACACTGGCCGCGCCGAGCTCCACCCCCAGGCGTACCCCCGGGCCGGGGCCGAGCTGGTTGGCGTGCACCCGCACCCCCAGACCGGACGCCTGCCCGCAGGTCAGGATCGCCCGTGCGTGATCGGCGTCGAACGCGCCCCGCTCACAGAACACGTCGATCCAGCGGGCGTACGGCGCGGCGGCGGCCAGCATCGGCCCGCAGACCAGCCCCACGTACTCGTCGGGCCGGTCGGCGTACTCGGTCGGCACCACGTGCGCGCCGAGGAACGTGGTCTCCTCGGTCACCTCGGCGGCGATCCGCAGCGAGCGGGCCTCGTCGGCGACGGTGAGGCCGTACCCACTCTTGATCTCGATCGTGGTGGTGCCCTGCCGCGACGCCTCGTCGTGCAGTCGGCGCACGGTGGCGCGGAGTTGCCCGTCGGTGGCCGAGCGGGTGGTGCCGACCGTGGTCCGGATCCCCCCTCCGGTGTACGGCTGTCCGGCCATCCGGGCCGCGAACTCCGCTGCCCGGTCCCCGGCGAAGACCAGGTGCGCGTGACTGTCCACGAACCCGGGCAGCACCGCAGCGCCGTCGGCGTCGATCCGCCGGTCCGCGGCCGGCGCGTCGGCGGCCGGACCGACCCAGACCACCTCGCCCTCCTCGATCAGCAGCGCGGCCCGCCGACGGATGCCCAACGGCCCGGCCTCGCCCGCCTCGTTGGTGACCAGCTCCCCGATGTTGTCCACCAGCAGGCTGCCCGCTGCTCGGGGCTCACTGGGCACGGTGTCCCTCCCCGCCGGAGACCTCCGCGACCGCCGTGGCCAGCTCGCGCGGAACGTCGACGCGGACGTGCCGGCCGTCGCGGACCAGCACCCGACCGTCGACCACCACCTGGGCCACGTCGGCGGCGCTCGCCGCGAACCACACGCCCGCCGGGGCCACCCCGGCCGTGCGTACGCTGTCCAGCCGTACCGTGACCAGGTCGGCGCGGTCACCCACGGCGAGCCGGCCGGCGTCGGTCCAGCCCAGCGCGGCGTGCCCGGCCTCGGAGGCGGCGGTGAGCAGCTCGGCCGGGGCGAAGTGGCCGCGTCGACGGGTACGCAGCCGCTCGTCCAGTTCCATCGCGCGGGCCTCCTCGAACGGGTCGATCACGGCGTGACTGTCACTGCCCAGGCTCAGCGGGATCCCGGCGTCGGCCATCCGGCGGGCCGGTCCGATTCCGTCGGCGAGGTCGCGTTCGGTCGTCGGGCAGAGACAGACACCGGTCCGGCTCTCCCCGAGCAGGGCCACGTCCGCGCTGGTCGGATGAGTGGCGTGCACCGCCGTGGTGGCCGGTCCCAGCACGCCGTGCTCGGCCAGCAGACCGGCCGGAGTCAACCCGTGCACGGCCCGGCAGGCGTCGTTCTCGGCAGACTGCTCCGACAGGTGCACATGCAACGGTGCGTCCCGCTGCCGCGCCCAGCCGGCCACGGTGGCGAGCTGATCGGCCGGAACGGCACGGACCGAGTGCACGGCCGCCCCGACGCGGGCACGTTCCCGGTCGGGGGTGAACGCGCCGGCCCGTTCCGCCCACCGCCGCGCGTCACCGTCGCCGAAACGCTGCTGTGGCCCGAGCAACGGCGCACCGTCCACACCGGCCGTCAGGTAGCAGGTGTCCAGCAGGGTCAGCCGGATCCCGGCCTGTGCCGCCGCCTCGACCAGCGCCGTGCCCATCGCGTTCGGGTCGGCGTACGGGGTGCCGCCCGGACCGTGGTGCAGGTAGTGGAACTCGCCCACACAGGTGATCCCGGCCAGTGCCATCTCGGCGTAGACCGCGCGGGCCAGCGCCAGGTACGTGTCCGGGTCCAGGTGGCCGGTCACCGCGTACATCTGGTCGCGCCAGCTCCAGAAGTCGCCGCGTCCGCCGTGGGTACGGCCGCGCAGCGCCCGGTGGAACGCGTGCGAGTGGGCGTTGGCCAGACCGGGCAGCGTCAACCCGGGCAACCGCACCGCGTCGGCCAGCACGTCCACGCCCGCGTTCGGGTCGCCGCCGGGAGTCAGTGGCGTCACGGCGGTGATCCGGCCGTTGACGGCCTCGATCAGCACGTCCGGGGTCGGCTCGGCGTGTGCGGGCAGCCACGCGTACTCGGCCAGCCATCGCGTCGCGGTCATCAGGCCCACCCCCCGTCAAGCCGAGCCGCCTGCGTCAGCTCCGTCAGTACCCGGGCCAGGGCGGCCACTCCGGCGGCACAGTCGGCGTCGGTGGCCGACTCGGCGGGGGAGTGCGACACCCCGGTCGGGTTGCGGACGAAGAGCATCGCGGTCGGTACGTGTGCCGCCAGCACCCCCGCGTCGTGTCCGGCCCCGGTCGGCAGCACCGGCGCGGCCAGCAGCCCGGCCAGCCGGTCGGCCAGCCCGCCGTCGAAGGCCACCAGCGGCGTCGCCGACTCCTCGGTCACCCTCACCTCGGTACCGTCCCGCCGGGCCCGTTCGGTGGCCTTGGCGCGTACCGCCTCGACCAGCCCGGCCAGCGTCTCCGGTTCGGCGGCCCGGGCGTCCAGCCACCCGGTCACCCGGGACGGGATCGCGTTGGTGGCGTTCGGCTCCACGGTCACCCGACCCACGGTGGCGTGCGCGTCGCGCAGCCGGGCCTCCTTGTTCGCCGCGAGCACCGTGAACGCGTACGTCAACATGGGGTCGCGGCGGTCCGTCATCCGGGTCGTACCGGCGTGGTTGCCCTCGCCGGTGACATCGAAACGCCAGCGGCCGTGCGGCCAGATGGCGTTGGCCACCGCGACCGGCGCGTCCCGGTCGACGAGCGCGCGGCCCTGCTCGACGTGC
The DNA here is from genome assembly GCF_014764405.1 of Micromonospora craniellae. Classification (NCBI taxonomy): domain Bacteria; kingdom Bacillati; phylum Actinomycetota; class Actinomycetes; order Micromonosporales; family Micromonosporaceae; genus Micromonospora; species Micromonospora craniellae. Next base: position 1,350,265 of record NZ_CP061725.1, on the reverse strand, counting down.
AGCTCCACGAAGGCCGCGAGCCGGCCCAGCAACGCCGGATCGGCGCCCGCCGGCCGGTCGCCCAGCGCCTCGGCGAAACTCACCCCGGACGCGTCCCGCAACGCGCCCGCCCGCTCCGGCGTGATCTGACCGGTGAGCAGCCGCGAGCCCAGGCACGGTACGCCGAAACGGGCGCCCTCCTCCTCGACGAAGGCGGCGACGACCAGGGGACGGGTCGGGGTGACACCGGCCGCCCGCAGCTCGTCGACGGCGAGCCAGGCGCTGACGATGCCCAGCGGCCCGTCGTACGCGCCGCCGTGCGGCACCGAGTCGAAGTGGCTGCCGGTCAGCACCGCGCCACCCGCGTCCGGGTCACCCCACCAGGCGAACAGGTTGCCGTTGCCGTCCTGGGCCACCGGCATGCCCCGGGCGTCGGCCTGCTCCCGGAACCACGCCCGTAGCCGCAGCTCCGGCGCGGTGAGCGCGTACCGCAGGTAGCCGCCGCTGTCCGCGTCCCGCCCGACCGGCGCGATCTCGTCCCAAAGTTCCCGGAACCTGTCGGGCAACTCCGTCATGGCGTTCTCCTGTTGTTCGCGACTGCGGGGCTCCGCTTCGCTGCACTCCTCACGCTCACGCCTACTCCGCCATCGGGACGTGGACGCCGGTGCGGGCGGCGACCTCGCGGGCCGAGTCGTAGCCGGCGTCGACGTGCCGGATCACCCCCATCGCCGGATCGTTGGTGAGCACCCGCTCGATCTTCTGCCCGGCCGGCGCGGTGCCGTCGGCCACACAGACCTGACCGGCGTGCAGGGACCGGCCGATGCCCACTCCGCCGCCGTGGTGGATCGACACCCAGGACGCCCCGCTGGCGGTGTTGACAAGCGCGTTCAGCAGCGGCCAGTCGGCGATCGCGTCGGAGCCGTCGGCCATCGCCTCGGTCTCCCGGTACGGGCTCGCCACGCTGCCGCAGTCCAGGTGGTCGCGCCCGATCACCACCGGGGCACTCAGCTCACCGGAGGCGACCATCTCGTTGAACCGTACGCCCGCGACGTCCCGCTCGCCGTAGCCGAGCCAGCAGATCCGCGCCGGCAGGCCCTGGAAGGCGACCCGCTCGCCGGCCAACCGGATCCACCGGGCCAGCGACTCGTTCTCCGGGAACAGCTCCAGGACCGCCCGGTCGGTGGCCGCGATGTCGGCCGGGTCGCCGGAGAGCGCCGCCCACCGGAACGGTCCCTTGCCCGCACAGAACAACGGCCGGATGTACGCCGGCACGAAGCCGGGGAAGTCGAAGGCGCGCTGGTACCCGCCGAGCTGCGCCTCGCCCCGGATCGAGTTGCCGTAGTCGAAGACCTCCGCGCCGGCGTCCAGGAAGCCCACCATCGCCTCGACGTGCTTCGCCATCGACGCCCGGGCCCGGTCGGTGAACTCGGCCGGCGCCGTCGCCGCGTACTCCCGGGCGTCGGCCGGCTCCACCCCCTCCGGCAGGTACGACAGCGGGTCGTGGGCGCTGGTCTGGTCGGTGACCACGTCGATGGGCACGCCCCGGCGTAGCAGTTCGGGGAAGACCGTGGCGGCGTTGCCGACCACGCCCACGCTGAGCGCGCGACGATCCCGCTTCGCCGCGAGGACCCGCTCGACCGCGTCGTCCAGGTCGTCGGCGATCTCGTCCAGGTAGCGGTCGTGCACCCGGCGTTCCAGCCGGGTGCGGTCCACGTCCACGATCAGGCAGGCGCCGCCGTTCATGGTGACCGCCAGCGCCTGGGCGCCGCCCATCCCGCCGCACCCGCCGGTGAGCGTCACCGTGCCGGCCAGGGTGCCGCCGCTGCGCTGTTGCCCGTCACCACGGGCGCCGGCGAGCTTCTCGGCGACGGCCGCGAAGGTCTCGTAGGTGCCCTGGAGGATGCCCTGGGTGCCGATGTAGATCCACGAACCGGCGGTCATCTGGCCGTACATGGTCAGGCCGAGCTGCTCCAGGCGGCGGAACTCCGGCCAGGTCGCCCAGTCACCGACCAGGTTGGAGTTGGCCAGCAGCACCCGGGGCGCCCACTCGTGGGTCCGCAGCACACCGACCGGCCGACCCGACTGCACCAGCATCGTCTCGTCGTCACGCAGGTCGGTGAGCGTCCGCACCAGGGCGTGGTACGACGGCCAGTCCCGCGCGGCCTTCCCGGTGCCGCCGTAGACGACCAGGTCGTCGGGGCGTTCGGCGACCTCCGGGTCGAGGTTGTTCATCAGCATCCGCAGCGCGGCCTCCTGCTGCCAGCCACGGGCGGTGCGCTCGGTGCCGCGCGCGGCCCGGATGTGTCCGGGCGTGGTCGACGTGGATCGCGTCATAGCGGAACTCCCCCTAACCGAGGAACAACTGACGACGGGCGGCCGAGGTCTCGAACGCCTCCAGCCGCCGCTGGGTATCGGCCGGGGCGGCGTCACAGATCGCCTGGAGCAGCACCATGGCCAGGGTCATCGGAGCGGTGTGCAGGTCGAACACGAGCTGTGCGCCGACCGCCGCGGCCAGCACCACGTCGGCGTGCTCGGTCGCCGGGCTGACCGGCGAGTCGGTGATCGCGACCACGGTCAGCCCGGCGGACCGGGCCTCGCGCAGCGCGTCCAGCGTCTCCCGGGGATAACGAGGCAGCACGAACGCCAGCAGCGCGCCGGCCCCGGCCTCGGCCGCCTGCTCCACCCGGTCGGTGAGCAGGCTGCCCCCGTCGTCGAGCACCCGCACGTCCGGGTGCACCTTGGCGGCGAAGTACGCGAAGTACGCGGCCAGCGGCGCGGCGGCGCGCAGCCCGAGCACGGGCAGTGGCCGGCTGGCGGCCAGCAGCCGCCCGGTCTCGGCGATCCGGTCCCGGTCGGCGAGCTGCGCGGCCAGCCGGTCGAGGTTGCCCATCTCGGCGCGTACGGCCTGTTGGAGTTCGTTGCCGGCGGTGGCCGGACCGGGCGCGGCGGCGGTCAGCTCGCGCAACCGGCGACGCAGCGCCGGATAGCCGTCGTGGCCCAGCGCCACCGCGAACCGGGTGACCGACGGCTGGCTGACCCCGGCCAGCTCGGCGACCTCGGCGGCGGAGAGGTAGCCGACGGAGGGCGCGTGCTGCACCAGGCAGTGCGCGATGCGTCGTTGCGTCGGAGTCAGCCGGACCCCGTCGAACAGGCCGAGGACCCGCTCGGTCGGCGCCACGGTGACTCCGTCATTCACAGAGCGACTCTATGCATGAAAACTTTCACATAGCAACCCTTGCGTCTCCTCACCGGTCGTGACCTGCGCATTCGGGGCGGTTGCCGGCAGGGCGACCACCGGTGGCCCAGGCGAGATGCGGCGGGTCGATAGGATCCGCAGCGCGGTCGAGTAGAGGGAGTTGTCATGCAGCCGGACGGCCCCTACCGGTACACCCACCTGCTGGGCGGGTCGCCGGTCGGTAAGGCATGGGCGGCCATCGACGGGCAGGGCCGTTTCGTGACGGTGGTGGTGTTGGACGCCGCAGTCGCCGCCACCCCGGGCTGGCGCGAGGCGTTCGCCGGGATCGTCAACAACCTGGCGCAGGCCCCGGGCGGGTTGCCTTTCACGTACGCCGACTTCTCCGCCGCCGCCCCCTGGGTGGCCTACTCCGCCGACGTCGGGCCGGCCGCGGAGAAGCTCTTCCCGGCCCTCGGGGTCGACTACCAGCCCGTACCCACGCCTACCCCGCCGCCGGTGTCGAGTCCGCCCGTGCCGGTGTCCGGTGCCCCGCACCCGATCTCTGGCCCGCCGCAACCGATCTCCGGTGCGCCGCAACCGGTCTCCGGCACGTCGACGCAGCCCGGTCCAATCCCCACGCAGCCGGTCTACGCCGATCCTGTCTCGGGCGCACCGACCTCGCCGGGCCTCGGTGCGGCCCTCGACGATCCGCCGCAGCACGACCCGTTCACCGCCCCGGCGCGCCGAATTCAGCCCTCGGCACCGCCCAAGCGGCAGACCGGCCTCTGGGTCGCGGTCGCCGCGCTGCTCCTGGCCGCGGTCGCCGGTGGCGGCGCAGGCGTCTGGGCCATCTCGGCGAGCGGGTCCGACCCCGCGACGCCAGCCCCCGCCCCGACCGCCACTCCGCCCGCACCGGGACTCAAGCCATGGGCGGAGAGCACGCCGCGCAGCGCGGAGGAGCGCACCCTAGCCACTGCGGTACCCTCGATGGTCTTCCTGGAGGCCGTCCTCACCGGCTTCATCCGCAACCGGCAGGACAACGCGCTGCTGCACCCGGAGCCGTTCACCTTCAGCCGCCGCTGCACGGGGTTCGTGGTCAACAACGACGGTCACGTGCTCACCAACGGGCAGTGCGTGCAGCCCACCCCGGACATCCTGCTCGAACACGCGCTCGGTTCGTTGGCCGACACCCTGGTGGCGGACGGCGAACTGAAGGCCGCCGAGGTCCGCGGTTTCGTCCGGGCCAGGCAGGCGAGCAGCGTCTTCACCGGACTCGAGCCCGGTACACAGCCGGCGGCTACCCTGCACGGACAGCTGAACGTGGCGAAGGGTGACCTCAAGGACGGCCCGGCGATCCCCGGTACCGTCGTCCGTGCGCTCAGCCTTGACGAGGGCAACCTGGCACTGGTCAAGCTCGACCAGGCGAACCTGCCCGCCGTGGAGCTGAACACGTCGGCCGCGATCACCGCCGGGACGGCGTTGCACGCGCTCGGCTACGGCACCACCGACACCGACTACCGATCCGCCGCCTACCAGGTCCTGGCCAAGCCGGTGCAGGTGACCGAATTGGACGTCGAGTCGTTCACCTACCGCATCAACGAGGACATCGGCTCCTCGTCCCGAGGCGGCATCGTGATCGACGGGCAGGGGCGGGTGGTCGGGATGCTCGACAACGACCTGTTGCAGCCCGACCGGCCGAACCGTCTCGTTGTCCCGGTCTCCCGGATGACCGGGCTCCTCGCCGCCGCCGGTGTCGAGCACACCCTCGGCGAGCCGGACCGGCTCTACCGCAGCGCCCTGGACGCGTACTTCGGTGACGACGAGGCCAAGGCCGCCACCCGGTTCGCCGAGGCGGCGGAGGCGGCGCCGACGAACGCGTTGGCGCAGGCGTACCGGGAGGCATCCGTCGCGGCCGGTGGCGAGGTGCAGTCCCGGCCCGGCTGGGCGGTACCGCTGCTCGTCGCGGCCGGAGTCGCCCTGGTGGGTGGGCTCGTCGTGCTGGTCCTGCTGCGGCGGCGACCTAACGTACGGTAGCGCTCGGGCCTATTCGGTCGACGGCTGACCGAGGACCGGGGTCAGCGCGTCGTCGAACAGCGGGCTCAGCCGGCGGGCATAGTCTGCCGTGACGTGGTTGCCGTCGCGTCGGACGATGACGCCGCCGATGAAGATGGGGCAGCGCCCGGAGAGACAGAACCAGTCCGTGGTGGGGATGTACCACGAGCCCTTACCGCCCCAGACTCTCCGGTCGGCCTCGGCGTACGACCGGTACTCCTCCGAGAGCGTCGAGACGCAGTCGCGGGGCACGGAGAGTCGGGTGATGCAGGTCTTCGGATCAGGGCCGAGCGGCGGCGGTTGCAGGGCCACCACGCGGCCCGCCGCACCGAGCCACCTCTCCTTGGCGGTGCGGGCGGCCTGCTCCCACTCGGCCAGCGACGGGTTCCCGCCGGTGTCGGCGAACCGCTGCCGGTAGGCGTTGCTGAGGATCACCAGATCGGGCCGGCTGTTCTCGATGACGGTACGTACCGCCCGCCGGTGACCGGGGCACGCCTCGGTGATGCTCGCGGTCGGTGACACCGTGTCCGAGGCGAGGAAGGGGCAGCCGGCGTAGGTCAGGTCCCGCACCTCCCACCCGTCCGGTTCGAGCACCCGCCGCACCAAAGGCAGCCAGGCACTGCCGATCGAGTCTCCGACGACGACCGCCAGCCTGCGGGGGCGCGGCGTGACGGTGCAGTCGTTGCCCTCCGGGACCGAGGGCCGACAACCCTGGCCATCCCCGCGCGTGAATCCCAGAGTGTCCAGTTCGCCCGGAGGAGGGGTCAGCACCGGCCAGTCGGCGGCGTCGAGTGCCGCCCCGATCTGCTGCGACAGCTCCCGCTGCGAGGCGACCACCGCCACCTCCGGTACGACCTGCGGCGACGACGAGGTACGGACTGCCACCGTGCCCACCGAGACCGTGACTGCGGCCAGCGCCACCAGGCTGGCGGCGCGGCGGAAGCGGGCCACGCCGGTGAGCTGTCGAGGCGTGCCCGGAGGCCGCCGCTCCAGCCAGGACGATCGGCGGACCGGATTCTCCACCAGGTGATAGGAGAGGACCGATAGCGCCGCCGTGCCGACGAGCGTGAGTACCGCGACGATGTGTCCACCGGCCGGCAGAGCGGCCCCGATCAGGATGAGCAGCGGGAAGTGCCACAGGTAGAGCGAGTAGGAGAGGTCACCGACGTACCCGACCGCTCGGTTGGTCAGCGGGAACATCAGCCGCTGGCCACCCACGCCCCCGGCGATGACCAGGGCCGTCGAGATCACCGCCAGGAAGGCGCCTGGGACCGGGAAGGGCGACTGCGCGGTGATGACGAGCACCGAGACGACCAAGCCGGTCAGGCCCAGCCATTGGTATGCCGGGCGAGCCGGGGTCGGAATCCGGGCCAGCAGCGGCGCCGCCACCGCGAGCAGCGCCCCCACCCCGAGTTCCCAGGCGCGGGAGAAGGTCGAGAAGTAGGCGACAGTCGGGCGTTGACCGACCTCCCACATGGCGAACGCGATAGAGCCGACGACCACGGCCGCCAGCACCACACCGACCGCCCACCGGGACCGGCTGCCGTACCCGCCCCGTCGGGCGGCCAGGCCGAGCACCGCCACCAGCAGTACCGGCCAGACCAGGTAGAACTGCTCTTCGACGGAGAGCGACCAGTAGTGCCGTAACGGCGAGACCGGCCCGTCGGTCTGCCAGTAGTCCGTGCCGGCGGCCGCGAAGCGCCAGTTGGCCGCGAAGAGTCCGGCCCAGAGTGCGTCCCAGGCCGTCGCGCGCACCCGCTCGCCGAGGAACAGCAGCGACGACGCGAGGTAGGTGCTCGCCAGGACGAGCATCGCCAGCGGCAGGATGCGGCGGACCCGGCGCCGGTAGAAGTCCGCGAAGGAGATCCGTCCTCTCCGGTCGTGCTCGTCGAGCAGCAGGCCGGTGATCAGGAAACCGGAGACGACGAAGAAGACGTCGACGCCGACGAAACCGCCGGCCGGCCACCCGAAGACGTGTTCGAGGATCACCACCACGACCGCGAAGGCGCGCAATCCCTGGATGTCCTGGCGGAAACCCGAGCCGGGCGCCGGCGGTCGCCGAGCGGCGGCCCGATGAACCGGCGCCGTGACGGAGCCTGACGACATCGGGTCCTTCCTCACACCAGCGGACGTGCGGCCCGCAAGGACCGTGGCGGAGACCGGTCCGGTGTCCGGTCAGTCACGCGCCTCGGTGGGGGCGCTGCCGGAGGCCGGCCGGCCGGTCATCCGGCGGAGCCTGGTCAGCGCACTCGGCCGCGGGTCGGCCGTCGCGTCGACCGGGACGGGGCCGGTCGATCCTAGCGCGGACCCGGTCAGCACCATCAGGACGAAGATCCAGGTGAGTCCGTCGACCGAGAGCGGGTTCCAGACCACCTCGGTGAACGAGTAGATCACGAAGAGTGCCACCGGCGCCTTGGCGGAGAATGCCCGGCCGTCGACGACCGGAGCGCGAAGCAGCGTGGCCAGCAGCAGGCCCCACAGGGTCAGCGCGACGAAGCCGCCGGAGAAGATGGCGAGCACGTAACCCGAGTGGAAGAAGTGGTGCGGTGCCTCGCCGATGTCCCTCAGGTAGTACCACTTGGAGACGCCCACGCCGGTGCCTTCCGAACCGGCGATGTACTCCCGCGCATGGATCCAGATGTTGCCCCGGTTGCTCAGGGTGGTCTTGGAGGCGCTCCAGGCCAGATAGGTGGCAACGGCGACGGCGCCAACGACCAGCGGCACACAGAGGACGAAGTGGATCCTCTGGTACGGCCGCCGCCACTCCATCATCCACGCACCGAGCACCCACACGCCGACGGCGGCCAGCGCCAGGTAGCTGGTCCGGGACCCGGTCGCCACGATGACCAGCAGGCAGAACGTCACCACCGCCCACCGCTCGGCCCGGCGCAGCGCGCAGACGGCGGCGACCAGCGTGAACGAGGTGATCAGAGCGATGTAGTTCTCGGAGTCGTAGAAACTCTTGAACAGGCCGCCCGCCAGCGAGCACTTCTCCAACTGGCCATCGGTGCAGGCCCGCCAAGCCTGTCCGTACACGGCCGTCGGAATGGTGAGCAGGGACAGGACGGCCAACCCGGTGTAGGCCATCGCGCCGAGGCTCACCGGAGCACCGGCCGCCAGCAACCAGACCGCCACCAACAGCAGACCGGCGGCGGCGTACGCCGGCAGTCGTGACCCGTACACGCCGTCACCGGTGAGAACGTCGACGCCGACGCACCAGACGAGCACTGCCCCGGCCAGCCCCAGGCAGATCCGTCGCCAGATCTCGGGCGGACCGGCCAGCCGTCCACGGTGTACGACGAGCAACCAGACGACGAGGGCGAACACCAGCACGCCAATGAGCGCCGACGAGTGGTCACCGGCCAGTACGGGCGCGGCGTTCGCGAGCGCCGCGAATCCGATGAGCGCGACGGCGGTCGACGCACCGCCGAAGCTGGCGGCGACCGCCTGACGTGCGTACACCAGCCAGCCGGCCACCGCGAGGCCCGCAGCGCTCAGCAGGACACCGAAGAGTGTGGTCACCTCAGACCCTTTCCCTGGGACGTGGTGCGGGAGGCGTGCCCGCAGTGTCGCGGCGGACGGCGACGGCGAGACATCCCCAAAGCAGTACGGCGAGCAGCGCGTCACAGGCCAGGCTGGAGTAGATGGCACCCTGCCAGCCGTACGCCGGAATGAGCCACAGGTTGAGCAGGACGTTCAGCACGCCGACGCCGATCTGGCAGATCGTCCGTCGCCCCTGCATCCGGGCTCCGGACAATGCGTCCGCGGCAAGGTAGTGCAGCGACTTGAGCACCAGCAGCGCGCTCAAACCCTGGACCGCCGGAACGGCTGCCTCGAAGTCGGCACCGAACACCAGCGGCATCATCCACGAGAAGGCGACCAGCAGCAGGCTCACCGGCACGCTGAACGCCAGGAAGCGCGGCAGCAGCCCACGGGCCATCCGCAGGGCCGCCCGAGGGCCGTTCCGGCCTGCCTCGAAGAAGCGGGGGTAGGCGATCGCGCTCATCGACCGGGCCGGTGTATACGCCAGGTCGACCACCCGGTAGGCCGCAGCGTAGATGGCGGCGCTTTCGGGGGTGCCCAAACGTGACAACATGACCTTGTCGACGTCGTTGTAGACCGACTGGGCAGACAGCCCGACGGCGAAGAGCATCCCGGTCCGGGCCTGCCGGAGCGAACCCCGGACGCTGATCACGTGCCGGCCGCCGCCGCGTAGGCCGCCCAGGATCACCGTCAGGCACACGACGACGGACAGCACCACGGATGTCACTGCCCAGTCGTGCAGCGTGATCGGTCCCCCGGCGACGGTCAGCACCACGGCGCCGGCCAGCCGACAGACGTGCAGCAGGGCTGGGATCAGCGCGGCGAGCAGGATCCGACCGCGTACCTGGATCGACGCGGCCACGGCCTCGATGAGTCGCCAGGCGACCAGGTCGGCGAAAGCCAGACAGAGCAGGTCCACCAGCCCGACGTCGGCGCCCCAGATGGCCAGTCCCGCGGCGGCGACCAGGACGGTGGCCCCGGAGCCGAAGACTGTGGACAGGAACATCCCACGAACGAGGTGGCGAGGCCAGTCGCCCGGCGCGTCCGCGTAGTTTTGCATGATCAGACTCGGTGTGCCGGCCGACGCGAAGGGCGAGACCACCGCGACCAGCGCGGTGACACCGACGAACAGACCGTAGGTGTTGATCGGCATCTCCCGCGCCAGCAGCACGAAGAGTGCCCCCTGGGCGAGGGTGCGCAGCAGGGTGCCGGTGAAGAACGTGCCGGACTTGCGCAGGAAGCCGTCGCCTCGCCGGGCGCGGAACGACATCCGCCGGCCGTGCCCTGGGCGGTCGGTGCGCGCGTCGGCGATCGGCCGTGCGGCGTCCCCGGGAACCGCCGTCACGTCAACGCCTCCACCCACCGGCCACCGGCCACGGCCGGGTCCAGTTCGGTGCATCGGGCCTGCCACGCCTTCTCGAAGTCCGCGACGCCCGGGCGCCCGTCGCCGGTCAGCCGCACGATCGCGGCGGCCAGCGCCTCGGCCGAGGTGTCCGCCGCCAGCGTGCCCGGCACGAAGGTCGGGATCATCTCGTCCAGGGCGGGCACCGGCAGCGCGGCGACGGGCAGCCCGGCCTCGGCGGCCTCCACAAGGCTGAAGCCGAACGTCTCGGCGCGGGACGGATGGACGAGCACGTCCGCCTGCGTCAGGAGACGGGCCACCGTCGGCACCCGGCCGAGGAAGGTCGTACGGTCCTGCAACCCGAGCCGGCGCACCGCGTCGTGCAGCAGGTCGCGCTCCTCCCCGTCGCCGGCGAGTGTCAGGTGGTAGTTCTTTGGCAGCAGGGCCAGCGCTTCGAGCGCGCAGGAGTGGTTCTTGTACGGCCGGAAGGCGGCCGTGGCGAGCAGGTCGATCCGCGCCCGGTCCGCCACCTCGCGTGGCGCGACGAACGGCTTGGCCGGCATCGGGTTGGGGATCGTCACCACCGGCTGCCCGGGAGCGAGTCGCCGGACGGTCCGCGCGACACCGTCGGAGACGGCGACGACGAGTCGGGGCCGCAACCCGCGGGCCCGGGCCACCCGGGAGAGCATCCGGACCCGGCCGTCGATGCGCAGCCGCTCCGGCAGCAGTGAGTGTTCCCAGGCGACGTAGTCGCGATTGGTGCCGGCCAACGCGGCACCGACCGGAACGCTGCCCCAGAGACCGCTCGCCACGATCTGCGCGTCCGCCGGGAGCCGTTGCAACCGGCGTCGTAGCGGCGGAACCGCCTCCATCAAGCGGGTGATCCGGGTGCCGAGCCCGAGCGTGTCCATCACCAGGTCGCCCAGAGTGGCCGGGACCGGGCCCGACACCACCGTGGCCGACACCTCGACGCCCTGGTCCTGCATGCCTCGCATCAGCAGCGCGGCGGCGAGTTCCATGCCGTACAGCGGTTCCAGTTGAGGGAGTACGAAGTGCAGACGCATCACTGCGGCCCACCCGTCGGCACGCCGCCGGTGGCCCGGGATCCGCGCATCGCCACCCGTTCGAGCGCGGAGCGTGGCACGAGGCCGAGCACCGCGAGAGCGGTGTTGCTCGCCGACGGTGCGGAGTTGCGGCGGATGGCACGCACCATCTCGCGTACGCCCTCGCGGTCGCGGGCCTGCAGCGCGTACCGCAACGTTTGTGCGGTGACGAAGTCGGCGAAGGTCTCCGGTGCCCAGACGCCCTCCCAGCGCTGGCCCCAGGCCCAAGAGGTACGCCAGTCGGCACCGGCCGAGATGGAGCCGGGGCTGCCCACCGTGTAGACGGCGGTCGCCTCCTCGATCTGCACGATTCTCGCACCCGGCACTCGGGCCGCCCGGACGAGCCAGTCCCAGTCCTGGTGCCGGGGCAGCGACTCGTCCCACGGGCACTGGGTGGCCAGTGTCATGGTCGTCAGCAGCGTCGAGGTGGGCAGTGACTGGCGTGCCACGCCGAGCTGCCGTCGACGGAACAGGTAGTCCTCCGGTCGCTGACCTTCGGCGATCAGCGCGCGCGGCACGGCGGAGGGGAGCGGACTGCCGCCTGCCTTGCGCTGTAGCGTCCGCGACGACACCACCGGCAACCAGCCCTCGCCAGCCAGCCGTTCCAGGACGGGCAGTTGAGCGGCCAGTTTGCCGGGCATCCACGCGTCGTCGTCGTCGAGGAAGGCCACGTGGCTGCCCGGAGCGGCGTGTCGCACGCCCAGGTTGCGGGCGTGGGATCCGCGTCGTCCACCGCCGGTGCAGACGATCTCGTCGATCTGGCCACGCAACTCGGTCACGCTGGCCGGTACCTCGGCCAGATCGCACACGACGACCACGTGCACCGAGACGCCTCGCTGCGTGCGGGCGGTGGCGACGGCCTCGGTGAGGCTGGGCCTGCCCGTCGTCGGGATGACTACCGAAACGTCCGGCATCGGGATTTCTCCAAGCAGTTCGGCCGCGCGTCGAGGGGCGGAGCCGGTGGGTTCAGGGGCACGTCGGCGAGGGGTCGCCGGCCGGGATCGGGGCGATCAGGCTGCCCGTCCGGGTCCGGGCGACGGCACGGACTATGACAGATCGCTCAGCGACCACCACCGCGGAACACCTCGGCCACGGTCCGCAGGAGCACCTTGGCGTCCAGCCACAGTGACCAGTTCTCGATGTAGTAGTTGTCGAAGCGGGCTCGATCGGAGATCGGCGTGTCGCCTCGCAGGCCGCTGACCTGTGCAAGGCCGGTGAGACCCACCGGCACCCGGTGACGCATGGCATAGCTGGGATACTCGGCGGAGAACTTCTCCACGAAGTATGGGCGCTCGGGACGCGGCCCGACCACACTCATGTCGCCCTTGAGGATGTTCCAGAGCTGAGGCAGTTCGTCCAGGGACGTACGCCGGAGGAAACGCCCGATCGGGGAGACCCGCCGGTCGTGCGCGATCGACCAGTTGGTCTGCGACTCCTGCTCGTTGCGCGGTCGCATTGTGCGGAACTTGATGATGTCGAAGGGCCGACCGTGCCGGCCGATGCGTTCCTGCCGGAAGAAGACGCCGCGTCCGCCGTCGACGAACGCGAGCGAGGCGCAGAGCAGCAGAATCGGGCTGAGCAACAGCAGGGCCGAGCCGGCGAAGAGCACGTCGGAGGCGCGCTTGAGTGCCCAGTGCGGCCCGGAGAGGATGGTGTCGCCCACCTTGACGATCGGGATGGCGCCGATGTGGTCGCCGTGGGACCGGGAGCCCCAGAGCCGGGGGGCCGCCCACAGGTCGCAGGGGGCGACCGTCGGCTGCCGGAGGATCTCCATCAGCACCAGTTCGGGACAGTCCGGATCGGCGACGATCAACACGTCGCACTCGGTCAGCCGGACCAGGTGCCCGAGCTGGTCGAGCGTCCCGATCACGGGCACCGTGGACGAGGTCGACGGTGACGGGCTGTCGACGTGCCCGACGAACCGCAGCCCGTAACGGGGGTATCGGCGCAGCAACCGGGCCAGCTCCACAGCGGTGGGACCGCTGCCGATGATGATGGCGTTGTGCTCCACCCAGCGGCGACGGCGGGCCAGGGTGGCGATCTCCCGGGTGAGCAGGCGTCCGGCCAGCACCAGGACGGCGGCGGCGGCCATGCCGCGAATGAACCCGACGAGGTACTGCGGGGAGTCGTGGCGCAGCGCCGCGATGATCACGACGATCGCGGAGGAGGCCAGCAGCCGGCCGCACAGGCTCGGCAGTTCGTCGAGGATGCTCACGTGGCGGCGGGCGCGGTAGAGCCCTCCGGCGGCGAAGACTGCCACCGTCAGGGCGGTCATCATGAGGGTACCGCGCCAGTACTGCTGAGTGACGGCGAGTGGCGACAACAGCGCGGCGACGTCGACCGGCGCGGTCAACATCCACGCACGCAGACCCCGGGTACGGGCCGAAGCGGGGGAACCTGTATACGGCAGCACTGTGGTCACGTCGAGGTCGGGCCTCGGGTCGGTGTTCTCCGCCGTCGACGCGGTCGGGACCTCGGTCGTCTCGGTCACCTGCGGTACGCGGCCCTCGTGCTCCGGATCTACTGCCGGAGGCTGCTCGTCCAGGATCGACATCCCCACGTCGTCGGGCACGTTCGTGGTCGGACAGCCCACGACAGGTTGCCTCGACATGTCCAGTTTCTCTCCCCCGTGGAGTGACCGCCGTTGGCGTCGGAGCCACCGGAGCGAACGCAGGATACGGCCGCCCTGGCGACAGCCGCCAGACCCGGTGGGCCAATAGATGAGCTACTTTCCGGCTACCACCGGGGATACGGTGCGGCCTGCCTGTTCGACGAGGACCTGCGTCCCAAACCGGCGTACGCGGCACTTGTCGACGAGCTCGGCCGGCTGAACGGACCGACCGTGACCCCCACCGAGACACGTCGAACGGTATGCCCCGGTCGGTCTTCGGTCGCCCGGTCGTGCCCCGGGCGAAGTGGCGGCGGCGCTACACGGCGCAGCAGCACGATTCACGACCAACTTCACACCAGCCGGCTACTAATTAACGAGACATAACACTAGGGCGTCTGTGGTGCGGCGTGCCCGACCGGAACGCCGCACCACGTCCGGTCACTTGTTGTCGGCCCCGTCGATGATGTCCTGCACGGAGTCCCGACGCACCGCCGCATAGAACGTGTCGACCCGCTTGTCGTCGGCGAACACGACGCTCTCCGAGCCGACCCGCCCGGTGCCCTTGGTCGGGCTGGTCACGAACGTGAGGTTCCGGCCGCGCAGGTTGCGGTTCTCGGTGGCCATGTCGACCAGGGACAGGTCATTGTCCATCGAGAGCGAGCCGGAGGTGGCCTGGAGGAAGGAGTTCAGCCGGGCCGGGTTGGTGAGCAACCCACCGGAGGTGGCCTTGTCCATGATCGCCTTGATCACCTGCTGCTGGTGCCGGATCCGGGAGAAGTCGCCGTCGGCGAACTGCTTGCGCTGACGGGAGTAGTCCAGAGCCGCCTCGCCGTCCATCTTCTGCGGACCGGCCTGGAAGGTGCGGAACGGCGGATGGATCGAGGTGAACTGCTTCTCCGAGTTCACCTCGATCCCGCCGAGCGCGTCGATGATCTCCTTGAAACCGGCGAAGTCGACCATCACCACGTGGTCGACGCGGACCTTGGTGAACTGCTCCACGGTCTGCACCATCAGCGGCACCCCGCCCCAGGCGTACGCGGCGTTGATCTTCGCATCCCGTCCTCCGCGGCCTTCCGCGGACCGGGGCACGCTGACCCAGGTGTCCCGGGGGATCGAGATGAGCTGCGCGCTCGACCGGTCCGCAGGCAGATGCGCCAGGATGATGGTGTCCGTGCGGGAGCCGGACGAACTGTCCGGATCGCGCGAGTCGCTGCCCAGGATCATGATGTTCATCGCGTCCTTCGCCACCACCTGCGGACGCGACTCCTGCGGAACTCCCACGAAGGCGTCGAGCCGGTCGATGTCGGATTCGACCGAGCGCAGGTACAACGCCCCCGCGATCGTGCCGGCTCCGCCGAGCAGCGCCACCACCAGGAAGCTGATCAGGGCGATCCGACGCCAGCGGCGTTTGCCCCGCGGCGCGTCGCCGGTCGATGACGGCTGCCCCTCGGTGGTCTGCTCGGGCGGTGTGCCGACGGCGGTCGTGGTGTCGGGTTCGACCGGGTCGTGGCGCTGCTGCATGGGGGGATGCTACTGATTCCGGAGAGTTGCTCGCATACCCCCATCGGGCCGTTCGCGTTCCGGAAGAAAGGGTAAATGTCGTACGCGGTATCGGTGTTTCCCTCCGTCTGGTAGAACCCTGACGTGGACGCCGTCAAGCTGCGTCGGGCCATCGCCCGTACCCGCCTCGCCCCCGTGGCCGCCTTCCCGAAACGACTGGTCGCGGTCGCCCGCCACGACGCGCGGGTGCTCCGTACGTCGGCCCGCTGGTTGGTCGCCTCGCGGGAGCACCACAACTACACGTACGAGCTGACCAAGCTCAGCCGCAGCCATCTCGCCTGGTTCGTCAGCGTCGTCTGCGACCTGCCGGTGAAGCAGGTGCGCGGCTACCTGAAGGAGATCGAGGCGGACGACGCGCTGCGGCAGCACATCGCCTCGGCCACCGCTGGTGCGGCCCGTCGCGGGCTGGCCGACAAGCAGGTCCGGTACGCCCGCCGGGTCGGCTGGTACGCGATCGTCCGGGCCCGCAAGCCGAAGCACATCGTGGAGACCGGTGTGGACAAGGGCCTGGGCAGTTGCGTACTCGCCGCCGCCCTGCTGCGCAACGCCGCCGAGGGCCACCCCGGCCGGGTCAGCTCGATCGACATCAACCCGGAGGCCGGCTACCTCGCGCGGGTCGCGCCCTGGTCGGGGGTGATCGACCTGGTGGTCGGCGACTCCGTCGAGTCGATCGGCGCCCTGGACCGGCCGGTCGACCTGTTCCTGCACGACAGCGACCACAGCCGTGTCTACGAGAAGCGCGAGTTCGACGCCGTCGAGCCGAAGCTGGCGCCGGGGGCGATTCTGCTCACCGACAACGTCACGCACACCAACGTGCTGGCCGACCACGCCGAACGGACCGGCCGCCGGTTTCTCGCCTACCGGGAGACGCCGGCCAACCACTGGTACCCCGGCGACGGTATCGGGGTGGCGTGGTGACCGGGTGTGGTTGACCGAGATCAGCACCTATCCGATCAAGGGCTGCCGGCGGCTCGGCCACGCCGAGGTCGCCGTGGCGCCGTGGGGCCTCGACGGCGACCGACGCTGGATGGTCGTGGACGCCGAGGGCATCGGCGTCACCCAGCGCGAGGCCACCGCGTTGGTCCGGGTGCACGCCCGACCCGGCCCCGACGGGCTGTTGCTGCACGCCGACGGGCAACCCGACCTGCCGGTGCCTGAGCCGGTCGGCGCCACCCCGGTGGCGGTACGCACCTTTCGCCGACGGCTCTTGCGGGTCGACGCGCTCCCCGCCGGTCCGGCCGCCGATGCCTGGCTCAGTGCGGTACTGGACCGGCCGGTCCGCCTGGTCTGGCTGGCTGAGCCGGCCCGGCACATCGAACCGGGCCGCAGGAAGCACGACCCGGGGGACCGGGTCAGCTTCGCCGACGCGTACCCGGTGCTGCTGACCAGCACCGCGTCGCTGGCCGCGCTCGGCGACTGGCTCACCGCGGCGGGCGCGGCACCGGTGCCGATGGCCCGGTTCCGGCCCAACCTGGTCGTCGACGGCGCCCCGGCCTGGGCGGAGGACGGCTGGGAGGGGCGAGAGCTGCGGATCGGCGGCGTCGCGTTCCGGGCCGCCGGCCCGTCGGCCCGCTGCCTGGTCACCACCACCGACCAGGAGACCGGGGTACGCGGCCGGGAACCGTTGCGCACCCTCGCCCGGCACCGCAACATCGGGCGCCAGCTGCTGTTCGGGCTGAACGTCGTGCCGCAGGAGTCCGGGCGGCTCACGGTCGGTGACCAGGTGCGACCGGCCGGTTGAGCAGCGCTGCCCGGTCCCGCTGATCTTCGTCTTAGCTTTTGCTTAGGTCGCTTGTCCGATCCGGTGGCCGTCCGGCAGCATCGGTCCGTGTGACCGACGGAACCGACGGCCCCGCCGGCCGAGCCCGCACCCGGCGTCCCAAGCTGGGCCGCTGGCTGGCCGGTGGGGCCGTGGCGACGCTCGCCACGGTTCTCGGCCTCAGCCTCGCGCTGCGGTCGGGTGCCGCGCCCACCTGCGCCGCGCCGGCCCGAGCCGCTGCCGCGCCGGTCGCCGCCGTGTTGCTCGCCCCGCCCGCCGCCGGCACCCTGAACAAGGGAAAATCGACCTTCTACGACTCGAAGGGCGAGGGCGGCAACTGCTCCTACCCGGCGGCCCCCGCCGACCGCCTCTACGTCGCCCTCGGCCCCAGCGAGTACGCCGACGGCGCGGCCTGCGGCGGCTACCTCGACGTGACCGGGCCCAAGGGCAAGGTGCGTGTCATGATCATGGACCAGTGCCCGGAGTGCGCGCCCGGCCACATCGACCTGTCCCGGGAGGCGTTCGCCCGGATCGCCGACCCGGTGCAGGGCATCGTGAACGTCAGCTACCGCCTGGTGGTCGACCCGCCGCTGGCCGGTCCGCTCACCTTCCGGATCAAGGAAGGGGCGTCGCAGTACTGGTTCGCCGTGCTGGTCGCCGGACACGGCAACCCGCTGCGCGCGGTCGAGGTGCGCCAGGGCGGCTCGGGCGGCTGGCGGGCGGCCGCTCGGGAGAGCTACAACTACTGGCTGATCGACTCCGGCGCCGGCCCCGGGCCGTACCAGATCCGGGTGACCGACACCCGCGGACACCGGGTGACCGCCACCGGCGTCCGGATGTCTCCGGGCCAGGTCCAGCGCTCCACGGTCCGGATGTACGGCGGCACGACGGGCGGTACGACCGGCGCGTCGCCGTCGGCCAGCCCGAAGCCGCGCGCCAGCGCCACCCCTCGCCCGACCCCGTCCGCCTCGACCACGCCACCGGCCGAGACCACGCCACCGGCCGAGACCACGCCACCGGCCGAGACCGCGACCCCGGTCGAGCCCGCGACCCCAGCCGCGCCGACCACCGATCCGGGGGACCTGCCGCCCGTGCCGGTGGCCGCCGCGTCGCCGGGCTGCGGTACCTGACGTCCCCGCTCGCCCGTCAGCGGCGTGGACCCTCCGCCGCGCCGTCGGTCAACCCGAGCCACATCGGCGGCTACGGGTCGGTCGGTGCGGGAGGGGGGATTCGAACCCCCACGTCCTTTCGGACAATAGGACCTAAACCTACCGCGGCTGCCGTTACGCCACTCCCGCCGGCGAGACAGAGTCTAGAGCCTCGCGCCGTGACCGTGTCGAGCCGGCGGGCGGGTACGACAGTCAGCCCAGGCCGAGATCGCGGCGGAGCTTGGCGACGTGGCCGGTGGCCTTCACGTTGTAGAGCGCCCGCTCGATCTTGCCGTTCTCGTCGATCACGAAGGTCGAGCGGATCACCCCGGTCACCGTGCGTCCGTACGACTGCTTCTCGCCGTACGCCCCGTACGCGGTCAGCACCGACTTGTCGGTGTCGGCGACCAGTGGGAACGTGATCGCGTCGCGCTCGCGGAACGTGGCCAGCTTCTCCGGCTTGTCCGGTGAGATGCCGATCACCTCGTAGCCGGCGGTCTGGAGGGAGGCGAGCGAGTCGCGGAAGTCGCACGCCTGCGTGGTGCAGCCGGGAGTCATCGCGGCCGGGTAGGCGTACAGGATGATCTTGCGGCCGCGCAGGTCGGCCAGGGTGAGCTGTCCTCCGGCGTCGGTGGGGAGGGTGAACTCGGGCGCCGGGTCACCGGCGGCGAGACGAGCGGGTGCGGTCATGGCACGACCCTACCGCCGCCCCGTGTCGCACCCGGTCACCGAGTGACCGGTTCGGTCGGCGCGGCGTTCCGGCCGGTGGCGTGCAGGCGCAGCACCGCGGCGGCGAGTGCCCCGGCACCGGTGACGAGGACCACCACGACCAGCATCCGGGTGGCGGTGGCCGACCACGGCACCGGTGGGACGGCACGGGACAGCACGGCGGCGTTGGACACCCCGGCGAACAGGGCCAGGCACGCCCCGGCCAGCGCCGTCACGAAGTCCACGCCGTCGCGCCGGGTCGCCGCGAAGCCACCGGCGGCGATCGCGCCGAGCCCGGTCACCAGGGTCCAGACCGGACCGGCCAGCAGCCCGGCCAGCACCGCGCCGACTCCCTCGGCCCCGGCGTCGAGCACCCGTCCCACGGCGAGCACGACCGCCGCCACCCCGCCGACCGTCAGCAGCGCACCGAGGCCGGTCCGGGCCCGCCCGCCGGGCGGCGAGGCGGCCGGCAGCAGTCCGGCCGCGCCCACCGCGAGCGCGCCGAGCGTGATCGCCACCCACCACGGGTACGCGTCCGGCGGTGGCACCCAGTCCAGGGTGCCCCGGATCTCGGTGCGCCCGTCCGCGTCGCGCAGCGGTACGGCCCAGTCGCGTACCCGGTGCTCGCGGTCGGGTGCGGCGCGGACCTGGGCGGGCGGACCCGCCTCGCGCCACAGCGCCCGCTGGTCGTGCCAGCGGGCGGTGGTGCCGGTGTCGATCCGTCGCCACTGCGGGGCGGCGGCCGGATCGACCTCGTCCGGCAGCGGCGTGTCGGCGAGGATCGTGCGGTTCAGGTAGGTCGCCGGTGAGCGGGTGTTCTCGAAGACTCCGTCCGGCCCCACCCGCAGGTAGGGCTCGCCCGAGTAGCCGATCACCTCGACCGGCCCGTCACCGGTGTTGGTCAGCTCCAGGCGTGCGCCCGCCTCGACCACCCGGACCCGCAGGTCCGGGCGGGACGAGACCGCGCCGACCGCCACCCGGTAGTCGGTGCCGTCGGGCGCGTCCGCGCCGTGCGCGGCGGCGGGGGCGGCGGTCGCCAGCAGCGCGACGACCACGCCGGTGAGCAGCAGCCCGGTACGGGCCCACACGGCACGGATCACCGTCCGGCCGCCTCCACCGCGGCGGTGATGTTCTCCGGCGTCCACTGCTGCACCGGCTCGCCGTCGACCAGGACGGTCGGGGTGCCGGTGACGTCGGCGCGGCTCGCCTCCTCGGTGACGTGCGCGGTCCACGCTTTGTACTTGCCGTCGCGGACGCAGGTGCCGAAGGCGTTCCGGTCCAGCCCGACCTCGGCGCCGATGTCGATGAGTTGGTCGTCGCTGAGACCGGCGCCGCCCTCCGGCGGCTGGCGCTCGAACAACGCCGCGCCGAACTCGGTGAACTTGCCGCCCTCGGCGGCGCATCCGGAGGCGGCGGACGCCCGGGTCGAGTACTGGGTGCTGGAGAAGCGGTTCAGGTAGGCCACCGGGTGGTACACCACCCGGACCTTGCCCTCGTCGACGAGTTGCTTGAGGGCGGGGCCGCTGGTCTGCTCGAACTGCTTGCAGGCCGGGCAGATGTAGTCCTCGTACACGTCGACGGTGACCGGCCCGGAGCCGACCACCACGCCGCTGCCGGAGTCGTTGGCGCCCGGCGGCGGGGTGAAGTCGCCGGACCGCTGGCCCGACCAGACACTCCATCCGACCAGTCCGGCGATCACCAGCACCACCACCGCGCCGAGCGAGATCCACAGGGTCTGTTTGCGGCGCCGTTCCCGGGCAAGCTGTTCCCGGACGACCCGGGCCGCGTCCTTGCGTCCCTTGCGACTACTCATCCTCGTCCTCCACCGGTTCGCTCGTCAGGACGCCGTCGAGCGAGACGGCCGTCCGGGGCCAGATCAGCAGGAACCCGGCCATCGCCAGGAAGGCCACGTCCCGGAGGATCTCCGGGAGGTAGCTGGGGCGCTGCCCGGCCGGCAACTCGCCGCCGGTCCCGAAGCAGCCGCAGTCGATCGCCAGGCCGCGGGCCCACGCCGAGGCGATGCCCGCGACGAAGAGCAGCAGCAGGACCACCGAGACCCCGGCGGTCAGCCGGGTGGCCAACCCGAGCAGCAGCAGTACGCCCAACGCCAGCTCGACGAAGGGCAGCACCGCGCCGATCACCACCGCCAGGTCGTACGGCATCACCTGGTACGCGTGCACGCTGCGGCCGGAGGCGGCGAGGTCGCCGACCTTGGTGGCGCCGGCGTAGAGCCAGACGGCGGCCAGCCCGAGCCGGACGGCGAGCCCGAGCCAGGGCCGCCACCGCGTCCACCTCGATGTCGCGCCCCGCCCGTTCACCCGGCCAGCGCCTCACCGACCGCGTCCACGAGGTCGGCGCGGGCCCGGGCGACCCGGGAGCGGATGGTGCCCACCGGCACGCCCTCGACGGTCGCCGCCTCGGCGTACGACAGGCCGAGCAACTGGGTCAGCACGAACGCGCCGCGCCGCTCGGCGGACAGTCGGCGGACCAGGTCGGCCGTGCCGAGTTGCCCGGCCGGGTCGGGGTGCGACAGGTCGGTGTGCGCGTGGGCGGTGAGTCGCTGGTCGAGGCGTCGCCGCCGGACCACCGTACGGAGGTGGTCGGCGCAGGCCCGCCGGGCGATGCCGAGCAGCCAGGTGCGGGCGCTGGACCGGCCCTCGAAGGCGGGCAGCGCCCGGAACGCCCGCAGGTAGGTCTCCTGGGTGAGGTCGTCCGCGCTGTCCGGGTCGAGCAACGCCGCCGTGAACCGCCACACCTCGGCCTGGGTGGCCCGGACGAAGGCGGCCTGGGCGGCCGGGTCACCGTCGCGGGCGGCGAGCGCCCAGCCGGTCGCCGGGTCCGGACCGGGGTACGCGTCGCCGGGTTCGGCGGCGGCACGGGTGTCGCGCGGGACGGGGATCACGACAGTCCAGGTTACGCGGCCCCATCGGCGGCAGCAGGGTCCTTCGGCCCTTCATGGGCTGCGCCACGCCGGGAACTATCTCCGGGCTCCGCCCGACTACCCGCTCATGACCCCGGCTTGGCACCCGTGCGTCCGCGTCCGATCGCGGATGACGGTCATCAATTGACGGCCGCGACTCGCCGGGAAGGGGTCCGGTCGGAGACGATGTGGGTCATGACTGCCGTCCCTCGCCGCCGATCCGCCCGGTGGGCCGCCGCCGGCCTGCTGGTCACCGTCGTCGCACTGCTGCTCGTACCGGCCGGACCGGCCGCCGCCCACGCGGTGCTGACCAGCAGCAGCCCCGCCGCGTCGGCCGTGGTGCCCGCCGCGCCGGCCGAGGTCGTCCTCACGTTCAGCGAGACGGTCCGCCGGGTGCCGGACCGGATCCG
Source organism: Micromonospora craniellae (assembly GCF_014764405.1). Classification (NCBI taxonomy): domain Bacteria; kingdom Bacillati; phylum Actinomycetota; class Actinomycetes; order Micromonosporales; family Micromonosporaceae; genus Micromonospora; species Micromonospora craniellae. The sequence goes on along the minus strand of NZ_CP061725.1, from coordinate 1,327,955 downwards.
CGTCATCGCACCGGACGGGTCCCGTGTCGACCAGGGCGAGGCGACCTTCACCGACAGTGTGGTCACCATCGACGTCGACACCTCCGGCGGCAACGGCACCTACCTGGTGACCTACCGGGTGATCTCGGCGGACAGCCATCCGGTCTCCGGCGCGTTCACCTACTCCGTCGGTGCGCCCTCGGAACCGCCGGTGGACAGCGGCGACGACGGCCGGGCCGACCCGTTGGTCACCAACGCGATCAAGACCGCCAAGTTCGTCGGGTACGTGGGCCTGCTGCTGCTCGTCGGCCCCGCGCTGGTGCTCGCGCTGCTCTGGCCGCGCCGGCTCTCCCGGCAGGGCCCGGCCCGACTGGCCTGGACCGGGCTGGGGCTGGTGGCGGCGGCCACCGTCGCGGCGGCGCTGTGGCAGGTGCCGTACACCAGCGGCGGCGGGCTGTTCGACATCACCGGCGAGGGGCTGAGCCTGGTGCTCGGCAGCACCTTCGGTGCCGCTCACCTGATCCGGCTGGGGCTGCTCGCGGCGGCGGCGTTCCTGCTCCGGCCGCTGCTGGCCGGGCCGGTCGGTCGGGCCGACCTGATCATCCTCGGGGTGCTCGCCGGTGCGGCGCTGCTCACCTGGCCGCTGTCCGGGCACCCGGCGGCCTCGCCCGCCCCGGCGGTGTCGGTGATCGTCGACGCGGTGCACCTGGGCAGCATGGCGGTCTGGCTGGGCGGCCTGGTGATGCTCGCCGCCTTCCTGCTGCCACGGGCGGACGAGCGGGAGCTGGGCGCGATCCTGCCGATCTGGTCGCGCTGGGCCGCGCTGGCGGTCTCCGCGCTGCTGCTCGCCGGCATCGTCCAGGCGCTGATCGAGGTGGCCACCCCATCGGCGCTGTTCAGCACCACGTACGGCCGCCTGGTGCTGGCCAAGGTCGGGCTGTTCGCCGTGGTGATCGTGGTGGCCGCGTACTCGCGGAACCTGGTCCGCAAGCGGGTCGCGGCCAGCCGCCCCGCCCCGGTACGCCGGGCCGTCTGGGTGGAACTGGCGGTCGCCGCGGTCGTGCTCGGCGTCTCCGCCGTCCTGGTGCAGACCACTCCCGCGCGGACCGCCTCGACTGACGTCTCCGCCGTCGACGCCGGCTACTTCACCACCCGGGTGGAGAGCACGCTGTACTCGTTGCAGATCGAGATGTCCCCCGCCAAGCGGGGCAACAACACGCTGCACTTCTACGCGTACACGCTGGACAACCGGCCGCAGCCGGTCGAGGAGTGGAAGGCGACCATCGCGCTGCCGTCGGCCGGGATCGAGGGGATCGACATCCCGCTGCTGCCCCTGACCGACAACCACGCGACCGGTGAGATCACGCTGCCGGCGTCGGGGGAGTGGGAGATACGGGTCACCGCCCGGACCACCGAGATCGACCAGGCCACGGTGACCGCCACCGTGCCCGTCAGCTAGAGAGGTTCCATACCGATGATCCGTCACCGGCGTACCGCGGGCGCCGCCACAGCACTGGCGCTGGGCGTCGTCGCCGTCCTCGGCTTCGCGACACCCGCGTCGGCCCACGTCACGATCGCCCCGGAGGTGGCCGAGCAGGGCGACTACACCCGGTTCGCCTTCCGGGTCCCGAACGAGAGCGACACGGCGTCGACCACCAAGCTGGAGATCTTCCTGCCGGAGAACGCCGCGATCGGCTCGGTTTCCACCACGCCGGTGCAGGGTTGGACGGTGGCGGTGGAGAAGCGCAGGGTCGACCCGCCGATCCTGGTGCACGGCGCCGAGATCTCCGACGTGGTCGCCAAGGTCACCTGGACGGCGAGCGGCGACGCGGGGATCGCCCCGGGCACCTTCCTGGAGTTCCCGGTCATGATGGGTCCGCTGCCAGAGGTGGACCAGGTGGTCTTCAAGGCGTTGCAGACCTACTCCGACGGCGGCGTGGTGCGCTGGATCGACGAGCCGCAGCCGGGCGGTGAGGAGCCGGCCGCCCCGGCGGCGGTGCTCAGCCTTACCGCTGCGGGCACCCCGACGCAAGGGGCGGCCGGGGCGCCCGCGCCCGAGGCGGCGGACGACGGTGACGACGGCGACGGCGACGGGCTGTCCGTCGGGCTGGGCGTGGCCGGGCTGGTCGCCGGTGTCGGTGGCCTGGTGCTGGGCGGGCTCGCGTTCGCGCGTACCCGCCGGGACGCCGACACGGTGGATCGCGGCGGCGAGGCGACGACCACCACCGCCTCCTCCTGACCGTCACCGCGTCGCGGGCCCGCCGAGTGTTTCCGGCGGGCCCGCCCGCTTTCGAACCCGCTGCCGTGGATATCCGCAGATCAGCCGTTCGGCGTAGGTAAGGTCGGCCGGGTATCTCGCTACGGAGGGGAACAAGGCGGATGCGTTTCGTGTGGGCGTTGGCCGGCATGTTGCTCCTGATCACCGGCACCACCGCGCTGCTCGGCGCCGCCGGGCTCGGCCTGTTGACCGGTCACGCGGACCCGGGCGGGGGGTTCACCGCCCGCGTCGAGACCGTGCGGACACCGGGGCACGCGGTGGTGGTGGCCGACCTGGACGCGCTGCTGCGGCAGGAGATGCCGTTCGCCCGGGCCGGGCAGGCCCGGCTGCGGCTGGACGCGCGCACCCCGGACGGCCCGGCCTTCGTCGGGCTGGCGCCGACCGACGAGGTGCGCCGCTGGCTGGCCGGGGCGCCGCACGCCGTGGTGCAGCGGATGGCGCTGGCCCGAGGTCCGCTGCCGGTCCGGCTGGAGCACCGCACCCCGGCGGCCGGCACACCGCCGACCGTGCCGGCTGCTCCCGCCGCAGAGACTTTCTGGGTACGCGCGGGTGCCGGCGTCCTCGAATGGAGTCCCGAGGACCTGACCGGCCAACCGTTGAGCCTGGTGCTGATGCACCCCGACGGTCGGGGTGACCTGGTCCTGGATCTGCGGGCCGAGCTGCGGGCCGGGTGGATCTCGCCGGCCACCTGGGGCTCGCTGACCGGGGGCATCCTGCTGGTGGTCCTCGCGGCGCTGGTGCTGCTGCGCCCGGTACGCCCGCGCGAGGTGGTCTTCGTGGTCGAACCCGACCAGGTTCCGGTGCTCGCCGGCCGGCTGGGCGTGAGTTCGCTCAGCGGCCTGGGCATCCCGCCGTCGCCGCGTACGGTGCCCGAGCGGCAACTGGTGTCGGTGGCCGGTGCCACCCGGGCCGCGATCGCCCCGGTGCCGCGCCCGGAGACCCTGGCCGACCTGCCCGCTCCGGACCACCCGCTGCGTCCGCCCGCCCCACCGTCCTGACGGCCTTCGGGCGCCCGTCCGGCCGGAGGGGGGCGGGGCGGGGCGGGGCGGCCCTCCGCGCTGCCGACGTGGAGGGCCGCCCATCACCGGGGGATATCGGTGCCCATTGGGTGATGGATGCCTATACGGGTAGATTACCGGTTAATGGTCGCCTCGGGAAGAGTGTCTGCTTCGCGAGGCTCGTTCGCCCGCTGGTCCGCCCGTGGGCGTACCGGCAGGACGACCAGGAGCAGCAGGCAGAGCAGCACGTACGCGTTGCGGAGCACGAACTCCCAGGGCGTCTGGGTGGGCGTCGGGTCGACGCCCCAGTCGTAGAACGTCACGACGCCGTAGACGATGATCATCGAGGTGCCGAGCGCGAGGCCGCCCAGCCGGCGCCGCCGCCGTGCCCCCTCGGGCGTGCGGGGATCGGTGCGCAACGTCGCGTCGAGCAGGATGAGCACGGCCGGAATGAACCAGTAGATGTGGTGCGTCCAGGTGATCGGGCTGATCAAGGCGGCGACCAGGCCGGTCAGGGTCAGGGCGGTGAGCGTGTCGCCGGCCTGGGTGGCGCGTACCGCCCGCCACAGGCCGTAGGCGACGACGGCCGCGACCAGGGGCAGCCAGATCAGCCGGCTCGGCTCCTCCGGAGCGGTGAGCCGGCTCAACAGCCCGAACAGCGACTGGTTGCCGGTGTAGTCGGTGCGACCGACCCGGTCGGTGGCCCACAGCTCGTGCGTCCAGAAGCGCCACGAGTCGCCGGGCGCCACCGCCGCGGCGAGCAGGGTGGCGCCGGCGGCGGCCGCGCTCGCCACCACCGCCGCCCGCCAGCGCCGGGTGACCAGCAGGTAGACGATGAAGATGCCCGGGAAGAGCTTGAGCGCCGTGGCCAGCCCGATGCCCACCCCGGCCCACCGGCTGCCGCGGGGTACGGCGAACAGCAGGTCGGCGAGGATCAGCACCACCAGCAGCATGTTGATCTGTCCGAAGGTGATCGTCTCCCGGGTGCTCTCCACGCCGAGGATGAGCAGCGAGCCCACGACCAGCGTGAACAGGTACGGCAGGCGGTGCCGGCGGATCACCGGGTCGAGCAGCCACTTCGTGGTGACCACCACGCCGAGCACGGTCAACCCGGTGAAGATCGCCACGGTGGCGCCCAGCTTCAACAGGGAGAACGGGAGCAGCAGCAGCGCGGCGAACGGTGGGTAGGTGAAGTAGAGCTCACCCTGCACCCGGTCCGGTTGGGCGTAGTCGTAGAGCGGATTGCCGGCGGCCCACCAGTCCATCGCCGCCATATAGATCTTGAGGTCGAAGAAGTCGTGCACGGTGCCCGGCTGGTAGAGCACCGGCAGCACCGAGGCGAGCGCCAGCGCCGCGACGATCCGCCGTGTGCTGCGGCTACCAGGGTCTTCGAGGTCGACGCTGGACGGTGTGGCGGGTTCGGCGGGCACGGGAAAGACCCTAGCGGTCGGTCGGGTCGGCGGCGCGCAGCCACGGTGCGTGGGCTGCGCGTAGGCTGTGCCGATGGCTGATCTTCTCGTCTGGATCGACTGTGAGATGACCGGGCTCGACCTCGGCGGCGACAAGCTGATCGAGGTGGCTGCGCTGGTCACCGATCCGGATCTGCGCGTGCTCGGTGACGGCGTGGACGTGGTGATCCACGCCGACGACGCGGCGCTCGACGCCATGCCGGAGATCGTCCGCACGATGCACGGCAAGTCGGGGCTGACCGACGAGGTCCGCCGCTCCACAATCAGCCTGGCCGAGGCCGAGGACATGGTGCTCGACTACGTCACCAGCCATGTGAAGGACCCACGGACGGCGCCGCTCTGCGGCAACTCGATCGCCACCGACCGGGGCTTCATCGCCCGGGACATGCCCCGCCTCGACGCGCACCTGCACTACCGCATGATCGACGTCTCCTCGATCAAGGAACTGTGCCGCCGGTGGTACCCCCGGGTGTACTTCGGCCAGCCGCAGAAGGGTCTCGCCCACCGGGCGCTGGCGGACATCCGGGAGAGCATCCGCGAGCTGGAGTACTACCGCCGCACCATCTTCGTCCCGCTGCCCGGGCCGGACGTGGAGAGCGCCAGGGCGATCGCCGCCGACCTCTGAGCCACCCCGGCAACCCGCTGGACGCGGTCGGCCGTGGTGGGGGTATGATTTCCCCGCACCCGCACCGGGCGAATTGGCCAGGCGCGGCGGCATGGTGGCTGTAGCTCAGTTGGCAGAGCACCGGGTTGTGGTCCCGGTTGTCGTGGGTTCAATTCCCATCAGTCACCCGGTTTCCGGATCTCCGTATCCGCGGCTCAGGCCCCGTCTCCGGACGGGGCCTGAGTCTCTCTAGGGGATCGGTGGGGCATCACGACCACGGCGGCGGTCCCCCGCACGGGGGACCGCCGCCGATGCCGAACCTCAGGTGGTGGGCGCTTCGGACTCGTCCGCCGAGGTCTCCTGGTCGGTGGCGTCCGGCCCCGCCGGCTCGTACGGCAGGGCGCTGCCCTTGACGTACTCCTCCCAGCTCACGTTCCAGTCCGTCCAGCCGTTGCCGTTCTGGAGCTTGCGCTCGGTGCCCTTGACCACGATCGGGTCGCCGACCTTCGTGTTCTCGAACAGCCAGGCGCCGTTGACCATCGACACGTTCACGCAGCCGTGCGAGACGTTGGTGGTGCCCTGCTGTCCCTCGGACCAGGGCGCGGCGTGGATGAACTCGCCGCCGTAGGTCAGGCGCTGGGCGTAGTCGATCTTCGTCCGGTACCCGTCCTCGGGGCCCAACTCCTCGTACGTGTCGAAGACCGTCTTGCGCAGCTTCTCCATCACCACCATCGTGCCGCTGGAGGAGGGCGTGCTCTTCTTGCCGAGGCTCACCGGGATCGTCTTGACCGTCTCGCCGTCCCGGGTGACGACCATGCGCTTGGTCCGGTTGTCCACCGTCATGACCTGCTTCGGGCCGACGGTGATGTCGACGGTCAGGTCGGCCCGGCCGTACCAGCCGTCGCCCAGCGGCAACCCGCCCGCCTGCACCCGGTAGGAGACCTTGCTGCCGGCCTGCCAGAACTCCTTGGGCCGGTAACGGACCTCGGTCGGGCTGACCCAGTGCCAGACGCCCTCCTGGGCGGGCGTGGACGTGACCGTCATCCGCCGCTGGAGGTCGGCGCGGTACTTCTCCGGGATCTCCCGGCCGAACTTCACGATCAGCGGCATCGCCACCCCGACGGTCTGGTCGTCGCCGAGGAAACTGGTGATCCGGACCTGGTTGCCCGGCTGCTTCATCACGGTGAACGCGCTGGTCGCGGTCACCGGGACACCGTCATCGCCGGTTGCGGTGACGGTCGCGGTGTACGACTCGCCGTACGCCAACGCCTTCGCCGGCAGCCAGCTCCTGCCGTCCGCGACCAGCGCGCCCTTGACCGGCTCCCCGCCGGCGTCGGTCAGCTCGACGGCGGTCTCCTCGGACTGCTCGGCGGCGAACGTGATCGCCGTCGAGGCGGGAACGTCCTTCGCGTCGGCGGCCGGCTCGCTGATGCTTACCGACGCCTTCGGCGTCGGCTGGTCGGCGCCGTCCTGCCAGCCCGGCCCGTCGTCGCCACCCTTGCCGCCGGTGCAGGCGGAGGTCAGCACCATCGCCGCAGCGAGCATCCCCGCGGCGAGCACCCCCCGCCGGCGGTTGCGCTGGTCCCGAACTCGCATGGTGTCCTCACAGTCGTGGTCCGCTGCCCGTCCACATCACAGACGCACCGGAACACGTACCCGTTGCGGAAGGTGAACCCAAACACGTGGAGCGGGATGTCCGGATAGTGACATATCTGGCACGGTCACAGCGCCGGACCGGCACCACCGTCCGGAACCGGCAGCGCGCTGCCCTTGACGAACTCCGACCAGCTCAGATCCCACGCCGTCCAGCCGTTGCCGGCGGCCAGCTTGCGCTCGGTGCCCTTGATGGTGATCGGATCACCGATCTTGGTCCGTTCGAAGAGCCACCGGGCGTTCGCCAGCGACACGTTCACGCACCCGTGTGACACATTCTGCCGTCCCTGGACGTGCTCCGACCAGGGCGCCGCGTGGATGTACTCGCCACCCCAGGTGAGCCGCTGGGCGAACTGGATGTCGGTGACGTAGCGGTTCTCCGGATCGGGATCGTCCATCGTGTCGAAGACCGTCGCCTCCTGTTTCTCCATCACCACCAGCGTGCCGCTGGACGACGGGGTCTTCTTCTTGCCCAGGCTCACCGGCAGGGTCTTGATCAGGTTGCCGTCCTCGTACACCCGCATCTGCTTGTCGGCGTTGTCCACCTTCATCTCGAAGGCCGAACCGATCTTCGCGGTGGCGCTCCGGTCGACGTTGCCGAACCGGCCGTTGCTCAGCGGTATGCCGGCCAATGCGATCCGTACGGACAGCTTCGTGCCGGCCTTCCAGTACTCCGGCGCCCGGTAGAACGCCTGAGTGCCGTTGCTCACCCAGTGCCAGGCACCCGGCTGCGGCGGATCGGTCTGCACGAACATCCGCTTCTGCACGGCGGCCCGGTCCTTCTTCGGGATGCCCGGGTGGAACTCCGCCACCACCGGCATCGCCACCCCGTACGTCCGGTCGTCGAACAGGTAGAGCCCCGAGGTGATCATCGAGCCGGGCTTGGCCATCGTGGTGAACGTGCTGGTCCCCTCGCTGACCGAGCCGTCCGGCTGGTTCGCGGTGACCGTGGCCGTGTACGTGGTGGACCACTTCAACGGCGCCGACGGCACCCAGGACGAGCCATCCGTACGCAGCTTGCCCTTGACCTCCTTGCCGTTGGCGGTGGTCAGACTGACCTCCGACACCGTCGCGCCGTCCGGCAGCTCGGCGCCGATCTCCACGCTCACCGGCCGCTTCTTCGCCCCGTCGGCCGGGCTCACCGCCAGCGGCGGCCCACTCGACGGCGGCGTGTCCGGCGTCACCGCCCCGGTCGCCGCTGGCCCCGGGAGGAACTCGGCCGCCGAGCCCTCCTCGCGACAGCCCGACAACGCCAGCGACGCCACCAGGCCCAGGGTGCCCACCAGCGCCCCGACCCGCGCGAACCTGCCCATCCCCACCCCTGTCCTAGCGCACCTGGCGCACATCGTGCCCCATACCCGCCGTCCAACATGAAGCCGTCCCACGCCATGTGTGTCCTTGTTGTCAAATGTCCGGAAAGCTCGCCCGAAGGGACGACCCGGGTATCGGATTGGAACGCGCCTCGGGGGGCGTGCTACGGTTCTCCCCGTTGCCAACGAGCGCCGCTAGCTCAACTGGCAGAGCAGCGGACTCTTAATCCGCGGGTTCGGGGTTCGAGTCCCTGGCGGCGCACCAAGCAGCAAGGCCCTGACCTGGTAGAACTCTGCCGGTCGGGGCCTTTTTCGCGTACGCCGTGGTGGCTGGTCGCTCGCCGGGTGCTCGGGAGCCGTTGGACCGGGTCGGCGGTGCGGGGACCGGCTGTTTCCGGTGGGACGCGGCGTGGAGGGGAGGCGATCACCGTTGGGCGATCATGGCGAAGTCGATCTCGTCATCTTCGACTGTGACGGGGTGCTGGTGGACAGCGAACCGATCGTGAGCCGGGTGCTCGCCGACCGGATGCGGCACCTGGGTATCCAGATCACCGACCAGGAGTGCGCCACGGCGTTCGCCGGTCTCGATCAAGCAGCGGCGGCCCGGCTGATCGCCGATCGCCTGGGCGATGCCGTGCCCACCGGTTGGTTCGATTCGCTGACCGTCGCGGTGGATACCGCGCTGCGTGCCGAGGTGGCCCCGGTGCCCGGGGTCGCTGCATTGCTGCAGCAGCTTCGTGTTCCTTTCTGCGTGGCGTCGAACGGGCGTCCCGAGAAGGTCGCGTTGACCCTGGGCGTCTGTGGCCTGGCGCCGTACTTCGAGGGCCGGATCTTCACGGCCGCCGAGGTCGCGCATGGCAAACCTGCTCCTGATCTCTTCCTGCTGGCGGCGTCCAGGATGGGCGTACCACCTGCCCGCTGCGTCGTCGTCGAGGACAGCGAGTCGGGAGTGGTGGCTGCACGCAGCGCAGGAATGCGCGTCCTGCGGTACGCGCCCGATGGCTCCACGTCAGGGTCGGTCCGAACTTTCGGGGACCTGGCGGAGTTGCCGTCGTTGCTCGGCCTTGCCGATACCAACAACAGCATTTCGGTACGCGCCGACAGCCGATGAGGACGGAAGATCGAAGGCGGCTCACGGTAATGTCGTGCCCATGGGTTCGACGGCGCGAAGGGTATCGCTGACCGGCATCAAGCCGACCGGTGAGCCGCATCTGGGCAACTACATCGGCGCGATCCTGCCGGCTCTGCGTTTGGCTGACAGTTACGAGTCGCTGTACTTCATCGCTGACTATCACGCGCTGACGACGATCCGCGATCGTGAGCTGATGCAGCACTACACCCGCTCCGTGGCGGCCACCTGGCTGACGGCCGGACTCGACCCGGATCGCACCACGTTCTACCGCCAGTCGGATGTCCCGGAGATCTTCGAGCTGAACTGGATCCTGGCGTGTATGGCCGGCAAGGGCCTGATGAACCGGGCGCACGCCTACAAAGCGGCGCGTGACCGCAACCGGGAAGCCGGCAAGGATGATCTTGACGCCGGTGTGAACATGGGCCTGTTCAACTACCCGGTGCTGATGGCGGTCGACATCCTCATCATGGACGCCGACGTGGTGCCTGTCGGTCGCGACCAGGTCCAGCACGTCGAGTACGCGGCAGACATCGCTGGCAGTTTCAACGCCGTCTACGGAGACCGGTTCAAGTTCAAGATCCCCACTGCTGTCATTCCTGACGAGGGGTCGGCGCACACCCTGCCCGGCACCGATGGTCGCAAGATGAGTAAGTCGTACGGCAACACGATCCCCTTGTTCGCGCCAGAGCCCAGCCTGCGGAAACTGGTGCGGCGTATCCCGACTGACAGCGTGCCGGTGGAGGAACCGAAGGACCCGGACTCGGCTGCGGTGTTCAAGCTGCTTGAGCGGTTCGGCGAGGTGGACGTGGTCGCCGACACGCGGGCGCGGCTGTCGGCCGGCGGGATGGGCTGGGGAGAGGTCAAGGCGCATCTCGCTGACGCGCTCGTCGCCGAGTTCGCGCCGCTTCGGGAGCGTTACGAGGCGCTGATGGCGCAGGGGAGCGAACTGGACGACCTTCTCGCCCACGGTGCGGACAAGGCCCGGAAGCAGACCAGGCCGTTGCTGGATCGGGTGAGAGACGCCATCGGCATCGGATAGCTCGTGCCCCGTCTGTCAGGCGAGTGCGTCGACCACCTGGTCGGCGCAGTGCCAGGCGGTGGTCCATTTGCCGGGCAGCGCGACGAGCAGGTTCCCAGTGGGAGTCCACCCATCCGGAGGTCGCCGGAGGTCCACGACAAGGCTGGATGGGTCAGCCAGCAAACTGGTTGGCTCGCACACGGTCCCCCAGATCAGGCTGAGGTCCGAGCGGGACTGGTGGAGACGGTGTCGATCGAGCGCTTCCAGTAGTCGGGCACGCTCTTCCGCCGTTGTGCCGTATCCACCCTTCACGCTGGGCAAGCCCACGCGGATGCCGCTACGATCCGGACTGATGGCGAGCAGATCGCCGTCCAGCCAGTAGGTCACACCCTCTGCCGCAAGCCCGGGCTGTCGGCCCCAGGCAATTCGACGGTTGTGCAGGGTGTGCTGGATTCCGGCGTTGGACAGCAAGGTCGGTGTGCCGCCGCCGGCGGCCAGCACCACCATCCGCGACGGCGGCGCTGGAGGCGCGATCGAGACGAGGCCGCTCTCCGGATCGCGACGCAGGACGGCGGTATACCGCTGCACATCCGGTACGCCGCTGGTCCGTGCCAGATCGACGAGGCCGGCGTTGAGGACCGACATGTCGACGCTGTAGTCCGGGATGCGAAAGGCGGCTGCCGGCGACGGGAACCTTCCCGCGCCGCGCGGGTCCACCTCCAAGGCGTCGATACCGATCCGCCTCCAGGCGTCCAGGTAGCGCTGCGCGGCATCTGCGGAGTGAAACAGCGCCAGTCCGTGAGCCTTCCCGAAGCGTGCGGGCCTGGCCAGGTCGTGCCAGCGGTCCCGCTGCTCCCAACAGGCTGTGCTGAGTGCGGGGAGCACCGGGGCGTAGACGGCGCCGGAGTGCAACTGGCCGAAGTTGGCCAGCGAGGCCCCGGGGCGTCCGTCGCTGAGGCAGCGAACGCGCAGCCCGTGCCGCGCGGCGGTGACGGCGATGGTGAGGCCACACAGCCCCGACCCGATGACAAGGACATCGACGCTGTCGTCAATCATGACTCCCCCAGGGGATAGGACCGCAGCCGGACCGCTCATCGACGACGGCAAGGTGGTATCGCTTGGCGAATCGGCGTACCAGTTCCGCCGGTGCGTGGTGATGATCGAAGCGGAGCCGCAGTCGCTCGGGAGTCCAGCCCAGCCGGCCCCGGGCTGCTGCTCGATGGGCGAGCATGGAGTCGCGGTCGAGAACAAGACTGTGGAGATGGGCCAGGAGTGTGCTGTCGTTGATAGCCACGTGGCTGCTCCTGACGTCGGCGGCGAGGGCGGGCACACGCACTGTGAAGCCGTGGTGCGGTGCGGCCGACACGGCGCTGACCAATGCTTGAGCGGCCTGCTCGAAGGACCAGGTCGGTTGAGGTTTCGATGCGGTGCCCGTTTCCGGGCCGAGTTGGGGGAGCAGTAGCGCCGCGCCCGCGACGCCGGAGCGGGCATAGGTGACGACCTGCCTGCGCTTCGCGAGCCCGTACGGCGTCTGATACAGCCCGGGAGCGAGCACAGCGGTCGTACTCGCGGCGATGAGCGTCGTTTCCCGGCCAGCGGCGCGAAACTCGGTTCGTAGCTGCAGCACGCCTTCGGTCGCGCCTCGGATGCTGCGGCGCATGGCGTCTACCCCGCTACGGTCGAGAACGACGTCCACGACGTAGATAGGACCGGATGAGGCGGTCCGGTTTGTAACGGCGGCGGCAACTCGGGCGCGGTCCCGGACGACCGTCAAGTCTGCGCCAACCCACTGAGTGCTGCCCGATCTCGGGGCAGCCGGCGGCGTCCGTGCGACCGCAACGACGTGGAATCCGGCGGCGACGGCCAGCGGCTGGACGGCACGGCCCAGGCGCCCCGACGCACCGAGGAGGACGAGGACCGGGCTCACCGAGCGCATCGCTGCCACAACACCGCGAATTGGGCGAATGAGCGGCAGAACTCTCGTCGAGCCTGGCGCCAACTGTCCGGACGCAGGACGCGGTCTGCGAACGCCTCGCGGGCGCGGGCGACATCCACGGCGTCCCAGCCGCTGCTGAGTTCGATCGCCGACAGCAATGCGGCCTGCGACGACTCCTCGTCGTCCATCACCCGGTCGGTGATCTCGGCCTGGGTCATGTTGAGGTGAATGCTCGACGCGGGGATGCTCTTGGACATCTTGGGGTAGCCGGCAAGCCCTTCGAGGACCCGGAAGTACAGGCCGCCGATCCGACCGCTCCAGCCGAGGCTCAGCTCACCGGCGTCCGCTTGTCGTTGTAGCACCAGGCGGGCAAGGTCCGTGAAGTACGCCTCCTCCATACCCGACACCATGAGGACGTTGCTGGCGCCGTTGTCGAAGGGGCCGAGCACGTCAGCGACCGTGTACAGCGAGTCGACCACCACGCCGGTCTCGCTGCCGAGCAAGCCGTGCTCGGCGTAAAGCTCCAGAAGGCTCTCACGGTGCTCCTGGAAGTCAGCCCGGGACAGATAACGGGCGATCCGACCGGCACGCACGAGGTTGTCGTGCTCAAGGTGGGACCGCAGCTCGGCTTTGTGCGGACCCAGGCCGAGCTCGACAAGGAACGCCAGCATCTGGTCGCGAACCCGCACCAGAGCCGACCATGAAACGTTGCGGGAGTTCCACGCCCCGAGGTCGGAGATGACGACCGTCATCGGCACACCGAGGTGTCGCTGCAACTCGACCGCGCCGAGCATGACCGACAAGGTGCCGGCGGTCGGTGCATTCGTCGGGCCGAAGCCCGTCACGATCGCCAACGACTCGCGTCGGTCGGGGTGCAAGACCCACAGTGCGTCGTCGGTGTGGGTGAACCGGACAGCGGTCGGTCCAAGCCGTTCGGTCAGGATTGCTGCTGATTCGGCGTCGATAGACATGGCGGGCATGGCGGCTCCTTCGATCAGGTGAGCGTGCTCAGCAGGCGGATGGCGTGCCCAGCTTGGCGAGCATGGCGGACCAGGTCGACCGCCTCGTCGATGTCTGTCCCGCTCGCTGCGACGACGAGGGCGGCGTTCAGCTCGACCAGTGCGGTGACGGGCGTGTCGTCTCCGGGCTTTAGCGCGGAGACCACGAGTGCGGCGTTACCACGGTGAGTGGGCCGGTGGGCAACCGCGTGACGCCAGGATTGGGCCGGATCTTGTCCCTGGCGGATTCCGCAGGTGATGAGTCCGTCGGCGAGACGCGCCAGCCTTCTGGTACCGACGTCACCGTCCTCGTCAATCATTTCGCCGGGGGACAGCTCCGTGGACGCGACGACGCCTGTGGTGAGATCCGGCCTGATCCTCAGGAGAGCTGCTGCGGCGAGGGTGACGTCTCGGTGCGCCAGGCCCAACACGTACCCCCTGGCGTGCACGCAGATGGTGGCGATCGGCATGAAGAAGCTCGCCGGATTCAAGGCACCGAAGACGCCGTCGTATCGAGCCGCGTAGCGCGGGCAGAACAGGGGGTACGAGACGAAGGCGATCCCGAATCGAGCCAGCATCTCGGGAATGGCTTCCGGCCGGTCGACGGCACGGATGTCCAGCACATCCAGGATGTCGGCGGCTCCAGAAACCGCTGACACCGATCGCGAGATCCCTTTGACCACAGACGTGCCGCTGGCGGCGGCGAGGACCGCGGCGGCGGTGCTGACGTTGAAGGTCTTGAACTGCTCCTTGCCGCTGCCCGCCACGACGACGGAGCCTTCGGGCACGTCCAGCGGCTGCTCGGCGTAGCCACCCAGCACCTCGTCGAACTCGGTGATCACCTTCCACCACTCGGACAGCTCCGCCGGACCGAGGCGATCCGCGAGGAGCAGGTCAGCGCACCAGCGTCGCCATCGCTCATCTGCCGACGGTGAGGCGTCCCGTAGGAGCGTGTGCAGAACGTCCGGGGACCATGGGCCGGTCGGGGCGGCGACCTGTCGGGCTCTCACGCCGACCACCACGAGGCCGACATACCGTTCCGGCGAGCACCGCACAGCTCGGGCCGGGACTCGCCGCGGGTGCGGCGTGGCAGCCGTACGCCCGGCCGGGCGGCGAGGTGCAAGCCGATGAATCCGGCGGCACCGGTGACAAGGGCCCGAGACATCATCGTTGCTCTTCCTTTCGCATGGTCTGCTCGAAAAGTCGCTGCCAGACGTGGTTGAACAGGGGCGGGTCGATGCGAGGGAGGTCGAGTCGCTCGGCCGTGAGCACGGGTTCAGAACGGACCGGTCGGGTGGAGTTGTTGGCAGTCGTTGCCGTGGCATGGCGGGAGATGTAAAGAGTCATCGCCGCTGTGCCCCCACGTGCGCCGTACCGTGCTCGGGCTGGTGTGGCCGGCGGTCGGGCGTGCGACGTCGGCTGCCGGTGTGGCGGGCCCGCCGGGAGCCTGGCGGGCCCGCAACCGGGAGGCGGCGAGTGGGAAAATCTCGCCGGTCACTCGCCTGCGCAGCCTCGTTGGCAGTACGCGGGCGCGGAGTCAACCTCACGGCACCGAAGCCGACCGCCGTCGTGGCAATCGGGTCCGGTCGGGGCGACGCGTTGTCGGGTCGGTGCGACATGTCCACCATGAACCTCATGCCTTTGACGGGACTGGTCGGCGACCACCGAGGCCAGCCCGGAGCAGGCGGCTTCGATGTTCGGCAATAGCGAACCGTCCACGGCAGCAGACCGGTACCGTCCACTACCCGTCCAATCGCAACCACGTGGTGACGACGGGTAGCCGGACTGGCTAGCGTGATCGATGTCGACAGGCGATGCCCGGAGGTGCGCGATGGCGGGACGGCGCTACCCCTCGAACCGACGGCTAGCGTGGGAAAGACTCCAACGCGGCTGGTCCTACGAGGAGGTGACCGAACGCATTCGCACCGAGATGAGCCGCGCTGGAGAGACCGACACCGGACTCAACGCCAACACCGTCCCGGAACCTGTCAAGTCAACTGAGACAATTTCTTGATTTTGTTTAGCTTTGTGCTGGTGGAAGAGGGGCTCCGGCCGAGGTCACGGCCTGTTCCGGGTGGCTGTTGTCGGGTTTGTTGATCCATGCCCGGTCCGGTAGCCGGGGTGGTTGGGGACGGCGGCGTCCGAACCGTTCGGGATGTGCGGCCCAGGCGGCGTCGAGGGTGCGTTGCCGCTGTTCACGGATCTGTCCGGCGGTGCCGTGGTGGACCGATGCCGGGGTGTGCAGGCCGATCCCGGAGTGCCGGTGTTCGTGGTTGTAGTAGCTGTAGAACGCTTCGCAGTGCTGTCGGGCGTGCTGGATCGATCCGAACCGCTCTGGGAACGTGGGGTCGTACTTGAGTGTCTTGAAGCTGGCCTCGATGTACGGGTTGTCGTTGGAGGTCTTGGGCCGGCTGTGGCTGCGGCCGATTTTGAGATCGGTCAGCAGCTGGGTGACGGTCTTGCTGGTCATCGCGGCGCCGCGGTCGGCGTGCACGGTCAGCTGATCGGGGTTCACGCGTTCGCGGGCGGCGGCGTCGGCGATCAGCGCTTCGGCGAGTTGGCCGTCCTCGTGGGCGGCGACCATGTGCCCGACGACGTAGCGGGACCAGATGTCGATCACCGTGTAAAGGTGGAACCAGACGCCCTTGACCGGGCCGCGCAGCTTCGTGATGTCCCACGACCACACCTGATTCGCGGCGTCGGCGACCAGTTCGGGTTTGGTCCGGGCCGGATGGGTGGCCTGGCTGCGGCGTTCGCCGGTCTGCCCGGCGGCCCGCAGAATCCGGTACATCGTGGACTCCGAGCACCACCAGCGGCCCTCGTCGAGTTCGCGGGCCCACACCTGCGCCGGGGCCAGATCCACGTATGGCGGGCTGTTGAGCAGGTCCAGGACCTGCCGGCGTTCAGGCTCGGTCAGCGCGGACGGCGGCGGCTTACGCGGCGCCCGTGGCCGGGAGACCAGCGGCGGGGCACTACGGCGATACAGCGTCGCCCTGGACAGGCCGGTCAGCCGGCACGCGGGCGCGATGCCCCACAACGGCGTCAGCGCCGCCTGCGCCTCGGCGAGGACGAGTTCGGCATCGCCACGGCATCCGCGCTCTCGGAGAGCAGTTCCAAGAGCGCGTGAGCTTTTCCCATGATCGACAACGCGGTCTGGGTCTTGTTCAACTCGGCCTGCAGGCGGGCGTTCTCCCGCTGAAGACGGGAAAGTTCAGCGTTCTCGGCCTTCTTCGCCGCCCGCGCAGCCGATTGCCGCCGGTCCGTCAGGCCGGCCGCGGCTCCGGCATCCCGCGCCTTGCGCCAGTCGAGAAGGTGTGAACCGTACAGCCGTTCCCGGCGCAGAATCGCCCCGCGAGCCGCCGCGTCCGGCGCCGACTCGTACTCGTCCAGAATCCTCGCCTTGAACTCCGCGGTGAATGTCCGCCGCTGGGGCCGGGCGTCCGGATCCAGACTCTCATGGGGCTTCGACGTCATGCTGATGTGCTCTCCTCAGGGCCGTCCAGGAAGAGTATCCCCTGGTAGACGGGCTGTCTCACATCAGCGTGACAGGGAGGGTCCGGCGGTGGGAGATCGGCGAGCGGTGGCCAGACCCCCGGTACCGCAAACACCTGGTCGCGATCTTCGGGAAGCCGGCCAGCGACCTCGGCCTACTCACTTCCGACGAGCTGGCCGTACGCCCGGACACCGAAAATCTGCACGAGTTCAGGAGGTTATGGGACATGCTCACTGCAGACGACAACGGTAACGGTTGGGACCGTGCGTCGGTGCTCCGCGCACTCGTCGGTGCCAGCATGCTGCCCCTGGTCGCACCCCTGCTGTCCCTCGACCCGAAAGCCGCACACGCCGACGGCAAGACCATCGACCCCGACTCGTACCAGCAGATCGTGCGGTGCCAGCGGGAGCTGTACTGGACCAGTCCGGCCCGGCCGCTCTACGAGGCTGCCTACGCCCACACCCAGCTCGGCGTCGGGCTTCTGCGCGCTGCGACCGGTAGCAGCCGAACCAGCCTCGCCTCCGCCCTCGCGGAGTCCGCGCTGCTCACCGCTCGGCTCGCCTTCTTCGATCTCAGCCAACCCGCCGTCGCCGAACGTTGCTTTGACGTCGCCCTCGCTGCGACCCGCGAGGCCGGTGACCACGCCCTGGCCGCTGCTGTTCTCGGCCACATGGCCTTCGTTCCCGCCTTCGGCCACCGGCCGGCCAACGCCCGGCCGCTGATCGACGCTGCCCTCCAGCACACCTGGCACGGCGTCAGCCCCATGGTCCGGTCATGGCTGCATTGCGTCGCCTCGGAGGTCGAGGCGCGTGCCGGAGGCGCCGCCGCGAGCCGCCGCCACATCGACCTCGCCGCAGGCGCGGTCGACGGTGACGACACCCCGCCCGAATGGCTCGACTTCTACGACAACGGCCGTCTGCACTCGTTCGCGGGATACGCAGCCCTCGCTGGCGGCGACCACAGCGAAGCCGCCGGCCAGCTCAACCAGGCACTTGCCGCGCTCACGGCCACTGGCGCCAAGCAGCGCAGTGTCGTACTCGCCGACCTCGCCACCGCCCAAGGCCAAGACGGCGACAAGGCCGCCGACTACCTCAACCAGGCCGTCGACGCCCTGCACAACGACTGGTACGGCGTCGGTCTCGACCGGGTCCGAGCCGTCCGTCCCCTGCTTGGTGACAGCCAACACGGCACCCTGCTGGACGAACGCGTCGCCGCCCTCACCGCCGGCCGCGCCGCGCTGCCGGGCAGTTAGCGCGCCGAGTCGTTGTGCTTGCGGACGAGGTCAGGCAGCTCGGCCAGCGAGTCGAGCTGGAACAGGCACCGATCGCTGACCGCCTTGTCACCAAGGATCCAACCCCACGGTCCGCGACTGATCAGGGCGGTCGCGATACCCGCCTCCTGCGCCGGCCGGATGTCGTTGTCCAGCCGGTCCCCGACGTAGAGCACCTGATCAGCCGGGCATCCCGCCTCGGCGACCACGCGGTCGAAGAACGCGGCGGAGGGCTTCTCCACACCCCAGCCGTCCGAGGTGCCGATCACGTCGACCGGTAGGTCCAGGGCCCGCAGGATCGTCTCCGCCCGCGCCGTCTGGTTGCCGGCCAGCCCGACCTGTAGCCCCGACTCGCGTAGCGCGGCCAGGCACGGCCGAGCATCCGGATAGAGGTCCTCCTCGGTGAACGACTCCGGCTGTCCCGCCGCCGTCCGACGCTTCCGCTCCTCAGTCAGGTCGAAGCCGGGCCGGAAGACCTGGAACGTCTCCCGGTAGTCCAGGCCGCGAGCGATGATCGCCCCGAAGACGGCCGAGAAGGTGTGGCGCGGCACCCCGAGCCAGTCCGCCCAGGTGCCGTACTCCCGGGACTCGTCGACGATGGTCTCGCCTACATCGAAGAACACGCTCGCGATCACCCGGCGATTGTGCCTGGTGCTCCCATCAGGATCAACGTGTACCGCGAGCCGAGCCGCCCGGCGGGCCAGTGCCGAGCTGTCGGCCACACCGAGTACAGCCCGATGCATGGAAGCCATGCGGGTCCACTTCGCCGCTGGTGCCCTCGGCGACCTTTACCCTGGCCCGCTCGGTTAGCGGGAGTGCTGTCTCACAAAGTGAGACATATTTGCAGGTGGGCCAAGATTTTTCTGCCATTTTTGCCGGGGAGTCCGTCCAGTTGGAGATTAGTACGGCTTGGCGGGTGCCAGCGCGTCCGGCTGGGTCCGGAAACGTCGTGATCGATTGCCGGGGATGCTGGTTGACAGGGTGCTGCCGGCGGAGGCGTACTGGTATGAACGCGACCGCGTGGCGGTTTGCCCGCCGGGTTCGATCGGCCGTTTTGGTGGCGCTCCTTCCGGGTGCGTCGCCGGTCGTTCGAGGCTCGGGAGTGGCGGGCCGTCGATGGGTTCGAGTGGCAGGGGGTTCGCGATGAAGGATTTTTCTCCGGCGGGTTGAGTCGACGCCCCCGCCGGGCCGTCGTGATGTCGACGGCTCGCGGAGCACCTTTCGCAGGCTGAGGCGAGCCCGCTGCCGGCGCGGCACTGTGCCGCCCTGCCCTCCGTAACTGCTACCGCTGTTCCCTGCCGCGACCGCCTCACTGGTGGTCGTGTCGGTCGTTGCTGCCCTGATCCGTCTTCGGGTCGGCCGGTGCGCCGGTCGGCGTGTTCATTGACAACTCCACAGTGCGCCTTGCCGCAGTCTCCCGCGCCCGCCGGTGGCTGCGGTGCACACCTACGGCGTCGCGACGTCGACGCCACCATTCTTTTTCGATCAAGGAGCTTTTGTGTTCTCTGTACATCCCATCTCACCGTGTTCCGGTTTTCTGCCGGTGGCGGTGACAGATCCCGTGTTGATGCCCGTTCCGGGGTCCGGGTTGACGTCCCCGTTGGGGTCAGTCTTCAACCGGACGCCCGAACGGACCCCCTTTTCCCGCTCACACCGCAGGTCCGCCCGTCTGTCAGGACTGGCTGGTTGTGCTGCGACAGACCCGTCCTGGTCTCGGGTCTCCCCCTGGGGAGGCCATACGTATCGGAGAGGAGGTGATGGTGGATGGATGATCCGGTTCTGCGTGTCCAGTCGCAGCTGACCGACCGAGACCGGGTCCTGCTGGGCTGGCTGTACGACCACGGGGTGCTGACGTCGCTCCAGATCGCCGAGGCGTTGTTCCCGTCGCTGGACTTCTGCCAGCGCCGGTTGCGGACTCTGTACCGGTTGCGGTTGGTGGCCCGGTTCCGGCCGCAGCGCGCTGACGGCGGCTCGTATCCGTACCACTACGTCATCGACCAGCTGGGTGCCGAGGTCGTCGCGGCGAGCCGGGACGAGCGCCCACCGCGGCGTGACCACGCCCGCGTGGAACGGCGACGCTGGACATCGAGTCGGAGCCTGGCGCATCGGCTCGGGGTGAACGGCTTCTTCACCGACCTTGCCCGCTACACCCGCACACACCCCGGCGCCGAGCTGGTCCAGTGGCTGCCGGAAGCGGCTTGCCAGCGCGTTGGCACGTTCACCCGTCGTGGGGATCCGGTCCTGGTGCAGGCTTACCAGCTGCGGGTGCGTCCGGACGGCTACGGCCTGTGGGTCGAGGACAGCGTCGCGGTTCCGTTCTTCGTTGAGTACGACACCGGGACGGAGCCGTTGTCGGTTCTGGTCGGCAAGCTCGCCGGCTATGGGGAGTTGTTCGCCACGCTCGATCGGGTGTGGCCGGTGCTGTTCTGGCTGCATTCCGCCGCCCGAGTGGCCAATCTGCGCCGCCTGCTCGCCGACACGCCGCTGCGGGCGCTGGCCGCGACCGGCGCCCGCGACCATGCCGCCATGGCGGGCCTGTGTCCCGCTGAGGCGGTCTGGGCCGTCCCGGGCGGGGGAGGGCAGCGGCAGCGGTTGGTCGACCTCGCCTCCTACGTCGTCGACGCTGGACGGGCGGGTGAGGCGGCGTGATGCCTGGCAGCGCCAAGACGGCCGCGGACAGTACCTCGCGTCTGCGGGAGACAGCAAGACCTGGTCACTGTCACCGGTCTGTCAGCGCCCGCTCCGCTGGACCTGACAGACCGGGAAGAGCGGCGATCCCTTCCGACAGCGAGAGGCCAGAGGTATGGTCGCGCGCTCACCACGGACGGTCCGGCGGCTTCCTCTCCGGGATCACGGTCCCGGACGACGCCGCCTGGACCGTCCGCGTAAGTGTCCAGTTCTACCTGGCTGGCGGACGAGCCTTCGCCTCAGTCCGGTCCGGGGAGGTGGTCCGTCACGAACGCACCGACGTCTGACCCGGACGGTGGTCCGCGCAGCAGCCGCGTCGAGGGCGCCGTCCAGATCGTGATCATGCTGGCGATCGGCGGGGCCGCTGGTGCGGCCAGCTTCACCCACGTCCACAACGTCGCCGCCGCCCACGGCCAACCCGGATGGCTGGCCTGGGCCGACGCGATCGTCCTGGAGCTGATGTCCATCGCCTCCGGCCTGGAGCTACGCCGCCGCAAACGCGCCCACACCTCGACAGTGTTCCCCGCGAGTGTGCTGGCCTGCGCGGTCACCCTTTCGCTGGCCGCGCAGGTCGTGGAGGCCGAACCGTCACCGATCGGCTGGACCGCCGCAGCCGTGCCCGCGCTCGGCTTCCTCGTCATGGTCAAGATCGCCCTCGGCTACGCCGGCACCACGACCCCAACCAACGCCGCCCGGACCGCGGACCACCTGCCGGACCAGCCCACGCACACCACGCCCCCGAGCGGACCGGCCGAGCCGACGCGGTCCGGCGGGACGGCAGGGCGGCGGTCCGCCACGCGGACGAGCGGCCTGGCAGAGGTCGCTCATCAACCTCACGGACGGAACCGCCGTCACCGCAACGCCGGCAGGGGACGGTCCGCGCAGCCTGGTGACGTGGCCAAGTTGCTGCCGGCGGCGCGCCGCGTCCGCGACCACCTCGCCGCGGACGGGCAGGCCCTGACCCGGGCGGCGCTCGCCGAAGCCCTCCGTGGAACAGGCCACACCGTGTCCAACACCCGGGTATCCGAACTCCTCAAGACCCTCAAAGCTGAGGCAACCTCGCCGCCCGCGCCGCAGGACTCAACTCCACCGGTGAGCCTGTCACCACGACCGCCATCAAGTCGGCAGCAAGCGACTCACGCGATCGCGTACGGCGGCACGAGGCTGCCCCCACCAGCAAGCCATCTCGAACCCACGCATCCCAGACATCCATTGAACGGGCAGGAGAACCCCGAATCATGAGCACCAACGTGAACCCCACCGAGCACGACACCACGACAGACATCACGCCCACCGCAGCCACGCCCGCCAGCGAAGTATGGACCGTCGACCGCGTCCGCACCCTCGGCGTGACCACCACCCTCGCCACCGCCGCATCGGTCCTCGGGATCAGCCGATCCCAGGCCTACCGGCTCGCCGCCACCGATACCTTCCCCGCGCCGCTGATCCGCGCTGGCAGCCGCATCATCGTCCCGGTCGCCGGACTCCTCCACCTCCTGCTACTCCACGACGACCCCGCCCCGGCGGGCGGTGGCCGGCGACTTGAACCCGACCCGAAGGTGAGCGTGGATGCGACGACCCCGCCACCAGCGGATTCCACCCATCACCGCTGGCGGCACCATACGAAGCATCCAGGAGACTACGAGTGAAGGGATCCACCTTCAAACGCTGCGGCTGCCGCGACAGCGTCACGGGCCGGCGACTGGGACGCTCCTGTCCCCAGCTTCGCCGGCCCGGCGGCGGCTGGTCCCGCACCCACGGCCACTGGCACTGGCAGATCGAAATCCCCGCCCGCGCCGACGGCACCCGCCGCCCACTCCGCCACGGCCCGTACGCCACCCAGGCCGACGCCGACGCGGTCCTGGATCGTATCCGGGCTGCGCTGGCCGTCCCCGATCCCACCGATCCGCACACCACCGTCACCACCGGCGACCTCATCGAAACCGCCGTCAAGACCGGCGCGCCCGTCCCCACCCCCGATCAGATCCGGCGGGCGCTGCACCTGGACATCACCCCGACCGAGCTGCCCACGATGGAGGCGTACCTCACCGACTGGCTTGCCGGACGCAAGAACATCAAGGCAGGCACCGTGCGCTCCTACGAAGGGCACATCCGGCTATACCTGATCCCGCACCTCGGCCACCTGCGCATCGACCGGCTCCGCCCCGGCCACATCGACGCCATGTACGACGCCATCGAAGAACGCAACACCACCATCACCACCCTGCGCGCCAGCCGCGACCCCGCGAAGCGCGACCAGGTCAAGAACCAGCGGATCGTCGGCAACCGGACCCTGCACCTGATCCACGCCACCCTCCGCAAGGCCCTCAACGACGCGATGCGCCGCCACCGCTACATCGACACCAACCAAGCCCTCATGGTCGAACTACCCACAGCCCGACCACCCAAGCCCACCGTATGGACCGACCAACGCATCCGCACCTGGCGCGACACCGGCAAGACCCCCAGCCCCGTCATGATCTGGACCCCCGAACACACCGGCAGATTCCTCGACCACACCCACGACGCAAACGACCGGCTCTACGCCCTCTACCACCTCATCACCTTCACCGGCCTCCGACGAGGCGAAGCATGCGGCCTGCACTGGGACGACCTCGACCTCGACAACCAGACCCTCACCGTCCGCTGGCAACTCGTCCAACACGGCTGGGCTACCGCCATCGACACCCCGAAGACCAGCGACAGCGAGGCCGCAGTCGCCCTCGACGCCGAAACTGTCACCGTCCTGCGCGCCCACCGCACCCGGCAACACCGCGAACGCCTCGCCGCCGGAACCGCCTGGACCAAGACCGGGCTCGTCTTCACCACGCCCACCGGTGGACGGCTCCACCCCGCCGACGTCACCGACCACTTCCACCACCTCACCGCCCAAGCCGGACTACCACCCATCCGGCTTCACGACCTCCGCCACGGCGCCGCCACCATGGGCCTCGCCGCCGGCGTCCAGATGAAAGTCATTTCCAACCGACTCCGCCACTCCAGCCCACACTTCACCGCCAAGTTCTACGGCGACGTCCTCCCGGAGTTGTCCCACGCCGCCGCCGAGGTAACAGCGGCTGTGGTACCCCGACGGCGGGGCAGCGGAGCGCAATCGGCATAGGCCGCCGGGCCCAGCGGCAGATGCTCGCGGTCGTGGCCTCCCTCGCCCAGAGAGGGCCAGGGAGGCCACGGCCCCTACTCGTCCCCGAGAACCTCTTGCGAACCGAGGTCAGTGATCTTGGTTGGCAGAAGGTACTCCTCGATCTGCTCCGCGAGATGAAGCGGCCATGGCAGAACGGTGGTGCCCCGGACGTACGGTGCTGCATCCCGCAGCTCGTGCGCCAGCGCCGCCCAGTGCTCGGGCTGGTCGCCATCCTGAAGTCCCGCCACAAGTAGCTCGATGAACTGCGGGTTCCACACCTGGGCCTTTGGCTTCGGGGCAGTGAGCTTGCCGTTGTGCTCGCCGGGGACCAGTTTCGACACGCCCTTCAACGCCCCGGAGTGCGTGCTGGGTTTGCCCGTAGTGCTGCCGTACACCCGAGGGACCAGGAAGCGCCACAGACCCTTGGGCTGGCCTGTGCCATCATCGGTCACGCCGTAGCACTCCGGCGTCTCGCCACCTTCGGCAGTGCGAACGCGCACATGGCGCAGGCCGGACAGCTTGCTGATCGGCTGAGGTTCAGCGGCGCCGAAGCCGAGGCTGTCGAGCTGGATACGGCCATTGGTGAGGGTGTTCCAGACGCCGCGCAGGTTCTGCGCATGGGTGAGCAGCAGGGTGTCGGGGAAAGCGCTGGTGGCCTCATCAATGACGTCCCTGGCGAACCGGACCACGTCGTCGGGGCCGCACTTGAGGTCCACGTTGACGTACTGCTTACCGATGTCCACGAGCCCGGTATGCAGAGGCTGCCAGGGCACCTTGGGCGCACGGACTTGCACATGCTGACCGGTGGGGTTGACGAGCACAGCGACCGGGACCTGTCGCGCGAGCCCCCAGACGCGTCCCTTGTTCTGGCGAATCATCCAGATGGCCAGGAGGGCAGGCTGCCGGAGCAGGGTATTCCGCGCCGGCCCAGGCAGCGGTTCGGGGCGTACGCCGAGCTGCCGGAACAGATCATCGACGGCGGCGGCGAACCGCTCTCGGTTCGGGTCAGAGGGCTCCCTGCCCTCATGGGCACGAGGGGGACGCTTCGGCTCGGCAACCGGGGTGACGAACTGGCTGAGCCGTCCCGTCCGCAGCAGGCCATGCCGGATGGCGAACTTGGGATCGTCGCCGCGTTGCCGGCCCTGATACGCGTCGGGGTGGGCGATCTCGACCAGGGCGATTGTCGGGTTTGCCGCCTGGCCGAGCGTGTCGGCGATGTGCGCGATGCGGGCCTCCACCGCGGCCTGGGGCCGGCGTCCGACCCGGTCAAGGTCGGCGCGGATCGTGGGTGCTGCCAGCCGCCGAATCCCGATGGTTACCGCGCCAAGGTCGACGTGAGATCCGGCCTCGTCAAGCTGCTCGGCACGGGGCATCGGGACACCGAGACGGGTGGCGAGCCGGTCGAGGGCGTATTGTGTGGCGCGGTCGGTGTCGGTGAGCAACTCGATGTCCAGGCGCGGCCCGACGATCTCATTGAGATAGGTGGCCGAAACCCGACTTCCGCTGATGCCGCCAAGCCCTTTGTACACAGTGCACTTTTCGCGGGGGAGCGCCGTGGCCGGACGGAGGTGTGGGGTGAGCTCGTTGATGACCCAGTCCATCAGCGGCTGGCGATCGGCGACCGACAGCCCGGCGCTGACCTTCTCAGCCGACAGCATGCCAGTGCTGTAGACCAGCGCAGCTGCGTCGCCGTGGCGCTGCAGGTAGTCCAGTGGCTTGTCGACCAGCTGCTGCGGGTCGGGCAGGCGATTGAGACAACCGGCTTTCTTCAGTACCCTCGCGAGGGCGTCGTCCCAGCGTGGCCCATAGCTGCTTGAGCCGTCCCTCTCAGTCACCTTGACCTGCTTGATCCGCGCCGTGCCGAAGTGACGAGAGTTCTCCAGGCCGGCCAGATACGGCACGGTCGGCGCCAGGTACACCGAGTGGCCGTGGTCGAAGGCGAGCTTGCCCCGCACGGGCATCCAGCGCCGCACCCCGTACGACAGATAGACCAGCAGCTCATCACTGGTGGGCAGGGTCTGCACGCTGACGCCGATCTTGACCGAGAACGGGGTCTGGTCCTCGATCCGCTCCGGCGGCCAGGACATGATCTCCGTGCCGTCGGCGCTCGGACAACGCAGGAACCGCAACTCGTTATGCGGGCAAGTCGCGCCCGGGCGAGACAACGTCGCCGCGATCTCCATCGGGAGCAGGCGCATGGCGCGCTGTCGATCTTCCGGCCCGGTCAGGTTGAGGTGAACCGGCGACCAGGTGAGGTGGCTTGCGTGCAGCTGGGACAGGGTCAGGGAGATCTGCTCCGGGGTGCCCTTCTGCGCGCGTACCCACGCCGCGACCAGGTTGAAGATGGCCGCCGGGTTCACCGCGCGGTATGCGAGCAGCCACTCCTGGTCGTCGTCGCCACGTCCGGCGTACGGAAGCGTGACGACGCAGTCGGGGACGAGGGCGGTGATCGCGTCGTTGAGTGAGGCGATCGGGATGCTGGCGACGTCGCCGCCGCGCTGCGCCTGGGCGAGCCGGCGCAACGGCTCCTTCCAGCGGCCTGGGAACCGCATGAGGTGGTAGGTGCGCTGGATCGGGGCTTCGGGATCGAGACGCAGGACGGTGACAGCGAGGTCGTCGTAGCGGGGTGCCATTCAGTGGTCTCCCATGTTGGTGAGTGCGCGGTACAGAGGTTGGTAGAGCGCCTGGACCAGGTGCCGATCGGTGTTGGCGCCGGTGGGTTCGAAGTACGGGGTGAGCACCTCGCGCATGCCGTGCAGCAGGCTGGTGCTGGCGTCGTCGAGGTCGGTGTCGGTGTCGCTTCTGCGTGCGGTGACCGGTGCGAAGGCGGCGTCGCAGAAGTAGACCTTCGCGGCTTGGCCGCCGCGTAGAAGCCTGCCGACGACCTGCCAGATGGTTACGAGTTGGGTCCAGGCCACGCGTTGGCGTTCGTCCGTGCCGAGCTGGCTGTAGGCGACCAGGGCGTGCAGCAGCCGCCGCCACTGGCGCTGCGCGGCTCGGCGTCGCTGGCTGCCGGCACCTGCGAGGCGTTCGTGTGCCGGGCAGTCGTCGTCGAGCGGGTGCGGGCGTAGTTGTTCGAGGGCGTATTGGTTGATCCGCTGGGTGACGTAGCTGAGATCCTTCGGCCGTGGGTGGGGACGTACCAGGAAGAACGCGGCGCCGATGGCGGCCACGCCGTCGTTGTTGAGGATGTTGTGCCCGCGCTCGACGGCCAGGATGGGGGCGACCAGCAGCCACGCGTTGTCGGTGCCGAAGTCCGCGACGTCACCGCGGCGCAGCAAGTGGCCGTCGTCCCAGCCAGTTTCCAACTCGTCGTCGCCGATGAGGCAGCGCACCTGCCCCTCCCAGGAGGCCTTGCGCCGAAGTAGCTCGTTGGTGACGGTGCGGGCCTCGGCGTAACTGCCGACCAGCAGCATGACCTTCTGCCGGCCGGGCGGCAGGGCGGCTCGTTCCCGCTCCAGGCGGTTCGGTCGCCCGGGACCCGCGCCGGGCTGGGTTAGGGCTGCGACCATCTGCCGCAGGGCGCTCGTGCGTTCCTCCCCGTAGCGGCCGGACACCCAGATCGGTGTACTCCGTTCGCCTTGGTGCTGGATGTCCAGGGCGAATGTGGTCTCGGAGATGGCGGCGAGTTTTTGCGGTGACGGGCGCAGGATCGCTTCGACCGGCACATCAATGTGGTAGCGAGGCGAGGTTCCGGCCCAGCTGGTCCCGGACAACAGCAGTACGTTCGGGCCCGGCCCGTCGGCGGGAAATAGGTCGGGCAGGCCAACCAACAGGGCCCGCCCTACGCCCGTGTAGCGGAAAAACCGGAACTCGCCCAGCTGGCCATCACGGCGGTCGGTCTCGTCCTCGACGTACTGGAAGCCCAGTACGTTGCCCATCGGGGACTCGGGTACCGCGACGGCGAGGTCGCTGGGCGGGCGGCGTACCTCCGCCGGAAGCGTGTCGAACATGTCCAGCTCGGCCGCGACTTCCGGCCAGATAGCGAGCATGAGGTTGAGCCGGTGAGCCATCACCGCTACGGCGACCGCCAGCTCCAGCCGCCACACGTTGCGGTCGAGCTCCGCTGGTGCGATCTTCCTACCTTCGACCAGCTCTCGATCGCTCAGCTCGGTCAGCCACTGCCGGACGGCGTCTTCCCGCGTCTCCTCTTCGGTGTCGGACAGTTGCGCCTCGGCCAAGGTGGCTAGACCCCCGGCGACCTCGCCGGATGCTCTGGTCGGGTCGTCGATGAAGGCGTTGAACTGCTCGCGCAGCAGCTTGTAGAGCTCATCGTTGTCCCAGCCGGGGTCCGGCCTGCGGCCCTTTGCCGCGGCGTAGCCGGCCCAGTCCTGAGCAAGGCTATTGAACAGGGTCCATGCGGTGAAGTAGTCGGGGTCGAGCCAGTTCAATACCGGCTTGCCGGCGCGAACCCGGTCTCGTTGCAGCAGTTGGTAGATGATGTCTGCTGCGGATCGAGCCTGGTTCAGTGCCGTGGTGAACCGCCGGATCTGCCGGGAACTGACCGGTGCGCGGCCGGTTGCACGCAACTTTTCCGCCACCCGCGCCCCGATCTCGTCGATCCACGCTTCCTGGCTGGGGCCAAGCAGTACCTGGGCGCTGGCGAACATCTCATCGAGGTTTGCCTGCACCTGGTCTGCCTCGTCGACCAGGATCAGGTCGCTGCGCCGCCACGCCGCCTCCAGGTACCGCAGCTGCTCGTGGCTCAACGGTCCGGGCACAGGGGTGTGCACAAGACTCCACGGCGTCGCGATCCACACGTTCGCCGTGACCAGCCGGCGCGCGGCCTCATGCCGCTGGCATCGATGCCACAGGGGACAGGTGCGCCGTGCCCCGTCCCGCCAGCCATCCACCGGCGCGTCCGGATCCGTCTCGATCAGGTGCTGGCAGGGCGCCTCGCGTACCTCAAGTGGGGTGGCCTTGTCTCGGACCGCATCGAGCGGGCAGGCCGTGCTGACCAGGTCGAACCCGTACGGCTCGAGGGGTAGAAGCCGGCCGGGGGCCGGCGGCTGGAGCCGATGCAGCCGTTCCGCATGCCGAGTGCGGTTCTGCCCCATGACCGGCGCCGCCACCACGCCGTCGTACCAGGACAGCTCGTGCGCCATGCGTAGGGCTGCCGAGTTGTCGCCGACCACGATCGTCACCCGGAGGCCGTGCTGCGCTGCCCAGGTCGCCAGGATCGCCACGAGGGTGCTCTTGCCGACGCTGACCATGCCGACCATGTGCAGGACCCGGTCGATGCAAAGGGTCGTGGCGTCGCCGAAGGTGTCCTCGGCCAGCCGGACCTGCAGCGTGATGTCCTGCAGGCGTTCCTCCCACCGGTGAGAGGAACGTCCGGCCTGCAGATCGGCGGCGTCCATACCTCGGGCGGTCTCCACCAACTCCTGCCACGTGACCTCGATCGGTGCACGCGTCCGGACGGCCAGGTCATGCAGAGCCGGAGTCGGCGCGGGTGGGAGGTTGTCCGGCACGGTCAGGCCGTGACCACGCGCCGTGGAGCTCATGCGGTATCGGCCGGGTGCGGCGAACCGGACGCCGGTGGTGGCGAAGGGCAAGGGCTCGGTGAGTAGCTGCTCGTACCAGTCCCACCGGTTGGTCGCCACGCTGCACTGCCGGCGTACCGGTCGGCCGAGCGAGTCCAGGTGGTAACCCCGCACTGTCTCAGGGGCAGACCGGTAAGCCCGCAGCAACTCGTCCCACCCGTAGGGGCGTTGGCTGCGCCACAGCAGGGCTCGCGCGTTGGCGAGCCGGACCGCCGCGTCGGCTGGTGGGCGCGGCACCGAGTCCCACAGCGCCCGGTAGCCGTCGAGCAACGCGGGTACTCCGCTGGCGGCCTGGTCGGCGGCGACTGTTTCCAGCAGATACAGGCACAGTTCGGTGTCCATCAGCCGGGAGGGTGAAGGCTGGTCGCCGGTCGGGGTGTAGTGGCCGCGCAGTGCGCGGGTGAAGCGGTTGCGGATGGTGTTGATATGCCTCATGCCTCGGCCTCCACCCGCCGCTTCACGGCACCGATGAACTCCGCCTCGGAGACCGCCACGATTCGCTGGCCCGGCCGCACCTGGGGGCACGCCTTCCGCAGCCGTGCCACGTACCGCGGATGTGCCTTGACCTGCTCCTGGCCGATGACGACATAGGCCCTCTCCGCCTCGGGCGACACGGTGAACAGCCGCTCCCGCAGCCGTCGGGCCAGCCGTACCGGGTTGCGCCAGGCCTTGATGTCGGCGACCCACGGTCGTTCCGCGAAGACCGCGATGTCGCACGCGTCGAAGTCCGGCCACAACGCCACCGATACGCCGAGCTTCCCGATCGCGTCGGCGATGCGCAGCTCTGCACGACCCGGTGCGGTGATGAAGGTGCGGAGCTCACGCCGCAACCACCACACGCCCTCGCTGGCGGGGTGGTCCGTCCCGGTCGTACCGGGTGCCGGGCAGGTCTCGTCCTCGCAGACCCAGGTCCGGTCGTCATCCAGTGGCAATCGAAGACCGCTGCACCCGCCGCAGGTCCGGATCACGCCATCCGCCATCGCCTCCGGTGGTGCCTCCACGTACGCCTGCCGCACCTCATCCGCCAGCAGCGCCAAGTCAGGATCGGCCAGCCGTGCGTCGAGCTCCATCGCCGCGATCGCCGGCTGTCGGATCAGGAGCTCGCGGAACGCGATGTAGGACTGCGGTGCGTTGTGGGCCCGGGACTTGTCCATCACCGCCCGCAACAGCGCGTTCTCGCGGATCTCGCCTTCGACATCCCCACGGAGGCTGCCGAGTTCCTCGCAGGCCGCCGTCGGGCGGCCGTAGATGAGCAGCGCCTCGTCAGGGTCGACGTCGGTGCCGGTGAGGTCGATCTTCCAGTCGCTGAACGGCTCCTGTGCAAGCTGAAGCAGCTCCACCACGCTGGCCGGCGCGGGCGCGCCCTGATGCCAGGCGAGCAGGGTCAGCCGGTCCAGCGCGAGCTGCAGGTTTGCCGGGTACGGCAGCCGGAACGCGTCACCCGATGCGGTCTGCTGGGCGTACTCGAGGATCCCGCTTGCGAGCTGCGCAACAGCAACCCGCGGGATGGGCAGCCATGACGGGTCTGAAGGTGCATCGATCATATGTGCACTCCGCGTGAGTGAGACGTAGGCAAGGCGGGGTGACTTCCATTGGACCGCATCGGTATGACAACCAGACAGCCCGATACATATGCGAAGCGTATCCGTATTAGGCGGCCGATGTGGGCCCGCGTGCTCACGTATGCAATTGGAGTCCTCAACCCATCCGAAAGGTCAACTCCGTCTTGATCTTCGAACTGGCATTTGTGCTGCCTGCCCAGAGGGAGCTTGAACCGCGATCGGAATTCTGACTTGAGAAGGCCGACTGCGTCTCGAAGCAATGCAAATTTCTGTCGGTAGCCCGACCGAAGTCCCCGCTTGTCATCCGTGGCTGTTGGGATAGCCGATTTGCCGAGCCGGGTTCGCGGTGTCCGGTCGGCAGCCAGGTCCCCCGAGGACTGGGCCGGGTCGTTCACGTCGCGGATCGTTCCGAAGCACGTCTGCAGTTAGACGGATGCCACGAGGCGATCCTTGTAGGACGCCGACGTGTCTCGAGCCGGGCGCTTGCGGTTCATCGGCGATGCGTACGTCCTGTTTGTCTTCTTCCCGACACAACTTCGGTCCTGCAGCCCCTCCCCGCGAACCGTGCAGTCTCGTTACAGTACGCACTCATCGTGATCGGCAGCGCATCAGTCGCTGTAGATGTCACCTCACCAGCAAGATCTCCAACGGTGGCTGCTCGTACTAAGTGCCCTGCAGGAGTTGAGCGGCCACGGTGGCAGTCGCATGCAGGGTTGATAGGACGAATCGGAACGTGCGATAGACGAGCAGGTGTCAACGCCGCACGCCGGGGCGGTGTGCCGAACGGACGGAAGGAACGGCACAACGGACGGAGCAGGGAGCCGCGAGGAGCAACTCGCGCGGCTCATCTCGGACGTCGGACCCTGTAACGGCGGCCAGGTTCTCGAGGCCGCGCGGCAGCGCTGGCCGGCGATGACGCAGGCGCGACTTCAGAGGATCACCGCTTCGGCACTCAGTGCTGGGCTCATTCACGAAGACAACGGCATCCTCAGGGCAGCCGATGCGCCCGCAACCCCACACCCGTCCGGGCATCGATCGGCGGGGACTGCGCAGGTTCCCCGGGCTGTCGTCGTCGACGTCGAAGCTGTTGTGCGTCCCACTGCGGATCACCCCGACGGGGACCGGCGTATCTACCAGATCGGTGCGGTGCGGTTGTCGTCGGAACGGCGCTGGGTCGAGGAGTCACCACGCTTCACCGCCTGGGTGCGGCTGCCGGACGTTGACTGGGAAGAGCAGCTGCGGTCCGCGGCCGTCCGCGACCAGTACGCCGCACACGCGATCCCTGTCGAGCAGGCGCTGCACGATCTGCGGGACTACTTGACGGACGCGGACGTCCTCGTGGCCTACAACGGCATCAGCGCCGACTTTCCGATGCTCGACGATGCGGCCACCCGCGCTGAGCAGCCACCGTTCGGCGCGCTGCGCCGAGCCGACGCGTTGTACCTCGCCCACGCGGTCTGGCCGACCGCCCGTTCCCATCGCTTGGCGGAGCTCGCCGACGAGGTAGGTGTCGGCCGGTCCGGGCTGAGCTGGCACGACGCCGCAGACGATGCCGACCTGACAGCCCGGCTGCTGCGGCACGCCGCGAACACCGTCTCAGGCTGGGACGGGCCGTTGCGGGATCTGCTGCTCGCCGCCGGTGCCGGGTCACCTGCTTGGGACCTGCTCGCGTCGCTGCTATCCGCACCATCTGGTCGGCCGGCCGCGGACGACGGCTCGGTCGCCCAGGTGCTCGCGGACGTGCTCGGCAGTGGCGACCTGCGGCAACCAACCCGGCGTGGCCGACCCGTACCGGAGAACCTGACGGTGCCGGAGCGACTGTTCGACCGCACCGGTCACGTGGACCCGCACGCACTCGCCCTGGCGGCCGCGCACGGTTCGGTCGAACGCCGGCCGGCGCAGCAGCACATGGCCGAACTCCTGGCCCGCCAGGTCGACGCTGGCCGGGATGCGCTGTGTGAAGCACCGACGGGAACTGGTAAGAGCCTCGCGGTTCTCGCCACCGCCCTCGACTGGCTCGCCAGCAACTCCCGCCGACGGGTGGTCCTGGCGACGTTCACCAAACAGCTGCAGACCCAGCTAGCCGCCGACATCACCCGGCTCGCCATGGTCGTGCCCGGCCTCGACGACGTCGCCGACCTGGTGAAAGGTAAACGCAACCGGCTTTCACTGCGGGCACTCGTCGCCGCGCTCACCGACGCGGTCGCCGTGGCCGCCGGAGCAAGCCGCCGGGATCGCCGGAACCGGTTCGCCGCCCACCCGGGCTACCGGGAGCTGCTGGTGTACCTGGTCCAGCGGCTGGCCACCGCGACATCGGCGCAGCAGGCGTGGGTGGCACGAAGTGTCGACACCGCCGACATTCCGATCTTCCTCGCCGAGTACATCTCGACGACAGCCGGCCCGCTGCTGGGGTTGTGGCTGGGCAGTGTGAGCCAGGAGTCCGACGACTACGGGCCCGGCTCCGCGTCGCCGCTTGCCCATATGACCGACACCGTCGGCGAAGCGCTGGCCAACAATCGCCTCGTCGTCGCCAACCATGCGCTGCTGCTGAGCAACCCGGACGCGTTCGCCGACGACACCCTGCTCGTCGTCGACGAGTCGCACTCCCTCGAACACGCCGCGACAGGAGCCGCCAGCGCCGAGGTGGACTATCGGGCGGTGGAGAACCTCGTTGCCGAGCTGCGTCGCTGGTTTGCCAGCCAGCGCGGGGAACCGGCAGCGCTGGGGGAGCAGATCGCCGACCTGGAGGCGATGCTCGACACTGAGGTGATGCCACGGGCCGCGCAGGCGGTGTTCGACGCCGCCGGCGGAGAGCCGGGCAATCGCGCGGCGACCCTGGCGAGCCCGTTCGGTGGGCTCGGCGGCAGCGCCTCGGCGCGGCAGCTGCTCGCCCGGGTGGAACGCCTTGCCGTCGTCGCCGGGCTCGTCTACCGGCAACTGTCCGGTCACCTCGGATCGGAGCAGATGCAGGCGGCGTCGTGGTGGGAACGGGAACGGGCGACGTCGCTTGCCAGCAGGGTGTGCACCCTGGCCGAAGCAGCCGACCAGATCGTCACCGATGCCCATGCCATCCTCGACCCTCCCCGCCCCGACGCAGGGAACGCTGCTGGGCAGCCGGGCACGCCAGCCGACCAAGCTGCCGGCAGCGGTGGGGACGACGCTCCGGGCGCCGACGACCATGAGTCGGGGGAGACCGAAGCGCCGATGGACCCGCTCGAGGAGCGCCTCGGCGAGGTCGGCGCTGACGATGCTGGGCCGGACCTCACGCCGGACGACTCCGCATTGGCGCCGGTGGTGTCGAACCGGGTCGTGTTCGCCACCGAACTGGAGCTGGAAGGCCTGAGTGTCTCCGCCCGCCGGTACGCGTTCACCGTGACGTCCGCGCCGATCGAACTGGCCCACGACCCGCAGTGGAGGCTCGCCCGGTCGAGGTTCGACCGGATCTTCTACGTGTCGGCGACGCTGCAGGTGTCCGGCCGATGGGACTACATCCGCAGTCGGCTCGGACTGGGATCCGACGTCGACGCCCACTACCTGCCCGGCCCGTTCGACCTCGCCTCCCAGGCGAGGCTGGTGTGTCTGACCGACTTCCCCAGCTGGGCGGAGCAGGCCGACGGTGCGGTCCGCACCGTCGCCCACCACCTCACCGGCTACGCCCGAGAGGTCACCCGCCCGGAAACCGCCGGTGATTACGGCAGCGCGGCCACCGGTGCGTTCACCGGTGGTGCGCTGGTGCTGACCACGTCGACACGGGCGGCGTCGGCGATCTCCGAACGGCTGCTCGCCGAACTGCCCGCGGTCGCGCCGGACGTCCCGGTCGCGGTCGCCCCGATCCTCGGCAACGCGCGGGCGGCGCGGGCGTTCACCGAAACCGGAGGGTTCTGCGTCGCGACCCGCGGGATGTGGCAGGGGGTCGACTTTCCCGCCGAGCGGCTGTCGCTGGTGTGGATCAACAAGCTGCCATTCGCGCCGTTCGCCGATCCGGTCGTCGCCGCCCGCCGCGCCGCGGTCGCCCGCCGGGCCGCTGACACCGGCCATCCGGACCCGGACCGGGTCGCGACCGAGTCGTACTACCTGCCCTTAGCGGCGATGGATCTGCGGCAGGCCGTCGGCCGGCTGATCCGGTCAGCCCACCACCGCGGTGTCGTGATCATCAGCGACCGCAAACTCGCCGGCCAGACCGCGCTTCGGCGAAGCTACCGGCGGGTGTTCCTCGAGTCGCTCGACCCCGGGCTGCTGGTCGCCGACCCCGACACGGGGGAGGCCGCCGGTGGGAACCTGACGACGATGGCTGACGGCTGGGAGCGGATCTGGCGGTTCCTCGCCGACTGCGGAAAGATCACTGCCGCGCGGGCCGACGAGCTGTGCACCGCTGATGCGCTAGCTGAACACACCCTGCTGCCGGCCACCCGAAAGATTCTCGCCGCCCGCATCGACGACGACACCGAAACCACTGCCCGTGCCGAAGGCAAACTGGGTGACCTGCTCGTCGAACGCTGCTCCCAGATCGCCGGGTACCTGCGGTTCTCCGACGTCCCACTGCAGCTGCGCGACCAGCAGGAGCAGGTGATCCGCGCGGTCGCCGACAACGCTGACGTGCTCGCGCTGCTGCCGACCGGTTTCGGCAAGTCCTACACGTTCCAGCTGCCCGCGCTCGCGTTGACCGGCGTCACCGTCGTCGTGTCACCGCTCGTGGCGTTGATGGCCGACCAGGCCCTCGAACTCAACGCCAGCGTCGGCGGCGCCGTCCGTGCCCTCGTCGGGCCGATGGCCGAATCCAACAGCCGCCGCGGCAAGACGGAGGTCGCTGAACAGCTCACCAGTGTCCACGACCACGGCATCAAGTTGGTCTACATCTCCCCGGAACGGCTGGGCAACCGGCGGTTCCAGCAGCTGCTGCGCACCGGGGCAGCCAACGGGCAGCTGCGGCGGGTCGCCGTTGATGAGGCTCACACGTTCGTGCAGTGGGGCGACGACTTCCGCCCCAGCTTCCGCCGCGCCGCCGGTCTGCTGACTGAGCTGCGCGACCGGCACGGCGTCCGGGTCACCGCGGTCACCGCCACCGCCAACCGTGGGGTGCGCGCCGGGCTGCGCAGCGGCCTGTTCGGTCTGCCCGAGACCCCGTCCGCCGGTGAACGTCTTGTC
Organism: Micromonospora craniellae; assembly: GCF_014764405.1. NCBI lineage: Bacteria > Bacillati > Actinomycetota > Actinomycetes > Micromonosporales > Micromonosporaceae > Micromonospora > Micromonospora craniellae. The sequence goes on along the minus strand of NZ_CP061725.1, from coordinate 1,291,737 downwards.
ACCGTCACCGCGGACCCGCTACGGCCCGAACTTGCGATCTACCGGCGGGCGTTCCGGGCCGCCGGTCCGAACGTCGTCGCTGGGCTCGCCGAAACGGTCACCTCCGCCTGCGACGACCATGCGATCTTCTACTGCCTAACCGTCCGGGAGGTCGACACGCTGTACGCGCACCTGCGCGAGTTCGTGGGGGAGGGCGAAACCCGGCGGGTGCGCCGCTTCCACGGCCGGCTGTCGGAGGCGGAGAAAGCGGCGGCCCTCACCGAGTTCCGCGACGCGCCCAAGAAGGGGGAGGAGGGGTACGTTCCGCTGCTGATCGTGGCGACCAGCGCGTTCGGTCTCGGGGTCAACCGTGGCGACATCCGCTGCGTGTTCGTGGTCTCCCCACCCACCGACCTCGCCGGGCTGTACCAGCAACTCGGCCGCGCCGGCCGTGACCAGGCTGGCTGTGACCCCGCGGAGATCACCGCACCGTCGTACGGGCTCGCCCTAGGCACCGGCCGTGGTTTCCGGACCGTCGCGTGGATGATCTCGCAAGGTCTGGCGAACCCGACCTTGCAGCGCATCGGGAACGCGGTCGTGGCCGCCGCCCGGGGCAGCGGAGTGCTCAATCCCGACCACGTCGCCGACATCGTTATCGGCGAGGAGGTCGACGCCGGGTGGATGTCGCTCGACGACGCCCGCAAACCGGCGACGATGACGATGTACCGCACCACGGTGATCCGGGCGCTCGCCGCTCTCGACGCGGCCGGAACGGTCGACGACGGCGGCGACTTCCCGGCGACGGTCACGCTGACCCCGCTCGACGATCCGATCCGCTGCGACGACACCCTCGCCGACGCGGCCGCGGTCTTGCAGCAGCTCGCCGCGACCCGGCCGGGACGTCACCAGCTCACCGACGTCCACCAACAGCTCGCCGCAGCCGTGACCGGCTACGACGGCCTCGCCGACGACGTCGCCGGCACTTGGGCGCTGCTGGCGACCCTGCACGACCTCGGCGTCGTCGACGTCTCCCAGGCCGGCAACGCCCAGACCCTGGTCTCGGTGCGAATGCTCGACCGGACCGGCCGGCTGCCCGCTGACTTCGCCACCCGGATGAACGCCCACCGGGCCCGGTTGAACACCGAACTCACCGCGCTGCGGGACTGGTACGCCGAGCAGGCCCGGTGCGCCAACGTCGGCTTCGCCGAGTACTTCGGTCAGCCTGGGCGGTCGGTACCCGACGGCACCTGCAGCACCGCCGCGTGCCGCTGCTCCACCTGCTGGTCGTCGAGCGCCGACACCACACCGACACCGGCGCTGCTGAACGCGTTGAACACCCCGCGGCCGCGGCCGGCCGCCGACCGTGACGGCGCGCCATACCAGGCGGCGGTCGACCGGTACCTGCGGGCGCTGCTGTGGGACAACTTCCACGGGCTGACCGCCGGGATGCTGCACCGGGTCCTGCGCGGCGACGAAGCCTACCGCGACAGCCGCTCCGGTCGACTGCGACCGCTGTGGCCGCAGCTGCTCTACCACCGGCTGCGCGGCGTCGACCCCGGCATGAAGCTCACCCACGTCACCGACGCGCTCGCCCGGCTCGAAGCCACCGGCGAGGCGGTCCTGACCGACGGCGGCCGGGTCTGGCGGCTTCGCCGGCACGTCGACCGTGACAACGCCCGCGCCGCGGCGCGGCAGGCAGGAGCCGCCCGATGACGATGACCGCGACACCGACATGGCGACCGTTCGACGACGAACCGCTGTTCACCGACGACCTGCTACGCGAGGTCGACGACATCCCCGACGCGGTACGCGCGGCCGTCATCGCCTACCTCGAGCAGGTCGCCCACGTTCGCCGGGCGCCGCTACACACCACCACCGCGTTCAACGCGCTGCACTTCGGCTTCGACCCCCAGGCCCGTGGTTACCAGGCCGCCGTCCTCGACCCCGAAATGTTCGTGCGGCTGACCACCGATGCCGCGACGCCGCCGGCGCTGCCCGTCGGCACGTTCGTGCGCATCGAACGGGGTCAGCAGTCGCTGTGGGCAGAGGTCGTCGCCCGGTTCGGCACCGCCGACGGCGTCCACCCGGACGGGTGGGTCCCTGCACGCCTGTCCGGAGCACCGGCGGTCCTCGACGACACCGGCTGCCGGTCGGAACGGGTGATCGTCGACCCGGAAGCGTTCGGCGCACCACTCACACCCCGGGAACGCACCGAACTTCACCGGCTGCGCCAGCGCGGTGTGCTCCTCGACGAGCGCGGACACCTGACAGGACAGGTCTGCTACCCCGGTCCTCGTCTGGCCGGCCTCGACGACGTCGCCCTGTATGCCCACCATCTGCTCACCGCCGGCAAACCACTACTGGTCGGTGGCCCGCTCGGCGGTCTGCTGATCAACCCGCACGACGACGACACCCTCGCCGTAGCGTTGCAGACGGCGCTGCACACGATCGACAAACTGCTGGACGTCGCACCGCACCTGCGTCGATGGGGCGGCTACGCCACCCCGGTCGACCGGTACCACCAGCGGCGGGAAGACCCTGGCCTGCTGGGCGGGGAAGACCTCGACGACCTGGTCCACACCATCGCACGGTCGGGGACCGGACCACGGTTCACCGGTGTGTGGCCGTTGCTGGCCGGCAGAGTCGACGAGGTGTTCGCCACCGACCCGGGAGACGTCGACGTCGACCCGTTCGAGCTTACCGCGGCCGCCGAAGCGGTCGTGCACGCCAACCTCGCCGTCGCCGATCACGCCACGGCAGCCGTCGACGGGTTGCAGCCGAACGGAGTCCACCTGCGCGTCGACGACCCGTGGCAGGTGGGCGGTGTGTGGCTGGCGCAACCGTCCCCGGTCCCAGCGGACCTGCGCGACGTCGACCCGCTACGACCCCTCGGGCTCGGCTACCACCAGTCACAGCCGCCGTCCCAGAGCACCGATGACGGTACCGGCGCGACCGATCCGGCCGATATCCAGCAGCCGACTGACGACACCGAAGCGATCACCGGCACCCGCACAGATCAGCGGGAACCCGGTCCGGACCCCGACACGACCCACCCGGAACCGGACGACACCGAGACAGAAGAACCCGCCGGAGACGAGGTCGTTGTCGAACACCTCGACGACAACATCGCCGTGTACACCGTCGCGCTGCGACCAATCCACCTCGACAACGACACCCTGCCGGTACCTGACCGGATCGCCGCCATGCTCGCCGACGGCGCCCTCGTCATCGAACTGCACCACGACGGCGACGACCTCGCCGACGACGAGAGGATCCACACGGTCGAACACGGCGACGGGGCGCTGACCGGCGTCGCTTGGCCGCTGTCGTTCTACCCGGGGATCAAGGTCATGGTCTCGCTCGCCCGCGGCGCCCGCAGACTGGCCGCTACGACGACGTTGCTCGAACGGCCGCTGCCCTACGGTGACGAGTTCCGCTGGGACTCCGACCATCGACTGCTTGCCACCGCCCTTGGAATCGACCTCGACCCCGACCCGGCACCCGAGTTGACTGACGGCACCAAGCCGGACGCAGACGACGAACCGGCACCGCCGACGGTGCCGGCGAAATACCAGGGGATCGACCCGCTGCGGCGGCTGATCCTCGCCGCGTTTCGCCGTCACGGCATCGAGGGCACGTTCGGCTCCCGCAGGCTGACCGGCAAACAATTGCTCGGCGTCCTGTTCGGCGCAGACTTCGACAACCCGCCGCTGATGTGGCAGGTGATCTACACCTGTGAACGTCTTGTCGACGCCGGCAAGCTCACCTGTGAACCGAACCCGGGACGTGCCGACAAGCCGGGAAGCGGTGGACCGGACACGTTCGTGTGGTGGCCCAGCCAGTCGGCCCGCCAGCACGCCGACTACGCCGCGGCGCAACAGCGACACGCGGCGCTGCGGGAGCGCACCCGCGAGCATTGGGTGCCGCCCAACTGCCGGGCGCTTCCGCACGGGTACCGCGCCAGCGACCAGGCGAAGGAGAACTATGCCCGGCACGTCCGCAAGGTTTGGGGCCCGAACGCCGACACGAGGCTTCCCGAAGGGTTCACCTTCGTCAATGGGCACCAACGGGGGAGTGATCCCGGTCCATTTTGGTTACCGATGACGTGACACCGACAACGTGACCGTGTCGACGTCATCGATGTCATACCCGGCCGTTCTACTGCCCTTTTCGCCGTCGGCGGCCGCCGACGACCAGCACCGTTTCCAGCGCACAGCCATCCGCGAATAGGAGTCACACCCAAGTGAGTGGTCGTCTGCGGCACCGCCACCGGCAAGCACCGGTGCTGATCTGCACATCGGAAGGGTTCGCCGAGCTGGCCGCAGAGGCCACCGACGAGGCAGAGCGGCAGGGATACACCGCTAAGGCGGAACTCGCCGCCCAGCTCGAACGCCTCAACGATGCGCTGGAGGCGGCGTTCAAAGTCTTGACCCCGGAAGAATTCGCCGACCTCGTTTGGCGGATCCCCAACCCGGAACGCACCGACTTCCTGAGTCACCTGCGCGTGCCGTCGGCGAAGAAACCCGTGCCGATCGCGGCGGCGAACGGGCTGGCGAGGCTGCGCACGTGGACCACTGAGGATCGCCGGCGGGCGGCCCGAACCATCACCCGGCCGGTGTTGCGGCGGCTGATGGAGCCACTCAGTGCGTGGCTCATCGACGGGGATGACGCCGCTCTGCGTAAGGCGCTGGTCGACGATGTCAGCCAGGCGAATGCGGTCCGGTTGATGGTGCTCGTCTGGTGGTACGACTTTCCACAGGTCGTCGCCGCGCTGCGGATCGCACTCACCAGCGGGCTGGCGCTGCCGACCTGGCCTGCGGACGTCGTCGACGACATCGCCGCCGCCTGCGGCCGCCTTGAGGTGCTGCGCGATGAACCCGTCGGCAGCGGCGAATCAGGCGCCGATGCCGAAGACGGAGGGGACGTGCCCGACGTCGGCGATGCCACCGCTGACGTGGTCGACGGCCACCACGGTCCTGTTGAAACCAACCCTCCCGGACCAGACGCCACCACCAATACGGCGCCGGACAGCGTCGACCCGGACCTGACGGGAGCTACGACGGCCGCCGAGCTCGCCGCCCGGGTGCGTGCCGCCGTCGACAGCGCCCACAACGCAGCCCAGCAGATATTCGACGCTCTCGCCGCGTCAAAGTTGCCCGATCCGCACCTGCTCGCCCGGATTGCCGAGCTGGGCACGGTTGTCACGCATGCCCGGGCCGTCCTCGCCGATTTCGGTGTGGACACCGACTTCGGTGACGACTGCGACGCCCTCGCCGCCGCGCTCGACCGCGCCTCAGCCGAGCAGGACAACGAGAACACCGCCCGCGAGCAGCTGACACGACTGACTCATCTGTCTGGGCCGGCAACGAGCGCCGATGTGCTGGGAGGCGTCCGCCAACTCGCCGAGCAGCTGCTCGACAAGGACTGCTGGGACGACAACCAGCGAAACCATGTCGTCGCGCTGACCACCCTGGTGCAGATCATCGACGCCGCCGAAGCCGACGACACCGCCACGGCGATGCACCTGTACGCCACCGCCCAGCATCGCCTGCCCACGGAACTGGGACCGGTCCTGGTTGTCGCGCTCATGGGCAAACTGACCACCGGAATCGACAACACCCCGGCGCCGGTCGGCGACCTCAGCCAGGACGATGCCGTCGAGCATGTGGCCGGGCCGGCGCCCGAAGACCGGGTCCCCACCGAGGCCGTAGACGCTGTCGGTGCGCCACCGTCTGGTCCGATCATGGCCACCGAGAGTATCTCCGTCGACGCGCCGCCGGCCGCGACGGACATCACCTCCGACAGCGCCCAGTCGCCGGTACCTGTATCGGACACCGCTCCCGGTCACGTCGATCCAGGAAACACAACGGACAACGGTACGGAGGCGGCTGCAGCATCTGAGGGGGTAGCTGCCGCAACGGGCGACACCGACGACGTCAGCGCGCCCCGCCGCACCACAGATCAGCCCAGCGACGGGGCCGATCTGATCAATCTGCAGCCGACGGCGCCGTCTGAGCAGCATCAGCCAGCTGTCTCGCCGCGAAAACCCGATGACGCCGCGGGCGACAGCCTCATCGCGTCGCTACTACGCAAACGGCGCTACTGCCTGGCGTTTCATGCCGAGACCGTGCGGGGGAGCGCCGCCCGGGCACAGTCGCTGCGTATGCTCGCGCTGTCCGAAGCGGTCCGCAGTGAAAGCGGCGCCACGTCGGCTGCGCTGCGCGCCGACCTCGACGCGCTGCACGTTCATCACTTCGACGGTGACCGCGCCGCCCAACTGGCGCTGCTCGCCGCCGCCGTTCGGGCGGCGCTGGTGACCGCCGATCCTAACGCCGGAACGATCCTGCAGGCTTTGGTCGGTTCTCTGCATGAACTGCCGCACCTGGCCCGGGTCGCCGGCGCGATCGGCACGGCCTCCGCTCGCGGGCTTTTGTCCAGCAGCGCGACACTCGCCGCGCTTGCCCCGATCGCGGGCGCTGACCAGAGCATCGCCACCGCCGTCGAAGCCGCCGTCCAGGCACGGGACCGGCTTCGGACCGTGCGGTTCGCCCGCGCGCAGCAGATCGCCGACCAGTGGTGGTCCGCCGACGGGTTCATCGGCCAGGTGCTCGACATCGCCGCCCACGACCGTCGGGTTGACATTGACGTCGCCGTCGAGCGGCTGCGCAAGTTCTCCCGCCGGGAGGCAATCGTCGAGGAACTGATGCGGGAAGACGCCCAGATCCGGGCGAAGAACACCCGGCCGCTGGAAGGCGCGGTCCGCCGGCGCCTCACCGATCACGCACGCGAATGTCTCGACGCCGTCGGCAACTGGGTCGACGCGGTCCGGGCGAACCCGGACGCGGCCCGCGACAGCCTTCAGGTGCCCCCGCAGCTGGCGGAGCTGCGTAACGAGGTCCGCGCGGGATGGATCGACGCCGACATCGAACTGCACGACACGGCGTCGACCGGCGACGACGGCCTGCTTGCAGCGGCCGCGGCGGTCTGCCGCGAGAGTGTCGCCCGTAGTGTCGAGCTGTTGGACGGGACAAGGCTGGGCGGAGCCGAACCGGACCCGAACACCGTCCTCAACCGGGAGGTGCTGCGCAGCCGGGCCCTGCCGGTCGACGCGAAACTGAACTTCGCCAGGCCGGTGACGATCACCGATATCGAGTCGGCGGTGGCGACATCGTGGGCGGCCGCGTTCGACGCCCGGCTTGCCATCGAGGACTACGGCGCGGCGCGGATCATCATCGACGCGGTCGCAGACGAAGACCCTCGACGGGCCGAGGAAATGGTGGACCGCATCGAGGGCAGCATCGCCCGGTCGCAGAACGAGGTGCGGGCGTTGCGGGCGGATGTCGCCACGCAGGTGGAGAAAGCAGCCCGGCTGGGACAGCTCAGCCATGCCAATAACTCCCGCGTCCTCGCCGAACTGGAGGCGGCCCGCCTCGACCGGCCCGATTTGGGCGCGGTCCGACGTCAACTCGAAGACATCGTCAGCCGCCTGCCCGAATACGCCGAACAGGCCCGGGATGCGATGCGCAGCCGTGTCACGATCGAACTTAACGAGGCCGCCAGCCGGGCGGCCAACACCAACGGACCCAAGGTCGCCGAGAACGCCGCGGAGCTCATCAACGCCCGCATCGACACCGGAGACCTCGCCACCGCCGAGGAGTACCTGCTCAACGCCCTCGCGGGAGAGGATCCACCCAGCACCACCCGGCCTACCGACCTGGAGAAGTTCCTCGCTGCCCTCGGCGTTGCCACCGACGGTGTCACCCCGGCGCTGATCCGGGCCGCCCGGGACGGCGGCGCCCACAACGGCCTTGACTTCAGCCGGCTCAACGATTTTGAACGGACCAATGCCGTCGAGGGCCTCGAGCAGTGGCACCGGCTGACCACGGAACGGCAGTCGTTGCGCCACCAACGGACGAAGTCGGTGCTCGGGCATGCGCTGCGGCTGGCCGGTGTCGAGTTCACCAGCGAAAGGACCCCGTACAAGCTCGGTAACGCCCCGACCCGGAAATGGGTCGAGCTCACCAGCGTCAAGCTGACCGGTGGGGCACGGGTTCCGGCGTTCGGGTCCCGCGCCGGTGACCTGCTGAAGGTGATGCTGTGCTGGGGCGTGCAGGACGCCGCCACGCTGCTGACCTGGGTGGAGCAGGACGAGAGCAACGACCCGATCCTCGTGTTGCTGTTCGGCAGCATGTCGGCTGAACAGCGTAAGGTCCTAGCCAAAGAGTGTGCGGCCCGCGCCGACCGGCCGGTCATGGTCGTCGACGACGCCGCGATTGCGTTCCTCGCCGCCCGCGGAGGCGGGCTGTTCGCTACGACCGAACGGATCCTGCTGCCGTACGCGGCGACCAACCCGTACCACCCGAGCGGACACGACGCGCTGCCCAGGGAGATCTTCTTCGGCCGCGTCGACGAACGCAAGAGCATTCTCGACCCGTACGGCGCGAACCTGCTCTACGGCGGCCGGCAGCTGGGCAAGTCGGCGCTGCTGCAGGCCGCCGCTCGCCAGTTCGAGCTCTACCAGGACCGGGTCGCGGTGTACCTGCCGCTGTCAGGCGGATTCGGCGCCACGGTCAAGATCGACGACCTGTGGAACATGATCGCCGAACGGCTCGCCCAGCGGGGTATCACCTCGCCGCGCAAACGGGCCCGCGACGCCGCCCAGTACGTCGAGACGACGATCACCACGTGGCTGGGCAGCAACAACCAGCGCAGACTGCTGCTGCTTCTCGACGAATGCGACGGGTTCTTCGACGCCGACGCCCGGACAGGGTTCGAGCACACCACCCGCCTGCGTAACCTGATGATGACCACAAACCGTAACTTCAAGCCAGTGTTCGCCGGCCTGCACCAGGTCCAGCGGTTCGCACACTTGCCCAACCAGCCGCTCGCCAGCGCGCACTTCGGCGACCCGATCGCCATCGGCCCGTTGACACCAGCCGCGGCCCACGATTTGATGTTCACCCCGATGGACACCCTCGGGATCTCCTTTGACTCCGACGAGCTCATCCATCGGGTCCTCGCCTACTGCAACTACCAGCCGAAGCTGCTGCAGATGGTCGGCGAGGAGCTCGTGCGGGAAGCGTTGAGCCGACGGGGCCTGGAAGGGCCGCGGTACCGCATCCGCGACGAGGACCTGGAACGCGTGATCGGCTCCAACGCCGTCCGGCAGAAGATCCGTGAGACGGTGCACCTGACCCTCAACCTCGACTCGCGGTACAAGCTGATCGCTCTCGTCGTCGCCCTCTCCGCGCTGGAGAAGGGTGCCGACCATGCCATCCCCACGCACGTGCTGCGGGACGAGTGCCTGGCGTGGTGGCCGGAAGGGTTCGTCGACCAGGGAGCTGACGAGTTCCGGTCGTTGCTGTCGGAGATGAGCGGCCTCGGGGTCCTGTCGGAAACTAGCGGCCGGTGGCGGCTACGGTCCAGCAACGTGCTGCGTCTTCTCGGCACCGCGGAGACCATCGAGGAAGAGTTGTGCGCCCTGGAATGGCGTAACGTCGTCACCACCCTGTCGGCCGAGCAGGCCCGTCGTACGCTGACGGACGGCCGCATTTCGCCGGTGACCGAGAAGCAGCTGGCCACCTTGACCGAACGGGGCAACCACCTGTGGGTGGTCGTCGGCACCCAGGCGACCGGGATCGACCGGGTCGCGACGCGGCTGACTGAGGAAGCAGACATGATCGGGGCGCGGTTCACCCTGCACGTGACCCGGGGACCAGCAGGCTACCGGCGGGAACTGCGCGGTGGGGCGCCCGGTGACCGGCACCGGGTCGTGCTCAGCGACCTGTCAACAACGAGGCTCGACAATGCGCTCAACGAACTGCTTCAGGTCGACACCCTGCTGCCGGCAGCAGGGGTGACCCGCTCCGTGGTCGCGGTCGTCGACGCCAGCGTTAGCGAACTGTTCACCAAGGACGACGCTCCGCCGCTAGGGGAGGTCACCGACCGGGTGATCGTGCTGCGTCGGCTGTCGCCGGGCGGCCTGCGGTCGTGGGTCGTCGACAACGAGATCTCGTGTTTCGGTGACGCGGCCAGCCAGAAGACGCTGCTGGAAGCCACCGGCGGATGGACGGTGCTGCTCGACGACGCCGCCCGGCTCGCGGCCACCGAACGCACCGCTCGACGCGTGTGCGATGCGATCACCGCAGCAAGGCTCAACAGCGCCGAAGTCGCCGGTGTGTTCGTCGACCAGGTCGGACTGGCGAACAACCCGACGCTGGCGGCCGCGTTCGACTCGCTGCTCGACTACAACGCTCCGATGAGCAGCGAAGACCTGGCCACCTGGCTCGAGGTAACCGAATGTGGCGGCGCCCGGTCGGTGGAGGCGTTGCGGTACTTCGACGTGCTTGTCGAGCGACCCGACGACGGGCTGTGGGAACCGGAGCCGGTGTTCGCGGCGGCGTGGAGGAAAGCGCGACAGCGGTAACCGGCTGGTCCGGCGGCGGGTTTGTGACTGCCGCCGGACCAACTTGGTGAACCATTGGCCCGAAGCATTGGGCTCCGTCTTGGGCGGCGGTTATCGCCTTTCGGCGTACGCCCCGGCTCAACGTACATACGGGTGCTCGGCAGGTGCTCGGTCGCCGTGGACAGTGACACGAAGGTTCTCAATGATCATCCGATCACGGGATGTTGACCTCGCCTGCCAGAATGGACGACGGCTCTGCCGACGGGGTGAAGGGGTGGCGATGCGGTTATTGATTGACGTGCGTGGTGGCGAGAGTGACGAGAACCGCCGCGTCGTGTCGGTGCTGACCGCTGATCCCCGAACCCGACAGGCGCGGGTCAGGACAATTTTTCCGCCGCCCCGCCCGGAGACGCTCGGTGCGGCCGAGGTGATCGAGTTCATCGGGCAGAACATCCTGCTCCCGCTCACCGTGCAGGCCCTCTACGACTATCTGAAGAGTCGGTTAGGTGGCCGGGCCGCCCAGCAGCTCTCCGTGACGATTACCCGGACCGATCTGCCCGATGGCGCCCGCCACGAGACGGTGAGCATCAGTGGAGACGTCGACGCCGTGGTGGCGGCGCTCAGGTCGGCCGAGTAGAGGGGGCGGCGGTCGACGATAGGAGGTTCCGATGGGCAGTAGGTCGGATCGGGTAGATCCCTCGCAGTCGTCGGCGGTGCTGTTCGGCGTCGAGACCTATCCGAACACGTCGCTGGAGCCGGTGCCGGCCGCGCCACGGAACACCGGTGCCCTGCGCTGCTCGTTCGCCGACCCGGAACTGTGGGGGCTACGCGGCAACCACCGGCTCGTCGTCGAGGCTGACCCGTCCAAGGCCGACATGCTCGACGCGGTCGCCAACGCGGCCCGGATCCCGGATGACGACGGAATTCTGCTCATCTATTTCGTCGGTCACGCCCTCTACGGCGGTGGCACGCTCTATCTGGCCGGTTCAGACGCCAACCTGAGCCAGACGAGCACACTGTTGACCATTCCCGAGCTGACCGAAGCCGCCGCGTCATCGGCGGCTGCTCGGAAACTGCTCATCCTCGACTGCTGCTATTCCGGGGCCGCCGCCGGCAGTCTCAAAGCCGAGACTCAGGCGGCGAATGAGGCGGCCGGCTGGCTGCTGATCGCGGCCACCGACGTGGTGCCGGCCCAGAACGCGCGGTTGGACGAGGAGTTCACCCCGTTCACCGCCGCGCTCCTCGCCAGCTTCGAAGGCTCGCCCGGGGTGGGGCGGAGCCTGTCGCCGAGGACGGTGCTGGCGCACGCCGCGACCTTGCTCGAGGGGAGCCGAGAACCAACCACGCGGCCTGGGAGGACGACCCGTGGCTGCGGAACCGCCGGTACCGACCACCGCCCGTCACCAGAAACCTCCTGGCCAACAGGCCACCCGCCAGTCCGTTCAGCGGACACCGAGGGCTGCCCGGGCTGCTGGCCTGGCCGGAGCGGGATGCCCGGTTCGTCGGGCGGAAGCGCGAACTCCAACTCGGGGCCAAGCGAGTCGTCGCGGGTGGCGTGCTGACCGTCACCGGTCCGCTCAAGGCGGGTAAGGACCACTTCGCCGACCAGTTGATCGCCGAGGTCCGGTCCCGCGGGACGTTCGACGAGAAGGATGTCCTGCTCGGGCTGGAGATCCCCATCGCCACCGCGGAAGAACCGGTGTTGGAGAGCCTGTCCCGGGCGTTGGGCGAACATCTCGACGAACGGGACGCGATCGAGCCGGCGGCGATGGCCAGCCTGGACGGGCGCCGCCGACGGCTGGTGACCAGCCTGATGCAGCAGGTGGGCGACCGGAAACTGCTCATCCACATCGACTGCACACGGCTCGGGCCCGACCCGGCAGCCGTGCGGGCGGAACTGGACACCCTGCTGGAGGACCCCTATTTCCGGCGGGCCGTGACGGTGGTCAAGGCCCGCACCAAACTGGACCTGACCGGCGATGGGCAACTACGAGACCTGCCACCGATCCCGCTCGGTGAGCTCTCCGACGACGAGGCGGGCGAGCTGCTCGGCAACCTGCTCGACGCGGAGCAGATCGAGCTCGACGGCCTCGACCTCAAGGCCGAGGTCCTGCGACGGCTGAATGATCCGCTGGTTCGGCTGCCCGGGGTGTTGGTGAACGGGGTGGACGGGTTCATCGCCGACCACCAGCTGACCGACACCGGCGAACTCGTCGCCGGCAGCCTGGTCGACGCACTGCTGAACCGCTCCGTGCCGACGGTGCTCCGGGCCCTGCGCGACGCCGGTGGCCTGCAACTGCGGCAACCGTCGCCGACCGGGCACCGGCACGGGCCCCTCGCGGTGCTGATCTGTTGGGCGCTGACCGAGGGGCTGCCGGTCAGTCATCAGGTCCTGCAATCTGCGGACGTGGGTTTCCGGGCCCAGATCGAGCAGCTCACGGACGCCCGAGTCCTGCGGATCGAGGCCGGGGACGGCGCGCCGTCCTATGGGATCGGCCCGGCCAGCCGGAACACCCTGCGCCTGCTCCTGCTCGTCCTGCTCGGTGTCGACGAGAGCGCCGAGGGCGTGGACTCGGCGGGCATGGCGACGATCCGACGGACCATCAGCACGCTACCCGGCCCCGAGCGCGAGGCGTCTCCGGACGAGCTGGACGAGGCGCTGGCCAGGGCTGGCACGGCGCTTCAGACCACGATCAGCCAGCTAAGCCCGGACCGCGTCCCGGAACTCGTCCAGGCGGTCCGGTGGGCGGTCGGGTGGATCGACGAGGACGCCGCCGGCCGGCTACCGCGGCTGCGTGACGCGCTTTCCGTGATCAATGCGTACGACGGTGACGCGGTGTACCTCAGCGTCGTCCCAGAGCGCTCGGCGTCGCCGGTGACCGTCGACGCCGTTGAATCGGCTCTCTCGCCGGACACCGCCGACCTGGAGCGTCTCCTCGCGGCGGCGGCACGCCTGACCGTGGCCGCACGGCAGCAGGGCACGGCCGCCGGCATACTCGACGGACTCGTGCGGGCCGCGTCCGAGGTCGCCGACGCGATCGTGGCGTGCCCTGCCGACCTGGTGTCCTATCACCTGCTCAAGTCCGTGGACGCGACCCTGTTCCTGGCCGGCCGGCGGCTCCGGTCGACGACGAGCCTGCTCGCCGCGCGGGAGCGGGCGGCCGACGCCCTCTACCAGGGAGCCGTCACCGCCGGCGCCAGCCGGACGGACCGCGTGCTGGTGGTGCTCTCCTGGCTGCTCAACACCGCGGAGGCCCAAGTCGACGCCGGCCGGCGGGACCAGGCCCGGGGCACCTGGGGGAAGGCCGAGGAAATATTCACGCTGCTCCCGGAGGCGCGGGACACCCGGCAGCAGATGACCCGGCTGCAGATGGAGCACCGCCTGGGTCGCCTGCAGGCGCGGTGCGCCGACAGCCACGCCGACCGGATCAGCGGCCTGCGCCGGGCGTTCGCGCGCACGAAGACCGGGCTCGGCCTCTCCAAACGCGCCGACGAACTCGCGCTCTGGTGTTCCCGGCACATCGACACCGCCTCCGTGCTGGCGCTGGAGCTCCGGGCGGCCGACGACCAGGAGGCGTTCGTCACCGGGGTGCTTGACCAGCTCACGACGGTGTGGCAGCCGCACGCTCCGTGGCCGGTCGCCGTTCGCGTCGCGGTCTGGCGGTTCATGCATGGGACCTTCCGTGGTCTGGTCGAGACGGACCGGCGGCTGACCGCCGCGCGCCGATCCCTGTCGCTGCTGTTGCAGGGCGACGCCGAGGAGCGGGAGGGGCAGCAGGCCCTGCTGATCGCGCAGGTCGAGGCGCACCTGTTCCTGGCCCGTACCCTGCGGGTCAACGACCAGCTCCAGGAGGCGCTCACGGAGGCGCGCCGAGCGCTGAGCCTCGCCGAGACCTGCCGTGATCTGAGCGTCTCCACCGCCGGCGGCGAGACCGCTGCCCGTGCCTATCTGCTCTGGCTCCAGGCACTCCGGACGGTCATCCTGTGGAGCCCGCCACGGGATGCGCCGGGCGGCACCCGGACGCAGCTGAAGCGGGAAGCCGGAATCGCTCAGGAATGGCTGCGTAACCAGGACGGCCCGATGACGTGGGCCCATGCCGTGCTCGACCTGTGGTGCATGCGCACGCTGTGGTCCGAGGAGGGCAACCTGACCGTCGCGTCGGCCCGGGAGGGAGAGGATTTCAGCCGGCTGCCCCGGGGGATTAAGGAGCAGCGGCTAGAGGAGGCGTACCGCAAGCGCCGGAGGTCGTTGCTGGGGCACGAGCGGGTGTACGGACCGTCGATCGAACTCTGCCGGATGCAGGTGCACCTCGAACGGCAGTACCAGCGGTGGCAGTCGGTGATCTGGCGGAGGAATGTCGACAACAGCGCGGTCTGGGAGCTGCTTCGGCGAGCCGAAGATCGGTGGCCACACAATCCGGCCCTGGTGGCGTCCATCGCCGATTTCCACCGCTACATCTGGGAGCACGGCGAGGCGATTGCCGAATACCAGAAGCTTGTGACGATGGCGACTAACGCGCACGACCGGCTCCGAGCGGTCTACGGCGCGGTGGAGAGCGCGGTGACCCAGGCCCAGTATGACAACCGCCTTCCGGGGTCGAAGCGCCAACAGATGCTCACGGACGCCCGGCAGTTGCTCGACGACGAGATCCAGGAGCGCTCGCTTCCCGCCGATTTCGCGCTGCTTCGCCACCGGGTCGCGCTGGAACTGGACGAGGAGGTCGACTGGGATCGGGTCGACCGGGTCTTCGACGAGATCATCGGGGACGACTACTCCCGTAACATCGGCCGGTACCTCACCATCCGACGGTACGGTTCGGTCTTCCACAGATCGGTCGCCGACCAGCTCAGCTCGGAGGTGAGAACCCAGCTACGGCAACTGTCCCACGGCGGCCCGGTCGCGGAGCCGGCGGACGGCGACGGCGTGGAGCAGCAGGACGCCATGGTGGTGGAGGACGAGAGTTCCTCGATGCTCGGCGAGTTGCTGTTGGAGAACTTCACCGACGTGGATCTCCTGCAGGCGCTCGGTTCGATCTACCTGAGGCGGGCCGACCTCACCGAGGGGCAGCACGACGCCACCGCGGTGGCCGAACGCACCCGCCGGGCCTTCGACTGTTTCGATGCCTGTCGCATCCTCCAGCAGGACCGCACCGGCAAGACCCCGCTCGTCACCAAGTTCCTCAGCGGCCGGGCGATCCTGCTCGCGGCCCAGGCCAGCGATGATCCCGACCCGTTCGACTGGGAGGCCCCGTCACCGCACCGAAACTGGATCGAGTACGCGACGTCCCTGTTGCAGGTCTGCAAGTCCTCCGCGGTGGGCGGTTTCGGACGGGTGTGCAATTGGCGTTTCAAGGAGGCGAACGACGTGCTGACGCGACTCAACCGCGGGGAGTGGCCGCTCCGCTGACGTCCCCGACGACTGTCAGGCGGTTCACTCCAAGACTCCTGGGGCTGACCTGGTGATCCTGTGCGGACGTTAGTGTTGAAGCTGCTCGTCCAGTGGGGCTTCGCCCCGCTGCATGCTGTGAAGTCCGCTGGTCAAGGAAGCCGGCTGGTTTGGTCTGTCACTGAGGCAGTCTTTCGGGGGCCGGTCGTAGGTTCAGGATTTCGGTCGTGTTGGTCCTGTCGGTGGTGTGACGTCGGAGCAGGTTGAGGAGGTCTTCCTGCCGTGGTTGGCCGAACGCCAGCCGGTACATCGCCAGGTCGGATTTGAGCCGGTCGAGTTTCGCTTGGTCGCGGCTGAGGGGGTACGGCAGGACGTGCCGTTCGATCTTTGCCCGGCCGGGGAACACCCAGTACGGGGCGAAGTCGCCGAGCTCTCCGGATTCTGCTCGTGCCGCGTCGTACAGGGCCTTCCACACGTCTGGCTCGGGGGAGCGCAGGGCAGCGGCGCGGTGTGCGGCGGCGATGTTGCGGCGTACGGCGTGTCCGCCGAAGCGGTGCACTCGGCCCTCGCGTTGTTCGAAGTCGACGGGGTTGGCGGGGGTGTTCCAGTGCACGACGGCCGAGCACCATTGGTGGAAGTCGATGCCTTCCTGGCCGGCGCTGGTCGTGGCGACAACGAACGGCCAGAACGGGCTGTTGAAGGCCCGACGTACGACTGCTTTGCGGTCGGCCTGGGATTGTTCTTCGCCGCGGCCGCCGTAGCGCAGCGCGAACCGGCCGGGCAGTTTGATCCGCTCGTCGGGATGACGCGGGTCGAAGGCTTCGTACGTCGATGGTCGGCTGGCGATTGCTTGCCGTGCCTCGTCGGCCAGCCGGCAGACTTCCTCGTCGTCGAGGCAGATGTCGGCGGCCCCGCTGCGCAGGGTGTGCAGGTGCTCGTCGAGGACGGCTTGCAGATCGCCGGCGGCGCAGTAGCGCAGTACCGCCTGCCAGTAGACCGGGCCCATCGACAGGCTGTCGAGCAGTTGGGCGGATTCCGGCCGGTTGAACAGGGACCGCAGTCCGTTGGCCAGTACCGCCGCGGCGCGCCAGTGCCCTGCGGAGGTGACCGCGTCGTCGGGGTGGATCAGTCGGGACAGGGCCCGCCAGACGATGTTGCCCGGCCCGTGCATGCCGATCTCCGCGACGCTGCCGAGCAGACCGTGGAGATGGTCTGCTGTCGGGTAGCGGGCGTTGCTGGCCAGCTCACGAGCTCGCTCCACGTGCCGATCTAGGCCGGTGGCCGTTGTCTGCTCGTCGGCGGAGGTACCCAGGGCGGCAGCGGCGTCGTCCGGGCCGGGGTCGGCGCCTGGCCACCGGAAGACCAGTTCCCACGGCTCAGCCGGGCTCGCTTCGGCGACCGCCGTATCGGTGGAGGCGTGCGCGAGCAACCGTTCCCGCACCTCGCGTTCGAACACGGCCAGCGGCGCAGTCTCGTCCGGTCGCTGCCGGGCCAGGGCCAGCGGATCGCACAGCGCGGCCAGAGCGGGATGGGGCCAGAAGAGTGCCAGGACGCTCATTGCCGCTGGGCGGCTGTTCTCGGTGCGGTAGTCGAGGTGCCGGTGTCCCTCCCCGTGGCCGCCGAGCCGGCGTTCGGCTTCGTAGCTGAGTAATCCGGCCACCGCGGTGGGGGTGGCGTTCCAGGAGGAGAACAACAGCCGCTTGGTGATGCCTTCGGCCGCCGCGGTGGCGAACGGTTCGTCGAGAGTGTGGTACAGCAGGGACGGGGGCAGCCACAGCAGTCGCCACCAGCCCCGGTCGACGGTGTCCGCGGCGAGTCGCCGTAGCCGGCCGTTGCCGAGATCGACGGGTTCTCGTCGGTTGATCGTGTCGGCGTCGAGTAGCTGCGCGGTGGCCAGCAGCGCGGTGACGTCGGGGTCCGGTTTGCCGTCGAGCGCTTTTCGGACCTTGTCGCCGAGTTGGTAGCCGTCGAGGAAGTTCAGGAAGTAGGGGGCGGACTTCCAGTACTCAACCGACATCCGTGCGTCGACGGCGTCGGCGACCCGGCGCATCGCCACGTAGCCGCGCACGTCACGGGGGTCGAGGTCGTCGGCCAGGTCGAGGTGTTCGCTCAGCATCCCGTCCTGGCCCAGCGCGGGCCGTTCGGTGCGGCACATGACCCGCAACAACAGGGCGCGCAGCCGGTCGCGTAGGTCGCCGCAGGGTTCGCCGCGGACCAGGGCGTCCCGGTACGCCTCGAAGGTCTTCGTCACGTCGGCGTGCCAGCACTCGTCGTCGGTGAGGAAGCGCAGGACCTGCCGGAAGTCGCGGTAGTGGTCCTCGCCGGCACCAGCCTCCTCGGCGAAGGTGAACGGTTTGTACGGGGTGGCCGACAGCAGCAGCACTCGGGCGGCTCGATGATCGAACAGGTGCCGGGCGAGTTCCGCGCTATCGCCACCGTCCGGGTCGAGGAGCTCCCGGAAGCGCTGGAACTCGTCGAGGATGACCAGGTCCGGGTCGAGGACCTCGACCCCGGCGGTGGCCAGCGCCGTTCGCAAAGCACCGGTGAGTGTGCGGGCCTTCTCCCGCAGCGCGTCGGGCAGGGCGGGGCGTCGACCGATGCCGTCGAGTAGCGCGTCGAACTCGTCGAGCAGGCCGCCGTGGCGGGCACGACGCAGGAACCCCTCGGCGATCGTCGGGTCGATCTCTCCTTCGAGCTGCTCCCAGAGCCTGTCGCACTGCTCCTCGAAGCGTTCAGGGGTGGCGACGGTCGCCTGCAACGCGCGTAGCGCGGCTCCGGTTCGCCAGCCGCCCCACGAGTGGGCCTGTTCGAGGAGCAGGAAGATCAGCGCCCGCTCCTCCACGGCACCGGTCCGCCAGCCCTGGTCGAAGGAGGTGCCCGGGGTGAAAGCGATCAGATTGATCGGCTTGCCGGTGGTGGCGGTCGCGGCGTTGAGCCGATGTGCGTACTTGGCGAGCAGGGTGAGCCGGCTGGACAGGGTGACGATCTTGTCGGCGGTGACCCGCAGCCGGTCGATGTTCTGCCGGGCGACGTCCTGGTTGGAGCAGACGTAGATGACGTCGACCCGTTCCACGCTGTCGTCGTCCTGCAGCCGCTGCAGGGTCTCGGCGATGACACCCCTGGCCACGACGCTCTTACCGAGCCCGGTCTCGTCGGCGACCAGGAACCGGCGGGTCGGGTCGGCACCGAAGTACCGGTCGACGACATGCGCGACGGTGGCACGCTGGAAGTCCTTCAGGCCGGCCATGACCGGCCCCGCGTCGTACCGCTTCACCGGCCCACCGCCTCTGCCCTCGCGTCCCGCGCCTGGTCGATGACCCGCCACAGCTCGGTGAATCCGGGCGGCAGCAGCCGCCTGCTGTCGCCGTCGGCTTCGATACGGGCGACCAACCGGGCCAGGTCGTCGAGCTGCTCCGGGCGGTCCACGAGAGCATTGAGTAGCAGTTCGAGGATGCCGGTGCCGCCGGTACGCCAGACGCCCTGCCCGCCAGCGTCGCCGCTCACGGCGGCGGCAGCCTCGGTGCCGAGGCCGAGCATCAACAACAGGAACCGCAGGAACTTCTCGGGCGTGTCGATCTGCTGGGCGAGGACGTGGTCAAGCCGATGGGCCGGGTCACCGATCAGGGTGGCGAGAACGACGGTCTGTTCCCGGCCTGTACGGTCTTCGGCGACCACCAGGACGAAAGGGGTGATATCGGCCAGCGCGAGCCCGACGAACACCGCGGACACCGGCTGCCCCGGAACCAGCGACACCGCTTCACCACGGCGCGTGTGCAACTGCACGGTGATCCGTACACCCGTGACCTCAGGAACGGATTCCTGCGAGTCGAGCCGGATTTCGTACCCGACGGCTGAGGTCGTGACGGTGGCTGACATGGGTAATGCGGCGATGTCACGGATGAGGTCGCGTAGCAAACCGGTGTCGGGCTCCGGCTCGGTGACGTCTCGGCGTTCGTGCCGTTCGAGGATCTCCCGGAAACCCGCGTCGGGGCCGAGGAGTGCGTTGGTCCCCCACCGGTTCCGGCTGCCGATCAGCTCCACCAGCAACTCGACGTTGCCGCCGAACGCCGCGTCGGTGGCGTTCGCCGAGCCGAGCAGGACCCGCGCCTGATGGCCCTTCTCCACCACGTACACCTTCGCGTGCAGACCGTGCAGCACCTCCTGACCCGGCGGCGCCTCCTCGGCGGGCAGACCGGCCAAGGCGCTGACCACGAACGCCTCGGCACCTGTCAGGCTCTCCTCGGGCAGACGGTCGAGCGCCTCCTGCCGGCTTACCACCGACAGCATGCCGCTGGGTGCGCACCGGTTCAGTCCACCCGGCGTGCAGAACGGCGATATGACCAGGTGACGCGTCCCCGCGAAGTCCGGCGGGCGGCTACCAGGCACCCCGAGGGCGTGGAAGACCATGCTTCGGGCGTCTTCAGGTAATTCCCAATCGGCGCGCCGCAGGTCCTCGCACAGCGCCTCGATCGCCGCGTGCCGGGCGGCCGGTAGCGGCGTGACCGCCAGCCGCACCGCATACCGCAGAAGGTCAGCCAGAGGCCGGTTGTCCGCCCTCGGGCGGGTGCCGGGCACGCCATCCAACCGAAGGCACACGTCCCAGCCGCGATCCTTGGTCAGATTGCGGCTGAGCACCAGCAGCCGCAGCGACACCTCTCCCGTCGTGTCGTCGATGAACCGCAGCGCCCACAGCTTCGGGTGGAACAGGTGACCCGGCTTGGGGCGGTGCACCTCGTGCACCATGGGCTCGACGAACGCCAACAGCGCCGACGCCCCTGACGGCACCACGATCTGCCCCGCCTGACAGAACACGTCGATGCGGTCCGCGCAGCGCCGTACACCCTCCATGACCGCGATCGGGTCCGCCGACTCCCGCAGGCCATGCGCGGCGAACGCCAACGGTGCGACCAGCAGACTCTCCAGATCCAGGGTGAACGTCAACGCCGCCGCCCGGCACAACCGCGCCCCCGGCGGTGGGCGCAACGAGTCGAGCAACAGCGCGCGGGAGTCAGGCGCGAGCACCGGCAGCCTCCGAAGGACCAGCAGCGCAACCGTCGTGGATGTCGGTGAGGATCCGGCGGACCTGCGGCCAACGGAACACCAGCCGTCGACTGCCCGACGCGCCACTCCACGTACGCAACAACTTGTCGTTGACCAACCGCGACTGGCCCTTCTTCACCGACCGCTCCCGCTCGCCGACGAGATCCCGCAGGGCCGGGTCGCTGATCGCCTCGCCGGCAGCCCCGCTGGTCACCGCGTCGAGCCACCGCTCGATGAACTGCCGGGCCCTGACGTTCGTGCTGATCCGGGGATTCTTCTCGATCAGCAGCGTCCACATCCCCGACCGATCCCAGCCCTTAAGGCTCTGCTCCGCCGACACCCGATCGCTCCATGCCGACAGCCTGTCGCGGTAGCGAGCCGTCGGCTGTTCGTGCTCGGACAGGCCCGCCCGCTCGTACCGCTCGGCGACGAGCAGGTTGTACAACAGCGCCGCACCATGCATGGCCAGCGAGAAGCGCTGCGCGTCCCGAACCAGGGAACCGATCGGCTCCGGCGCGGCCAGCGCCGCCGGCTCGTCCCACGGCGCATCGCCCTCCGACCCAGGGCGATGCGCGGGCTTGAGCAGGTACGCCAGCAGGGTGCCGGGAACCGCAGCGATGATCCGCTCGCGCAGCCAACGGGCCTCGTCCGGGTGTAACCTAAGCCCACCCTCGACCTCCTGCGGAAAGTTCGCCGGTGCCCCGGGCAGGGTCGGAATCCAGCTGCTGCGTGACCGCTCGGTCAGCTCATCAGCCTCGGCCAGCCGGGATACCAGCCGTCGGTCCGGTGCCGTGTCATCCGCACCGCTGCGGATGCCGTACTCCTGAAGAGCAACGGCGTAGATGTTCGAGGGCAGGGTGCGAACCCCGACTCCGGCACGACTGCCGATCATGCCCTCCGTGTCGCTGCCGCGCAGTAGAGCGGCGATCACCTTCCGCTCGTTGCGGTCGACCCGCGCGGCGAGGCGGTCACCGCGTAGCCCACGCTTCTGCGCCTCCTGGTAGCACCAGGGCACGATCAACAGGTACCGTGCCCGGTTCTGCAGGACCGACGTGCCGGGAAACAGCAGGTCGCTGAACGCGTCGCGGACCTGACCGACGCCCAGCTCGTCCCGGCTCTGCGTGTCGCTGAAGAGCTTGAGCAACTCACGCATGCGTTGCTGATCCTCGCGAGACGTGTCCAGCCAACTCAGCCCCGAGGCCATGGACGCCTCCCGCCCGCTTCGGCGCCGTCGACAAGGTCGCTGAGCGGCCCCGTGGGCAGGGCGATCCAGCCCTCGACCCCTGCGACCTGCCGCTGCTCGTCGTCGGGTCGGGTCGCCCTGCCTATGGCGGCGGCACGCGCGTTGAGGGCCGCGACGACCGCGTCGAAGGCGTCGTGGCTGCGGCGACACAGCGCCTCGGAAGCGCCCAGTTCCAGCCAGGGTGCGGCCGCGCAGAGCGCGGTCACGAGGTCGGCATGCTGCGTCTTCTGGCCCCGTCCCTTGTAACCGCGGTAGGCCAACCCCCAACGGAACAGGGCCGCGGCCGGGTACACCTCGACGATTCTGCCGTCGCCGCACCGGTCGACGTCCTGGTCGGCGGCGGCCAGCATCGCCAACAGCCCGGCACATCGGAAAGCGGCATGAGCGATGCGGTCCGCGGCCACGCTGAGCGGAATGATGCCGGTCGTCTCGCGTACCACCTCGTCGGTCACCCGGTAGGCCAGACGACGCCGCCACTGTGCGGCATCGCCGTCGGCGACGGTGACGTGGCCGGACCGGTGGGCCGTGACGAGCGCGGCGAAGGGTTCGGGCCAGCCGAGTGGGCAGTCCAACCCGACCTTGTCCGCGTCCTGGCTGGCCTTGACGATCTGGGCATCGCCCACGTCCAGGACCAGGTTTCGAACCACTGCGCGGTCCGACAGCCATTCGATGGTCGCCATCGCCGTACGTTTGTCCGCCGCTGCGAGGTCGACGCCGAGGGTCAGCACCGCAACACTCTAGGTGCCGACCTTGCGTCGGGGCATGGCTCGACCGACCGTCGTTGTAGGACGTTCAGGCACGCGTGACCCCCGGATCGGTGAGTGAGGAGTGGGCCCGGTCCGTGTGAGTGATTCTGCGCGAGCATGGCCCAGGGCCTACCGTGATCCTTGGCCAGCTGGTTGTCATGATCCACGTGGTGTCTCCATGGGTGCTCGGGCGCGATGGGACGGGGCCAGCGCGCGACGGACTGGGCCGGACGCCGTCCCGTGAAGCTGGGGCCTGACCGCGAACAGATGGACCCAAGTGACCTCGTTGGACCAGACGACTCGACCAAGATCAACCTCTTAATCCGCGGGTTCGGGGTTCGAGTCCCTGGCGGCGCACCAAGCAGCAAGGCCCTGACCTGGCAGAACTCTGCCAGTCGGGGCCTATTTCGCGTACGCCGTGGTGGCTGGTCGCTCGCCGGGTGCTCGCCGACCGGATGCGGCACCTGGGTATCCAGATCACCGACCAGGAGTGCGCCACGGCGTTCGCCGGTCTCGATCAAGCAGTGGCGGCCCGGCTGATCGCCGATCGCCTGGGCGGTGCCGTGCCCACCGGTTGGTTCGACGCACTGACGGTCGTGGTGGATACCGCGCTGCGTGCCGAGGTGGCCCCGGTGCCCGGGGTCGCTGCATTGCTGCAGCAGCTTCGTGTTCCTTTCTGCGTGGCGTCGAACGGACGTCCCGAGAAGGTCGCGTTGACCCTGGGCGTCTGTGGCCTGGCGCCGTACTTCGAGGGCCGGATCTTCACGGCCGCCGAGGTCGCGCATGGCAAACCTGCTCCTGATCTCTTCCTGCTGGCGGCGTCCAGGATGGGCGTACCACCTGCCCGCTGCGTCGTCGTCGAGGACAGCGAGTCGGGAGTGGTGGCTGCACGCAGCGCAGGAATGCGCGTCCTGCGGTACGCGCCCGATGGCTCCACGTCAGGGTCGGTCCGAACTTTCGGGGACCTGGCGGAGTTGCCGTCGTTGCTCGGCCTTGCCGATACCAACAACAGCATTTCGGTACGCGCCGACAGCCGATGAGGACGGAAGATCGAAGGCGGCTCACGGTAATGTCGTGCCCATGGGTTCGACGGCGCGAAGGGTATCGCTGACCGGCATCAAGCCGACCGGTGAGCCGCATCTGGGCAACTACATCGGCGCGATCCTGCCGGCTCTGCGTTTGGCTGACAGTTACGAGTCGCTGTACTTCATCGCTGACTATCACGCGCTGACGACGATCCGCGATCGTGAGCTGATGCAGCACTACACCCGCTCCGTGGCGGCCACCTGGCTGACGGCCGGACTCGACCCGGATCGCACCACGTTCTACCGCCAGTCGGATGTCCCGGAGATCTTCGAGCTGAACTGGATCCTGGCGTGTATGGCCGGCAAGGGCCTGATGAACCGGGCGCACGCCTACAAAGCGGCGCGTGACCGCAACCGGGAAGCCGGCAAGGATGATCTTGACGCCGGTGTGAACATGGGCCTGTTCAACTACCCGGTGCTGATGGCGGTCGACATCCTCATCATGGACGCCGACGTGGTGCCTGTCGGTCGCGACCAGGTCCAGCACGTCGAGTACGCGGCAGACATCGCTGGCAGTTTCAACGCCGTCTACGGAGACCGGTTCAAGTTCAAGATCCCCACTGCTGTCATTCCTGACGAGGGGTCGGCGCACACCCTGCCCGGCACCGATGGTCGCAAGATGAGTAAGTCGTACGGCAACACGATCCCCTTGTTCGCGCCAGAGCCCAGCCTGCGGAAACTGGTGCGGCGTATCCCGACTGACAGCGTGCCGGTGGAGGAACCGAAGGACCCGGACTCGGCTGCGGTGTTCAAGCTGCTTGAGCGGTTCGGCGAGGTGGACGTGGTCGCCGACACGCGGGCGCGGCTGTCGGCCGGCGGGATGGGCTGGGGAGAGGTCAAGGCGCATCTCGCTGACGCGCTCGTCGCCGAGTTCGCGCCGCTTCGGGAGCGTTACGAGGCGCTGATGGCGCAGGGGAGCGAACTGGACGACCTTCTCGCCCACGGTGCGGACAAGGCCCGGAAGCAGACCAGGCCGTTGCTGGATCGGGTGAGAGACGCCATCGGCATCGGATAGCTCGTGCCCCGTCTGTCAGGCGAGTGCGTCGACCACCTGGTCGGCGCAGTGCCAGGCGGTGGTCCATTTGCCGGGCAGCGCGACGAGCAGGTTCCCAGTTGGAGTCCACCCATCCGGAGGTCGCCGGAGGTCCACGACAAGGCTGGATGGGTCAGCCAGCAAACTGGTTGGCTCGCACACGGTCCCCCAGATCATGCTGAGTTCCGGCCGGGACTGGCTCAGGCGGTGTCGATCGAGTGCGTCCAGTAGTCGAGCACGCTCCTCTGCGGCTGTTCCGTATTCACCCTGAACGCTGGGCAAGCCCGCTCGGATGCCGCCTCGATCCGGGCTGAGGGCGAGTAGGTCGCCGTCCAGCCAGTAGGTGACGCCCTCTACCGCAATGCCAGGCTGCCGGCCCCAGGCAATTCGGCGTGTGCGCAAGGTGTGCTGAATTCCGGCGTCGGACAGCAAAGCCGGTGTGCTGGCACCGGCTGCCAGCACCACCACCCGTGCCCGCGGCATTGGAGGCGCGATCGAGACGAGGGTGCTCTCCGGATCGCGCCGCAGGATGGCGGCTTGTCGCTGCACAGCCGGTACGCCGGTGGTCCGTGCCAGATCGACGAGGCCGGCGCTGAGGGCCAGCAAGTCGATGCTGTAGTCGGGGATGCGGAAGGCGGCTGCCGGCGACGGAAAGTGTTCTACGCTTCGCGGGTCGACCTCCTCGACCGGGATACCGATTCGGTTCCAGAAGTCCAGGTAGCGCTGGACGGTATCGGCTCAATGAAACAGCGCAAGCCCGTCGGCTTGCCCCACCCGTGCAGGCACGGCCAGGTCGCCAGCGGTCCCGGTGATCCCAGCAGGCCGCGCTCAGCGAGGGAAGCACCGGGGCGTAGACGGCACCGGAGTGCAACTGCCCGAAGTTGGCCAGCGAGGCACCGGGGCGTCCGTCGCCGAGGCAGCGGACGCGTAGCCCGCGCCGGGCAGCGGTAACGGCGATGGTGAGGCCACACAGTCCCGAGCCGATGACGAGGACATCGACGTTGTCGTCAATCATGTCATCGACGACGGCAAGGTGGTATCGATCGGCGAATCGGCGGACCAGTTCCGCCGTAGCCGCCGACCAGCGACATCATTCGACGCGGGGTGGCGTGCCCACCCCGCGCCCGTACAGGTTGAGGAGACATGCGGACGACGACCGTGGGTGACGTGACCATTCTCCTGCCGGACCTCGATCCGGAGGACCTGGACCAGGTCACTGATCTGTTCGACGATGAGGTCCGAGACGTGCTCTTCGATGGGGTTTCCTGGCGTGGCGGGCAGCTTGCGGACCGGAGCATCCGAGGCTGCCGGATCACCAGCGCGGACCTCGGTGAGGTCAGCTGGGAAGCCGGGGCGCTCTACGGGTGCGAGATCGTGGGGACGGACCTGTCCGGGGCGACCCTCACGGGCATCAGCATCGAGCGGTGCGCGTTCACGGGATCCCGTTTCACCGGCACTCGGCTTATTGACGTCCGCCTCAAAGATATCCTTTTCGACAACTGCCGGTTCGACTACGCCACCCTGAACCGCGTCAGCGCCGCCGGCTCGGTGGCCTTCACCAACTGCACCTTCGGCCACGGCAATTGGTCATCCTGCCGCCTGCCCGGTATCGCGCTGCGTTCCTGCGTTCTCGGGCACCTGGAGTTGGAATCCTGCCGCCTCGACGGCGCCGATCTGCGGGGCAACCGACTGCACGACCTCAGGACACCGTTGGACAACCTGAAAGGCGTCTTCCTCGGTGAAGATCAACTCTCTGATCTCACTCGCCTGACTGTCGAGGCCCTGAACATCGCCCTCCGCGCCGAGGGCTGATCGAAATCGAGAAACACCTGGTCGCGGCGTCGGGTGGTTAGTTAACGGGAGGGCTGTCTCACAAGGTGAGATAGCTGAGTGGGTGGACCAAGATCTTTCTGTAGGGAATCCGTCCCGCTGGGTCTCGGAGGACCGGTAGGCCACCGAAGCTATTCGACGCGGAGCTGCTCACCTTGGCGGTCGCGTTCCGAGGCCCGTTGGTTGCGGTTCGTCCCTGGGCATCTGCCCGGGCGTTTCCGTATCTGCCGGGGCAGTCTGGTTACAACAAGCGTTTGCGGGCTGCGGTTCCGCTGGAGTTCGTCCTGACCCTTGACAAGGGCGAAGCCGCACGCCTCTTTGCACCTCGACGTGGATG
The DNA here is from genome assembly GCF_014764405.1 of Micromonospora craniellae. Classification (NCBI taxonomy): domain Bacteria; kingdom Bacillati; phylum Actinomycetota; class Actinomycetes; order Micromonosporales; family Micromonosporaceae; genus Micromonospora; species Micromonospora craniellae. The sequence goes on along the minus strand of NZ_CP061725.1, from coordinate 1,264,653 downwards.
TTCGCAGGCAGCTGATGTCGGCGCTGGTCACCTGCTTGTCGTGGACCAGGTTGTAGTGCTTCGTCAGCCCCGGTTCCCGTCCCAACATCACCGACCGCCGGTACGAGTCCAACTCCGCACCGACTCGCGCCATTCGTTGGCCGCCGGTTCCCAGCCGGATCCCGGCCGCCGATGCTCGGGTCGACGTGGCCTGCTGACGTGCCTCAAACTCTGGCTTCCGTACTGCGAGAAGGCCACCCGGCAGCGTACCGGCCCGGGGTGACGCCCAGGTAGCGGCGGAAGTGCCGGGTCAGATGGGGTTGATCGTAGAAGCCGGTGGAGGCGGCGACCTGACCCGCCGGTACACCCCGCAGTAGCAGCCGGCGAGCCTCGTCGATGCGGCGTCCGGTGAGGTACGCATGCGGTGCCAAGCCGTACGCGGCAGTGAACGAACGCACCAGGTGCGCTGGGCTGGCATCGAGTTCTCGGGCCGCCGTTTCCAGCGTCACTCCGGCCACCGCCCGTTCGTCCAGCAGGCCGCGCAGCCGACGAGCCAGTGCCGGTTCGGGCCGGACATAGGGTGTCGGGCGGAGGTGCCGGGAGAGCCCTTCGCAGATGAGCGCGAAGCGGCTCTGCGCGGCGAACCCCTCACCGGGCTGGCGCAGCGCCTGGTGCAGCAGATGGACCCGCCTCCGTAGCGTCGGCTCGGTCAGATTCGGGGCGTCCACCGCCGCGCCGATGAGTCCCGTGTCGAGGATCGTCGAATCCAGGTAGAGCACCCGCTTGCGGAAGCCGTCCGGCGATGCGGCCCGACCGTCGTGCGCGACGTCCGGTGGCAGCAGCGTCACCTGGGACCGCAGGACGCCGTGGCGGGTACGGTGCAGGTCGTACTCGATCATCCCATCGTCGACGACCAGCAGCGTCCAGCAGCCATGGGTGTGCATCGGGTATGCGTGCATGGTGAACGTGGCGTGCAGCACCTCGACGATGCCATCAACGGCTGGCCGCCACGCCGTCACCCGCTGACCCACATCCACGCCACGAATCTACAAGGCCCACGTGCCTCCGTACCGCCGGTCCGGTACCTGGCCGATTGTGCGGCCAGGTACCGGCTGCCCTTTCCATCAGGCGGGATTCTTTGCGGTCTCCGGCATCGTGCGTAGTCGGGTGAGCGGGGACAGAGCGACCCCGCACAGTACGAACACCATCGATCCGCCGGTCGAGATCCACAATGCCTCTCGCACCCCGGCTTCTGCCGCGACGAGTCCAGCGACCAGGCCGCCGAGCGCGCCGAGCCCGAACATCACTGCGCGTACCGCGGCGTTCATTCGGCCCAGCAGGGACGGGGGCGTGATGTTCTGTCGCACACTCATGATCACGATGTTGACGATCGTCAGTCCGAGCGAACCGAGGAACCACGCGATCGTGTACAGGATGCCCAGCACGAGGGAGGTTCCGGTGGCCGCCGGCAGCAGCACCGTGGGGATGAAGGCGACGCACAGTCCGCCGGCGTAGACGGGACCGAGGCGCAGTCGTGTGATCAGCCGACGGCAGAGGACTCCACCGATGATTCCGCCGCACGCTCCGAGCGAGAAGATCAAGCCGAGCGCCGAGGACGGAATCTCCTGGTCGCGTACCGCGAACAGAATGAACATCGGCACCGTGGCGGAGATGAAGAAGTTGGCCATGCCACCGACCAGTGCGATCCACCGCAGCAGGCGGTCACCGGCGACGAACCTGAGTCCCTGGGACAACTCGGTACGGACCCGCCGCTTCGCCGTGGCCGGGGGCGGCGTCTCTTCTGTGCGGATGAGCAGGAGCGAGATGACCGAGCCGAGGTATGTCGCCGCGTTCGCCGCCATCGCGACAGGTGCTGTCAGCAGGCTCACCAGCGATCCGGCTACGCCGGGCCCGGCCGCGTCGGCGGTGGCGGACGTGGCGGCGAGCTTGGAGTTGGCGTCAACGAGATGCTCAGGATCACGGATCAGCGTGGGAATGAACGACATCCAGCTAATGTCGAAAAGCACCGCAGCCAGTCCGACGCAAAACGTGATCATGAGAAGTAGGGGCATGTTCAGGTGACCGAGTCCGGCCAGGACCGGCACCATCCCGATCAGCACCATGCGGACGACGTTCGCCCCGATCATCGCCGTACGGCGCCGGTAGCGGTCGACCCATACCCCGAGTAGCGGTCCGAACAGCAGGTACGGCACCATCTGCAGGAACCGCAGGATGCCGAGTTGTTCGGGTCCGGCGTCGAGGGTGAGCACCGCGGTCAACGGCAGAGCCAGAATTGTGATCTGCGCACCGAACAGCGAGAACGTCTCGCCGGACCAGAACCTCAGAAAGTCCTTGTGGTGCCACAGGCTCTTCCTGGCCACGACATCGCCCGATCGCACGTCGTTCCGGGTGGTCATGTTCGCACCACCCGGGACGGCACGGGACAGATCTCCCTCAGCGCGGCGCTGACGTGCTCGCCCAGCGCCGCCAGGCCCGCCCCCCGCCAGATCGAGAAGTGGTCCCCGGGTACCGTCACGGTACGCACGTCCTGCGCCACATCCGCCCACCGCTGGTGACCGCGTACTGAATCCTCGCCGTCGATGACAAGCAGCCGGCCGGGATATCCGGGCTCGGGCGCGTATCCGTGCAGCGCGTGGACGTTACGCCGAAATACCTCGAACCGGCGATCGAGCGTCTCCGCGTCGAACTCCTCCGGAATCAGGCCGCCACGACGGAGCAGCTCCCACGCCTGCGCGACCGGTGCGCCGACCGGCCATGCGCGTAGCTCGGTGACCACGCGCTCCTCGGGCCGTCCGTCCCTCCCCTCCCTGACCAGATTGATGGCGAACCTGGTCAGAATCTCGCGCGAAGCGGGTGCCGTCTCGGTGTGATGCATCAGGGCGTCAACGAGCACGACGAGTGGCACGGCGATCCCCAAGGCCCGCAGCCGCCACGCCATCGCGTACGCGATCGATCCGCCCATGGACCAGCCGAGCAGACAGGCTTCCGGCTTCCGGCAGTCGTCAGCCACCGCTTGGACGTAGCGTTCCGCCAGGACACACAGGTCGGTGGGGGGCAGGCCGTCGCTGTCGTAGCCCGGTGCCTCAATGCCGACGACGCGCCGACCGTCGAGCATCCCCGCCAGAGGCAGGTAGGTGTAGGCGGAGCCGGAGGCGGAGTGCACGCAGTACAGGGGCGATGCGTCGCCCCCGCCCGCGCTGAACGGCACCAGCAGGTCAGCGTCCACCGACGGTACCTTCCGTGGCTTTAGCCGCCTTCGCCAGCACCAACCGGTCCACTTCGGTCGCGATCGAGCGCACCGTGGCGTCGGCGAACATCGCACGCATCCGTAGCTTGACACCGAACTCCTTGGCCAGACGACTGACCACACGCATCGCCTGAAGGGAGTTCCCTCCGGCCGCGAAGAACGCCACCGCCGCGCTCACCCGGTCGACTTCGAGCACCTCGGCGTAGATCCGCGCCACAGCCGTCTCGGTGTTGCCCTCCGGTGCGACGTAGTCCATCTCGGGATCGGCGTCGACCGGTTCCGGCAGCGCCTTGCGGTCCACTTTGCGGGCAGTGGTCAGCGGCAGTTCGTCGAGAAACACCCAGGCCGTCGGAATCATGTATTCCGGCAGCCGTTCGGCGAGGTGTGCGCGGAGTTCGGTGGCATCCAGCCGTCGCCCGACGCGGGGAGCGGCGTACCCGACCAGACGTCCCTCACCCCGCCGGTCCGGGCGCAGCGTCACCGCTGCGACACCGACGTCCGGGTGGGACATGAGCGACGACTCGATCTCCTCCAACTCGATTCGCAAGCCACGCAACTTCACCTGACCGTCGGCACGGCCAAGGAACTCCAGTTCGAAATGCCGGTTCCAGCGGACGAAGCCGCCGCTGCGGTAGACCCTGCCGCCGAGGTGGAACGGATCCTCGACGAACGCCCTGGCGGTCAGCTCCGGCTGGTTCAGGTAGCCACGGGCAAGGCCCTCCTCACCGCCGATCAGCAGCTCACCGGGGACCCCCCGGGGAACCAGGCGATCCGCCTTGTCGACCACATACATGCGACGGTCGGTGAAGGGCTTCCCGATCGGCGGCGCACCGCGAGCTGGCTCGTGTGGGCACTCGTAGGACGTGCAGCCGACAGCGGCCTCGGTGGGGCCGTAGCAGTTGATCAGTCTGCGTCCCGGCAGATTCCACTTGGCGACCATCTCGGCTGGTACCGCCTCACCACCCGCCATGATCTTTCGCAGGTCGGGGTACGAACCTCCATCAACCAACGCCAGCATCGCTGGTGACATGCAGATGTAGGTGACCCTCTCCTGACGCATGAGTGTGGCGAGCCCGGCGGGTGAGAGTCCGGTCTCCTTGTCGACGAGGACCAGACTCGCACCGGCGGTGAGGCCGGCGAAGATCTCTCCCTGCGACATGTCGAACGTCAGCGCCGCGAGCTGGAGCATCCGGTCGTCGGGCTGAAGATCGAAAATTCGACGGTACGAGGCGATGAACGACTGTAGAGCGCGGTGTTCGATGAGTACGCCCTTGGGCTGGCCGGTCGAGCCCGAGGTGTAGAGGACGTACGCGAGTGAATCCCTGCCTGCCGTGGCCCACGGCTTCGCTGCGGCACCCGCCTCCGCGAACGCCTGTCGATCCTTGTCGACCTCCACGATCGACCATGCTCCCGCCTCCGGAATCCTGTCCCGGACGCGGCTCTGTGTCATCACCACCGTCGCCGCGGTGTCCCTGATGATGTACTCCAGCCGGCCTGCCGGATGCGAGGGATCCAGCACCGCGAAAGCGGCGCCGGCCTTGAGTACGCCGAGTAGCGTGACGAGCGCGTCCAGGTCGCGCTCCACCGCCACGGCGACGACTTGTCCATCGCCTACGCCACGGTTGCGCAGGAAGGCGGCGACCTCGAACGCCCTGCGGTCCAACTCGTGATACGTCAGGCTGTCCTTTCCGTGGACCACGGCGACGTGGTCCGGCTGTTCCCGAGCCCGACGGGAGATCGCGACATGGACCGGCTCGTCGGCGTGGACGAGCATCTCACCGGTGCCGGCCGCCAACAGCTCCCGGATCTCCGCCTCGTCCAGCAGCGGCAGTTCCGACACCGGCCGGTCCGGCTGGGCACACGCCGCCGAGAGCACCTGCGTGAGGTGACGAACCAGGGCGTTGATCCGCCAGCCGTCGAAGATGTCGAGAGCGTACTCGACGAACACGCGCAGGCGGTCCGGAGACTCGACGAACGTCAGTGCCAGGTCAAAACGTGCTCCGAGCGACGGCGCCTCGATCGCTTCCGCAGTCATCCCGGGCAGTCCCAGAACGGTACCGGCGGTGTGCTCGGTGAGGAACTGGGCGCAGACTCCGAACAACGGATTCCGTCCTGGGTCGCGGTGTGGGCTGAGGCGGTCGACGACGCGTTCGAAAGGGACGTCCTGGTTGTCGTACGCGTCGAGCACAGTGTCGGAGAGCCGGCCGACGAGCTCGGTGAAGGTGGGATCGTCCTGCAGTGTGGCGCGAAGCACCACCATGTTCGTGAAGTATCCGACGACCTGCTCCAGGTCAGGGTCCGTACGGCCGAGCGCAGCGGTGCCCAGGCAGATGTCGTCGTGGCCGCTGTATCGGCTGAGCACGACGATCAGGGCTGCCGACAGCACCGTGAACGGGGACACCCCCTCACGGTCGACCAGTACCCGCACGGCCTTCACGAGGTCGGCGGGCAGGTCGGCGGCCACAGAGGTGCCGGTGAAGCTCGGCTCGGCCGGGCGTGGCCGATCGGTCGGCATGTCCAGTGGGACGGCTCCGGCCAACTGCTGTTGCCAGTACTGGAGCTGCTCCTCCAAGTCACCGTTGTCGAGTGCGGCACGTTGCGCGGCCGCGAACTCGACATAGCGAACTGTGTGGGCCGAGTCGGCGGGCTTGGTCGAGCTCGGCTCGGTGCCGGTGAGCGCGGCGGCGTACGCGTCCGGAAGTTGCCTCAGCAGTAGGCTGGTCGACCATCCGTCGGTGACGATGTGGTGGAAGGCGAGTGACATCACATGTTCGTCCGAGCCGACCCGGAACAGCTTGAACCGGTATAGCGGCCCGCTGACGAGGTCGAACGCCATTGTGGCGTGTTCCCGCAGGCCTTTTGCGAGGGTCGCCTCACGTGATTCGGGTGCCTCGTCGGCCAGATCGGTGACCGGCAGCGGCACGTCCGATGGCGCTGCGATCGCCATCCCTGGCGGTACGTATTCAGCTTGAGGTGAGTGGGGGGCCGGTTGTCCACTCTGGTCGATCGGCTGACATGATCATGGGGTGTCGTCCGTCCCGCAGGTCCCGCTCTCGTACGAGGATCTGGTCGCGATGCTGGTTGAGCTGCGGGAACGGGTTGATCGGTTGGAAGCCGAGAACGCTGAACTGAAACGCCGGTTGGGGATGAACTCCTCGAACTCGTCGAAGCCTCCCTCGTCGGACGGTCCGGGCCGTCCGGCCCGGCAGCCGGGTAAAGGCAGTGGGCGGCGGCGGGGCAAGCAGCCGGGAGCGCCGGGATGGACCCTCGAACTGGTCGCGGATCCGGATGAGGTCATCGAGCACCGGCCACAGCGGTGTGGCCATCCGGGTTGTGGGGCTCCGCTGGGTGATGGGCGTGAGTACGGGCGGCAGCGCCGGCAGGTGATCGAGCTGCCCGAGCGGCGGTCGGTGGTCGTTGAGCACCAACTGGTCGCGGTTGAGTGCGGCGGGTGCGGGCAGGTCAGCGAGCCGGTGGCACCCGGCGGGGTGTCCGGGCGGGTGCAGTACGGCGTCGGTGTCAAGGCCGCCGTCGTCTACGCGCGGGCCGTCCAGTTCCTGCCCTTCGCCCGGGCCGCCGCGCTGTTGGGTGATCTGCTCGGGGTGCGGGTGTCGACCGGGTTCGTGCACCAGGTGGTCGGTGAGGCGGCCCGCAGGCTCGGGCCGTTCGTGTCCCGCACGGCCGCGTTGCTGCACGTCCAGCAGGTGCTGCACGCCGATGAGACCCCGGCAAGGGTCGACGGCGGCTTCAAGTACGTGCACGTGGCCTGCACCCCTGAGCTGACCTTGTTCCACGTCGGCGGCCGCAGCAAGGCCGACATCGACGCCGGGAAGGTCCTGCCCGGGTTCACCGGCACCCTCGTGCGTGACGGCTACGCCGCCTACCGCCACCTGGCCGACGCCGATCACGCCTGGTGCGGAGCACATCTGATCCGCGATCTGCGCGGCGTGCACGAGTCCGACCCGGCCGGCCAGCAGTGGGCCGAGGTGATGGCGCAAACCCTGCTGATGGCCAAGAAGATGACCGAGCAGGCCGTCACCGCGGGCCGGGACGCACTGTCAGCCGACGAGATCAGTCACATCCGTGCCTGTTACGCCGGGGCCCTCGCTTACGGCCGCCAGCAGAACCCGCCCGATCGTGACGGCAAGCCGTCACGAGCCGGCACGCTGGTCGAACGCTTCACCGCCCACCGCGACATGATCCTACGGTTCACCGTCGATCTGGCCGTGCCCTTCACCAACAACCAGGCCGAACGCGATCTCCGCCCGGTCAAACTCCAACAGAAGATCTCCGCGACCTGGCGCACCCTGCAAGGCCTGGCCGACTTCGCCACCCTACGGTCCTACCTGTCCACCGCCACCAAACACGGCAAAGACGCCCTCGACGTGCTCGAACAACTCTTCACCACCGGACCATGGCTACCGGAACCGGCAATATCAAGCTGAATACGTACCCCTGGCGTGCCGTCGATGGTGGCCACCGTACCGCGCAACAACTCGTGTCGCCGAACGAGTTCGGTGAGGGCGGTCCTGAGCGCCTCGCTGTCCAGCGGTCCGCGAATCCGGTGGGCCACCGCAACGTTGTACGTGGCCAGCCCTGGTGCCATCTGTTCGAGGAACCACAGTTGTTCCTGGCCCACCGAGAGCCGCTCCAGCCGAGTTCCGGAATCCTCTATTGCGATCACTGAGCTGATCTCAGCGACGCGAATGTGTTGATTGGTGCGACACGGGCGAAACTGTTGAGATCGGACGGTGCTGGAAGAGGACGCGGAGTCCTCGGTAGGTAGTTCTCACCACAAGATCACCTACACCATGAGGACTCCGCGTGATCGCCTATCGTGCCATGATCGATGTCCCCAGGGAACTCGTGCAGTACCTCGGCCGGCTGCTGGCCGCCGAACGCCGAGCCCGCGGAACCCGGCGTGACACCCGCGCCCTGACCTGCTTCCACCAGGCACTTCTCGTGCTCATCTGGTTCCGCAAAGCCGAGGACCTGACCCTGCTGGCCGCCGGATTCGGGATCTCCCGGGCCACCGCCTACCGCTACCGCGACGAGGGCGTAGCCGTACTCGCCGCCCAGGCGACCGACCTGCACACCGCTCTGCGTCGGGCCGCCGCCGACGGCTGGTCCCACGTGATCCTCGACGGCAAACTGTTCGACTGCGACCGGCTCACCGAGACCACCCTGTCCGTCAAGGGCGAGACCATCGACGCCTGGTATTCGGGAAAGCACCGCGACTTCGGCGCGAACATCCAAGCCGTCATGCGCCCGGACGGGCTACCGATCTGGACATCGGCGGCGATGCCCGGGCATCTGCATGACACCAGCTGCGCCCGCGAACTCGGCGTCACCGCCGCCCTGAACTGGTCCGCCGCCGAACTCGACCTGCCCGCCCTGGCCGACTCCGGCTACGAAAGCACAGGCCACGGCATCAAGACCCCGATCAAGCAGCCCACCGACGGCAGCCGCCTCGCGCCCGACAACCGCGCCTACAACCGACTGCTCCGCGGCCTGCGATGGCAAGGCGAACGCGGCTTCGCCATCCTGATCGGACGCTGGAAGACGCTCCGCCACACGAACATCAGCCCACGCCGAATCGGCGACATCGTCGCCGCCGCATTACACCTGACCCACTTCGAATACAAATACCTATCCGAATCTTGTTGAGATAACTTCACTGCATCCGCTCCAAACCGATGAGCATGCGGACAGTCCTGTCGGCTCGATCGTGTCGGTTCCCGGACCTCAGGTCTTGTACGTTCTTGATTTGCATCAGGGCTACGTATTTCTGGGGATGTCGGGCCCTACTATGTCGGTGATCCTGGCGACAGCAGTGGTGGAGGCGAGCGTGACTAGCAAGGTCCTGACAATCGGTGCACTGGCGAATGACCTCCACGAGCGGCGGGTCGAGGCGGTGACCGCCGCCTGTGAACGACTCGGTGTGCTCTTCGACTTCGCGAAACCGGCACCGGCACCGGCATCGGCACCGGCGACGTCCGCTACGGGCCTGCTGAGGGCCCTGGCGTCTGCGGGAAGGCTTGCGGTGAGCACGGATGACGAGCATGCAGGGCCCTGGACGGTGGCCTATACGCCCTCGCCGAAGGCGCTCGCGGCGGTGGCCAAGGGGTCGACGTCGTCCTGGGGTGCGCGGCTGGACGCCAAGCAACAGAAGGCGTTGCGTCGGGCACCGGGAGCGGTCTTCCGGCTGCCCTTCGCCGACCCCGTGACCGGTGCGACGAGCGGCGACGCGTTGGCCACCTTCACCACCGACTGGTCGCCGTTCACCGCGGCCTGCGCGGTGGCAGTTCATCCAGATCACGAGGCGCTCGCGGGAACCGAGCTGCGGCGGCGTCCCTATTTCAGTGGCCGCTTCGTGCGGCATCCACTGCATGGCGATCTGCTGCCCGTGTGGGTCGCGGACTGGGTCAAGCCCGAGTTCGGCACCGGGGCGGTCATCGTCAACCCGGCGCACTCGGCGGCCGATCTGGAGTTCGCGCTGACCACCGGGCTACCGGTCCGGTTTGGCCTCGGGCCGCACGAGCCCGGTGCCGACCCAGCCAGTTGGCTGACGCCGCCGATTATCAGGACCGGGCAGGTGATACGGGCAGGTCGGCACGATGGCCGAAGCCACGAGGAGGCGTTCGACGCCTACCTGAGCGACCTGCTGGAGTCCGGGCATGCCGACCGCGCCGAGTCCTTTTCGCTCGGCCGGGTGCCGCTCGCCGTGTTCACCGCAGATTCTGCGGGTGACCTCCACTGGTCGCCCGCTCTGAGAGCGCGCAGCCTGATCGAGAGGGACGCGAAGGTTCCGATGGTGTCAGCGTCGATGCAGGGAACCTCGTTGCTCGTCGCGGCAGCGGAGTTCGCGGCAGGTGCACCGGTGATCGTCTGTTCCACGGACGCGGTCGGAACCGACCTGTTGTGGCTGCGTCTGCTGATGCTCGACCTCGACGTCCACCGCCCGCCGGCGCTGGTGGTGCCAGTGGCCCGCGTCGGGTCCGCACAGACCGTCGACCCGCAGTGGATGGACGGTTCGCTGCTCGTCTCAGGCCCGCCTCACGAAACGGTTTCGGTGAAGGCCCAGATGGGCGAGCAGATCGGCAGGATCGCGAAGGACCATGCGGCGGCGGTGGCCGGCTCCGTGGAATCGGATGACACGCCGTCTCAGTCTCAGGTGGCTGGACAGGTCGCCGCGGCGCTCGCCGCCGCCGACTTCGCGGCCGCTTTCAAAGCAGTCGGACCAACCGCGAAGACCATCCGGCGGGGAGGCACGATCGACGAATCCGAGCGCGCCGCCTTCCTGATCGCGCTGTTCGTGGTCCTGGGACTTCCGTTGCCTGAGGGCGTGTCCGTAGACAGGTTGCAGGTGGCCATCACGAGCTGAGCACATTCGACGCCGTCACGATCAGCCGGACGATCGCGGACCTACCTTGCTGATGTCTTGTGCGGGCTTGGGCAGATCTTGCGTCGCGGTATCCTGCGGACGGCCCGCTGCCGATGCACTCCGCCACCGCCATGACACGGGGTGTGTTGCCGGTGCGGATCCGGGAGGCGTTCTCCCCGAAGGTCGCATCCCTGACCCAGGGAAGAACTTCGGTTCCTCAGTGCTGGCGGACATGGGCGAGCAGGTCCGCCGGGTCGGCCTGGGCGGCGGTTAGGCTGTTGACGTACCGTGCGGTTCGCCGCCGACTTCACCGTCGGCTTCTCGAACAACATCGCCGAACAAGCCGTCCGGATGGTCAAGTCCAAGACCCGGGTCGGCGGCGGCTTCCGCACGCTCACCGGTGCCCAGACCTTCCTGTCCATCCGCGGCTACGTTTCCACCATCCGCAAGAACGGTCACCGCGCAGCCACCGAACTCCGCAACGCCCTGCTCGGCGACCCATGGATGCCACCAACTACCGCGTGACCTGAATCCTTCACCAGGCACGACTCGGCTCAACTGACCGTGCTTCGGTTCTAGGGTTAACCCATGGACGGCGTGGAACGCTCGGATGATTCGTTGTCGTCGTTGACGGGAGTCCGAAGCGTCGATAGCATAACGACCGCGGGTCAGATTGTGCTTCACGCTGCGGTGAACATGAAACTGCTCGTCGCCTGTCCGGCAGCGGTGATCCAATTCGACCACCGTCGTCGAGTGGTGGTGCTGCTTGACAAATCGCCACATAGTTACGAGGGGTAACTAGTGCCGGTTACGGTGTTTCGTGTTCTCGGACCGCTCGATTGTCAGACGCACGATACGACGATCCGTATCAACGGCGCGAAGAACCAGACCGTACTAGGCATGCTCCTGCTGGCCGACGGCACGCCGGTGGCGCTTTCCCGACTCGTCGACGTGGTGTGGAGCGCAGCCGCGCCGTCGACCGCGTCCAAGCAGATCCGCAACGCGGTGTCACATCTGCGTCACCTCTTGGTTGGCACCGGGGTGACGATCAGTGCGATCGGCGACGGCTACCTGCTAGACGAGTTGTTCCGAATTGCGGTCAGTGGTCGTAGGCGATCAGTGACCGGGTGACGGGTGCGCCGGTCTTGTTGTTGTGCCAGATCGCCGCGGTCATGGCGAGGAGGCGTTGGGCGACCCGGACGGCCACACCGTCGAAGGTTCGTCCGCCGTGTTGTTCCAGGTCAAGCTGGCCTTTGAGGGTGTCGTTGACCGACTCGATCAACTGGCGGACCTTCTTGAGCATCGGCTCGCCGTAGCGGGCCTTCTCCTTCTTGCGGGACGGGCGCAGCAGTTCGATGCCCTGCTCGGCCAACTGCCGCTCGAATGGCTTGGAGGCGAATCCCTTGTCGCTGATCAGCAGGATCCTGTCGTGCTCTGCCACCACGCCGGCCTCGACGTCCAGCATCGCGGCGAGGACCTCTCGCTCGCCGATCTTCGGGTTCGCGAGGGCCCACAGGATCGGCATCCCGGTCGGGGTGCAGACCAGGTAGAGCCGGAGTCCCCAGAAGAAGCGGGAATGGGAGGCGCAGTAGCCGTATCCGGCCCAGCCGGCGAGGTCTGAGCGCTGGGCGGTGGGGCGGGACATGCCGCACGGGATGGGGGTGGAGTCGACGATCCAGTGGTGGTCGAACCAGAAGTCACTGTCGCGGGCCAGGTCCCGGATGACCTTTTTGATCAGCGGCAGGGCAGCGCGGAGCCGTTTGTTGTAGCCCGGCCGCTGCGGCAGGTAGGGAAACCAGGGGCGCAGGTGGATACGGGCGTAGCGGATCCAGTGCGCCTCAGAGCGGGCACCGAGCAGGACCTGCGCCACCGCGAGGCATACCAGTTCGGAGTCGGTCAGTAGCGGCGGCCGTCCCCGCCACCGGGGGGTGCGGATGCTGTCGTCGATCTTCACGTACAGTGCGGTCAAGAGGGTATCCAGGTCTTGCGTCACACCATGATCTTGGATGCCCTCTCTTCATGCCCAGACATCGACCCCTGACTTCGGAACTACTCGTCTAGACCGCGCGGGTGCGTCGCTCGACCTGGAGGATTTCAACCGCGAGGTCGAGCTGGCCGGAGCGCTGACCGAACCGGCGCTCAAGATCAAAGCACTGCGCTCTGCGTTGTCGCTTTGGCGTGGCCGGGCGTTGACCGGGTCGACCAGCGCACCCTTGCTGTCCCAGGTTGTCAGCGTCGAGGAGATGCGGCTGACTGTCCTCGAACAGTGTGTCAATCTCGAACTGGAGAGTGGCGAGCACTCGGCGCTCATCGGCGAACTGACGGCGGCCGTGGCCGAGAACCCGTTCCGTGAGCGTTTCGTGGCACAGTTGATGATCGCGTTGTGTCGTTCGGGGGCGCGGGCTGAGGCGCTGAGGGTGTTCGACAACACGCGCCGTCTCCTGCGCGAGGAACTGGGCATGGACCCAGAGCCGCAGTTGGCGGAGCTTCACTATCGCATCCTCACAAACGGGCTGCTGCCCGGCACCACCGATCCAGCAGCTGTGCCCGAGCCGGAGCTCCCCTGGCGTAACCTGCCGGGCGAAGGAATTCGGCTCACCGGCCGAGAACGGGAGGCTGCCACCGTTCTGCGGACTCTTCAGCAGCATGCCGAAGGTGCTGGCGAGACGCCTCCGGCTGTCGTCGCGATCGACGGGATGGCGGGCATCGGTAAGACGGCGCTCGCGGCACACTGGGCTCACCGCGCCCGGCACCACTTCCCGGATGGCCAGCTCTACATCAACATGTACGGCTACGCGAACCGGGCACCGGTGCGTCCCGCCGAGGCGCTCGCCCAGTTCGTCCGAGCTCTCGGGGCACCGGTGCAGAGCATCCCACTGGGCGTCGACGAACTGTCCGCGCTGTACCGTTCGCTGCTGGCGGACCGTCGTGTGCTCGTCGTGATCGACAACGTCGCGTCGGTCAGTGACGTCCGTCCGCTGCTGCCGGCGACACCCGGGTGCATGGTGCTCGTGACGAGCCGGAACCGCTTACGTGGGTTGGTGGCTCTGGATGGGGCGTGTCGGCTGCATCTCGACGTGCTGACTCCGGATGACGCCAACACCATGTTTACTCACCTGCTTGGCCGGCAAGCGGGGAACACCGGGTCGGAGAACATCGACGCCCTAGCCGCAGCCTGTGCCTATCTCCCGCTCGCCATGCGTATTGCGGCCGCGACCATCGCGGACCGGCCGGCGCAGTCGGTGGAGCATTACATCGACAAGCTCAACGTCGGCGATCGGCTTCATCTGCTGTCCACCGGCGACGACGAGCGGAGCATGGTGGGTGCCGCCTTCGATCTCTCCTACCGCGCACTGCCGGAAGGGGCGCGGAGAATGTTCTGCCTGCTGGGGGTCGCGCCAGGCAATGACATCTCCGTGTCCGCCGCGGCCGCGTTGCTGGGCGACACCGTCTCGATGGCAGAACTGCTGCTGGAACAGCTGGTCGCCACCCATCTGTTGGACGAGCACCGTCCGGGCCGGTTCAGCCACCACGATCTTATGCGCCTGTACGCCCGACGGCAGGCACAGATCGAGTTCACAAGCGAGATGCGGTGTGCCGCCCTGGGGCGGCTGCTGGCCCACTACCTGCAAACTGCGGACTCTGCCGCCCGTCAGTTGTACCCTCAGATGTTTCGGCTCCGGCTGTCGGACCCGCCACCGGGCGTCCCGGTGGTGTCACTGAACGACCATCAGGCGGCACTGGGTTGGCTCGATCACGAACGACCCAACCTCGTGGCACTGGCCAAGGTGGTCACCGACAGCGAGGTGCGTCCGTTGATCTGGCTGCTCGCGGACACGCTGCGTGGCTATCTCGCCCTACGCCAGTACATGCACGACTGGTTCACCATCGCCGAGGCTGGGCTGGCCGCCGCATGCGCCGAGGGCAGTGTGATCGGGCAGGCGGCAGCGCATCACAGTCTCGCGCAGGCGTGCCACAGCACGACGCGTTACGCCAAGTCCATCAGCCACCTGCGCCAGGCATTCGCACTCAGTGAGCAGGCTGGCTGGTCAGAGGGGCGCACGGCGGCGCTGTGCAATCTGGGCATCGTCTACAGCGATCTCGGTGAGCTTGAGGCGGCTGTGTCGCACTTCACCCGGGCGCTGCATGCGAACGAGGTCAGCAACAGCCTCGCTGGGATCGCGGTCAACCTGAACAACCTTGGTGACACGTACCGGCGCATGGGCAAGCTCCTGGAATCGGTCGACTATCTTGCCGCCGCGCTGGTTCGCTACCGCATGTTGAGGTCTCCGACCGGGCAGGCCAGCGTGTTGACCGGGCTTGGCGGGGTCCGGAGGGAACTGGGTCACCTGGCTGCCGCCAGGAGCCTGATCGACGAGGGTCTGGAGGTCCATCGAGGCATCGGAGACCGTTACGGCGAGGCGACTGCCCTGATCGAGCTGAGCCGGGTACGGGCCGACAGCGGCGAGCACGAGGAAGCCTTCGGTGCCGCGGTCGAGGCACTCGCGCTGAGTGAGGAACTCGGCGACCGTCAGATGGAGGCCGACGCCCACAACGGGATCGGGCAGGCGCTTGCTCTCCAGGGTGACGTTAAGGGTGCGATGGCTCACTATGAGCAGGCGTTGCGCAGAGCTCACCAGACTGGCTCGCTGCGTCCGGAAGCGGAGGCCCTGATCGGATCGGCGGTGCTACTCGGCCGGACTGATCGGCGGGCCGAGGCCGCCGAGCGGGCGAGCCGTGCGGTGGAGATGACCCGTCGGGCGGGCTATCGCAGCCTGGAGCGGCGTGCCGCCGCTGCGCTGGAAGCGGCTCGGCGGCCCTGGCCAACGGCTCGTGTTCCACGCCAGCGCGGTCGCGAAGCCGCAGAGGTGGGCGTCGGGGGCCGATCGCCGACCCGGGATGCGGCGGAGACGCCCTGAGAACGCACGGCACGGACGCAGGTTCGACAGTTCAGAGCGACCTCGGCGGCGGGGGACGGCGGTGGCCACCGTCCCCCGCCGCGATACCGGCTACTTGGTCATCAGTTTCAGCATCTGCTGGATCCCGCCCTGCCGGGAGGCGCGTACCCGCTCGCCGAAGGCTTTGGTCTCGGCGTTCTTCCCGCCGGTGCGGACCAGGTTGGCCAGCTCCATCGCGTTGTGCTGGTGGGCCAGGAAGAGGCTCAGGAACGCGGTGTCGAACTCGGCTTCCTTGACCGTCGTCAACGCCTCGATCTCGGCCGGTCCGGTGCCGGGCAGTCCGCCGTGGTGGGCGTGCAGGTTGGGCGCGGTGTCGACCTCGGTGGACTTGCCCCAGCTCTTGAGCCAGCCCTCGATCATCTTCAGCTCGTCGGATTCGGTGACCTGCACCGCCTGGGCCAGGGTCTTCAGCTCCGGGTCCTGGGCCCGCTTCACCGCGGTGGCGGTCATCTGCAGGGCCTGCCGCTGGTGGTGGACGAACATCTGGAGGAACATCACGTCGGTGTCGTTGTACTCGTCGCCGGCCGTGATCTCGGCGACCGTCGTGTCACTCGTCGACACGGGCGGCGGCTGTGCGGCGGGCGAGCCGCACGCGCCGAGCAGGAACGGGATGACGAGGGCCACAGCGACCAGTCGGCGCCTCACAGCGGGAGCCACAGCGCGAGGGTGTAGATCGAGGGCTCCCAGCTGTTGATCGCGGTGTGGCCCTGCCGGCACTCGTACCGCCTGCCCTCGAACGTCACCACGTCCCCGGTGCGGTAGCTGACGCCGGCCGCCCAGGCGTCTCCCCCGACTGCCGGCGGCGGGGCCGCGCTGGTCGGTGCGGCGGTGGTCGGCGCGGTGCCCGGCCGGGTCGGCGCGCTGGTGGGCGCGGCCGTGGTCGGTGCGGCGGTGGGTGCGGCCGTGGTCGGGCGCGGGGCGGGCGCGGCACCGCCGCCGCCGACGATCAGGTCGACGCAGTTGTAGAAGGCCATCGGGGTGTCGCCGATGTTCCAGACCGCGAGCAGCCGCTGCCGACCCGGGAAGTTGCTCAGGTCGATGGTGTGCGACACGGTCGCGTCCGGCTGGGCGTTGCCCTCGTCGATCTCGGCGACCAGGTTGCCGTCGATGAAGTACTGCCAGTCGGCGGTGCGGTGCCGGGCGGTCAGCACCCAGGTGAGCGTCACCGAACTGCCCACGTTCCGGGCCGGCCAGTCGCGGGACTCGTCGGAGAGTACGGACCACTGGGCCACTCCGCCGTCGCACCGCTGAGACCCCTTGGGCGCCTCGACGCTCTGCGGCTCGAACTGGATCGGGCCGCAGTCGGTGACCGTCCCGGCCGCGCACAGGGCCTGTCGGCTGGGTGGGTTGGACACGTATCCGTGGGCCTGGGCGGGCGAGGAGACCGCCAGGGTCGAGGCGACCATGCCGAGGGCCACCAGTGGATAGGTGATCTTCCTGCGCATCTGAACTCCGTACGGCTCGCTGCGGCTGTGACGGCGAGGACGCTAATGCGCGGTTCCATAAAGGAGCCTTAACGGCTCCGGAAAGGATCATGAAAGCCCGGGCTGCTTCCGAGCCGCTCCGGAGCGTGGTCTACCGGCCTGAGCAGGATCCCGACCCGGGCGCCGCCGAGCGGACTGCGGGTGACCACCAGGTGACCACCGGACGTCTCGGCGGCCCGCCGCACGATGTCCAGACCGAGGCCGGTCGACCCGGCGGCGCTCACGCCCCGCTGCACCGCCCGGGTCGGGTCGGCGATGCCGGGGCCGGCGTCGTCCACCAACAACCCGTCCGGCGAGACACTGACCCGGAAGGCGGCGCCGTCCGGAGTGTGCGAGAAGACGTTGCCGAGCATCGCGTCCACCACCAGGATCAGTTCGCTGCGCGGCATCGGCAGGATCACCGGCACGTCGCCGCCGGTCACCTCCCACGGGCGCTCCTGGTCCTCGGCCAGCACCGACCAGAACGCCAACCGGTCGGCCAGCACCTCCACCAGGTCGGCGCTCTGCCCGTCCCGCCCGTCGGTGCCGCGCCGGACCCCACGGATGATCGAGTCCAGTTCCTCGTCGAGCAGGTCGCAGGCCTGCCGCATGCGCTCGCCGATCGGGCCCGGCGGCATCGCCTCGGCGTCGAGGCGGAGCGCGGTCAGCGGCGTACGCAACCGGTGGGAGAGGTCGGCGGCCAGCTCGCGTTCCCGGTTCATCAGCAGCCGCAGGTCGTCGGCCATCGCGTTGAACGAGCGGGCCGCATCCTGGAGTTCACGCGGGCCGTTCGGCTCCGCCCGGGCGGTCAGGTCGCCGCCGCCGAGCCGCCGCGCCGACGTGGACAGGTCCCGGGTGGCGCGCACCAGCCGGCCACCGAGCCGGTCGGCGAGCAACGTCGAGCCGGCGACCAGGACGATCGCCAATCCACCGAGGACGAACCAGGCGGTACCGACGCCACGGCGCAGTTCGGCCTCCGGCACGTACACCTCGACGATCACAGTGCGGCCGTCGGCGAGCACGGTGGGCTGGAGGTACGCGACGCCGTCGTCGGCCGGGGCCAGCACCGAGCGGCGGTCCTGGGCGGCGCTGCGCACCTGCGCGCCGGTGACGTGGGTGCTGCCGATCGGCACGCTGTCCGGCAGGTGCACGGCGAGCCTCCCGGCGCTGCCCGCCGTGGTGCTGGCCACCGCGTTGGTGAGCAGCATCGGGTCGGCGTCCATGCCCAGCACGGTGACCAGCGCGGTGGCCTGCTGTCGGGCCTCGCTGACCGCCCGGTCCCGGGCGATCTGCCCGGTCGCGATGGCCAGCGGCACCAGGAAGGCCAGTGCCACCATCGAGGTGATGGCGATGGCCAGCCGGTTCAGCGCCCATCTCATCGCGGTTCGACCATCATCACGCCGACCCCGCGCACGGTACGCAGGAAGCGCGGCCGGGCGGCCGTCTCCCCGAGCTTGCGCCGCAGCCAGGAGATGTGCACGTCGATGGTCTGTTCCTCACCGATCTTTGCCTGGTGCCAGACCTCGTTCATCAGCTCCCGACGGCTGACCACCTGACCGACCCGCTCGGCCAGGTACGCCAGCACGTCGAACTCGCGCCGGGTCAGTTGCAGCGGTTGCCCGCGCAGTTCGGCCAGGCGCTGCCGGGGCCGGATGGTCAGCTCGCCCACGCTGATGCACGGTGGGGTCTCGTTCGCGGTGGGCCGGGCGCGGCGGAGCACCGCGTCGATGCGGGCCAGGATGTGTCCACCGGAGAACGGCTTGGTCACGTAGTCGTCGGCACCGCCGCCGAGCAGACTGATGATGTCGGTCTCGGAGCGGCGGGCGGTCGCCACGATCACCGGTACGTCGGAGACCGAACGGATCATCCGCAGCGCGTCGGCACCGTCGATGTCGGGCAGGCCGAGATCGAGGATGACCAGGTTGGGTCGCTCGGTGGTGACGACGCGCAACGCCTCGGCGGCGTGCCCCGCAGGCCGTACCACGTGACCGGCGTCGGTCAGCGCACGGGTGAGGGCGGCCGCGATGTTGCGGTCGTCCTCGACCAACAGGATCATCGCCATGGCGTACACCATATGGGTAGATGAGACGATGTCTTCGTGCGATCTTCCTGGTGGGCGCCGATCGCGGGGTGGTGCGTCGCCACCGCGTCGAGCATCGTGCTCGCGTCGATGGCGATCCTGCCCGTGTTGCGGGAGCCGGTCGCGGAGGACCGGACGCTGAGCCGTCTACCCGCGGCCCAGACACCCGGCCCGCCGACGCCACTGCCATCGTCGGCGGCCGTGCCGACCGGTACGACGTCGCCGACACCCCGCACGAGCCCCGACCAGACGGAGAGCACCACGCCGCAAGCGGTGCAGAGCCGCCGCCCGACGACGAGACCGAGCCGGACCACCGCACCGACCGTGACCACCGAGGACGGTTGGACGGTGACGGTGGGCGACGACGGCGTCCGCAGCTACGTCCGCTCGTTCCGCGTGGAGGGCGGCCAGGCGGTCGTCCGGATGACCTCGGTGGGCGTGGTCGAGCTGGTCACGGCGACCCCGGCGGACGGGTACGCGGTGCAGAAGGTGCAGAACTCGCCGGACAACATGGCGGTCTACTTCAATGCGCCGGGCCGCAGCTTCATCATCCACGCGATCTGGTGGGACGACCGCCCGTTCGTGCAGGTCAGCAAGGTCGGCTCGTAGCATGACCGATGCCGTGCGGCGGGTCAGAACAGGGTGGTGGGCTCCAGCGGGATCGGCTCGGGCAGAGGCGCCAGGTCGGGTACGCGGGCGCGGACCTCGTCGTGGAAGCGGCGGGCGAGGACGGGCGCGTCGACGTTGTCGGGGGTGTGCACGAACATGGTGGGGGAGCGGCCCTCGCGCAGCCAGTCGACGGTGATGTCGACCCAGTGCTGCCAGCCCTCGACCGTCCGGTCGGCGTCGTCACGGCCGAGGTACCGCACGATGGGCCGGTCGGTCAGCGCGTGGGTGCGTAGCGGCATCCGTGGCTTCTTGGTCCAGGCGTCGCGTTCGGCGTCGCTGGTCGGCGGTGCGGCGAAGAAGGCGGTGGTGTCGAAGGAGACCCATTCGGCGTCCGCCTCACCGAGCACGGTCTCCAGCAGCCGCGTCGCACGTGTCTCGGTGAAGAAGGCGGGATGGCGGACCTCCACCGCCGCCCGGTAGGTGGCGGGCAGCCGGCGCAGGAAGCGGGCCAGCGTGGGTACGTCGTCCGGGCCGAACGAACCGGGAAGCTGGACCCAGAGGGCGTGGGCGCGCGGGCCGAGCGGCGCGATCGCGTCCAGGAACACCCGCATCGGCTCGGTGACCTCGCTGAGTCGGCGTTCGTGGGTCACCACCTTCGGCAGCTTGGCCACGAACCGGAAGTCGGTGCCGGTCTGCTGCACCCAGGTGGCCACGGTGTCCCGGGTCGGCGTGGCGTAGAACGTCGTGTTGCCCTCGACCGCGTCGCACCACCCGGCGTAGTGCCGCAGCCGTTCCTGCGTCGGCAGCGGATGGGCCAGCAGTCGACCCTGCCATGCCTTGTGCGCCCACATCGCACATCCGACGTGCAGACGCATGGTGTCGACCACCTTCACTCCAGACGGCGAGGCCCTCTGCCCGCCCTCGCCGACGTACGGTATCCAGGCGCTCGATGCCGACCGGTGGCCGGGCGGGGTTCAGCGGTCGGCGTCGGTGCGGTCGACGGTGAGGGTGGAGACGCCGGAGGTGGCGTCGATGTCGTAGCGGTCCGGGGCCGACTCCCACTCCGGTGGCGTCAGCACCGTGCCGCCGGCCACGCCGGAGTGGGTGGACCCGTCGACGGTGACCGACCCGGCGCCACCGCCCGCGCGTACCCGCACCGGGGCGTCACCGGCCAGGCGGACGACGACCTGGCTCGCGCCACCACTGAGGACGGTGCGCTGTGTCCCGTCGGCCGGCGGCAGGGTCAGCTCGATCCGGTTCGCTCCGGCGGTGAACTCGACGTCGCCGAGC